>CAMYKD010000088.1 GCA_947258885.1 uncultured Kiloniellales bacterium | reverse complement strand
TGGCAGGGCCAGGCCAACGCGCCGCACTTGGGCGAGCGGATCCGCGAAAAAGCCCAGCGCTTCGCCGCCCAGATGATGGCGCTGACCGGCCGCCAGCTCGCGACCCTGGCGCGCCTGCGCGACCAGCGCCGCCGCGAAGACGAATCCGCCGAGCGTCGGGCCTTGCGCAAGGAGGCCCACGCGACGAAAGAACAGCTCGCCCGCGGCGGCGCGTTCACCGCCGAGCTCGAGCGGATGATGAAGCTGAGTGGTGAGGCGGAGCAGGCGCGCGAGGTCGCGGCCGCCCCCAGGGCCGCGGGCGCCGCCGTGCCCGAGCCCCCGCCCGGCCCCGAGGCTCCGCTCAACCGCCAGCAGCGAAGGGCGCTCGAACGCCTGCGACGGAAGCCACCTAGGCGTTAGGGTGTTTGGCAAAAAGCAAAATGGACGGCTCTTGGACCATTCTTCTATAATAATGCAAGCTAAGTTCTGACCCCGGTTCCCCGCCGGCGCGCACGAAGGCCTCGATCGCCATCAGGTCCGGTGCCGCCCGGGCGAGCCCGATGCGCTGCCAAGCCAAGCGCAGGACTGGTTGCGGCTTTGTTTGCTCTGAAGTCGCTACTTGTAGAACCCGGGGCTTCGCCCGCGTACCTTGTTCAGCGCCTTGGCCTTCGCCTGGTGCATTGTGGTGGGATTGCGCACCGCGATCTGCCCCTTGTACTTCTTCCCCGGCCCCGGCAGCACCGTGAGCTTGGGCAGTTCGCCTCCGCCGAGCATCATTCGGTGTTCGTAGAGCAGATGGCTGGCGATCTTCAGCGTCGGGTCGAGGTGCTTCTTGACCGCTCTCTCCACCTCGTACTGGAACCCGGGACGGCCCACATCCTCGAACATGAAGTTGATCAGGGTCGACGTGTCGGCGCAGACGATGAAGTAGCAGCCGAGCAAGGGGTTCTTGTGAAACAGGGTGTTGTCGATCCTGTCGACGTCCTTGAGGATCTTGTTGGCCGCGCGCATCTCGAGGCAATCGACCCGCAGCGCGTTGAGCGTGATGAGCAGGCGCGCGATCGAGGCCGCCGTACCCACCGCCGCGGTAGTGCCGGTGCCCGCGTCGGCGAACAGCCCCGCACCCTTCGCCGCCGTCTCGGAGGCGGACACCCCAAAGCGCGCGCCGCTCTTCTTCAGCTCCCTCTTCGCCAACGCCTGCACGGCCTTGAACGCCCGCGCCGGGTCGCCCGGCGCCACGCCCACCTCGGAGCCGGACAGGGTGTAAGTATCCTTCGCGCGCGAGACGGTCTGGACGCCATAGTAGGCGGTCTGAGACGCAGACTTGACGAAGCCAACCGCCGGGGTGATCGACTTCACGAGATCCGCCACCGTCTTACCCAGCACGTCGAGAACCACCTCCGCCAGCTCGGGGAGATCCCAGACGTCCCCGAGCGTGTTGCGGACGAGCTCCAGCGCGGCCGTCTCCGCCCCTTGCACCAGCCTGCTGCTCGCGCCACGCGTCAGGTTCATGCCCGAACCCAGATCGGACAGCGTATGTGCCGAGCTCGCGGCCTGGTACGCCGTCATCGCCTTGGACGACAGGCTCACCTTGCGCCCCCCGAACAGCGCCTTGATGAAGTCCTTCTGGTGCTGCTTGACAAGCTGAATCGCCTCGCGCTGCTCGGCGGTCTGCTGGACGCCCTTCAAGGCGTTCGTCAGATCGTCGAAGGCCCTGTTCTTGTTGCGCATGCTATTGCGCCAGGCGTCACCGGCCCCCTTGCTCTTCTTCCACGCTTCGAGGCGTTGCTCCACCGACCACCGCGCCTGGCCGCCGCCGAACTGCCCGTATCGTTTCAGCTCCTCGTCGAGCGCCTTCAGCTCCGCGCTCCGGCGCCGCGCCGTGACCGCCGTGCGCTCCATCCAGACGTCATGGGGGATCAGATCGCTCATCATGGCCACCGATGGATGGAATTCGCTTGTTCGCCCCGAACCGGGGGATAGGCATCCGGAGGCGTCGGCACAACAAACCGGGTCGGGCATGCATAGCTGCACTCGCCCCTATACCGCCGAGGAAAACCTTTCGACCCCATCGACCTACGTCCCCCTTCGACCCTGCCGCGCACGTGCTCGATAGGCTTGTCTCCCGTACGAACCGGACATGGACTTGCCGCCAATGCGCGGCAGCTTGAGCCCGTACCGTTCACCACCACGAAACAAGGCGCGCGGCGTCGCGCCGTCTTCAGGAGACCACCTGATCGTATCGGGATTTCGTTGCCAACCGCGCAGGGAGAGGAAGAGACCAGCAGCTTCCTGTCACCGAGATCAGGCTCCTGCGACTGCACATTAGAAAAATTATAGTTACATGTCCTGTGCGGGTAAATACGAAACTTGCGATCGCTGTCTTGGGATCTCCGCCTCACGACGAAACGCTCTGGCAATCCCCTCAGCCATTCGAACCGCCGCCCCTACCTACCGTCGCTCCTCTTGCCGTTCCCTTACCTAGCCCCTCTCCCCCTAATCCGCTATAACCCGGCCAACGGTTTCCCCACAGCCTCCGGGCCCTCGCCTCTTGCGCGCCGGCCCGCCGGAAGCGACCTTGCGCCCAGAGATCCTCTATCCCCTCTTCGCACCGGTGACCGCGCTCGCCGGCGTGGGGCCGCGCTTCGCCAAGCTGTTCGAGGCGCTGGCCGGGCCTCATACGGTCGATCTCTGCTGGCATTTGCCGAGCGGGGTGATCGACCGGCGTTATGCGCCCAAGGTGGCGGCGGCCCAGCCCGGGCGCATCGCCACGGTGACGGTCACGGTGGGCCAGCACCGGGCGGCGCGGAGCCCGCGCCAGCCCTACAAGATCGCCTGCCACGACGAGACCGGCGAGCTCGAGCTGGTGTTCTTCCACGCGCGCGAGGACTACCTGCGCCGGATCCTGCCCGAGGGCCAGCAGCGGGTCGTGAGCGGCAAGGTCGAGGTCTTCGCCGACGCGCTGCAGATGACCCACCCGGACCACGTCGCGCCGCCCGAGGAGAGCGCGGAGGTGATGACCGTGGAGCCGGTCTATCCGCTCACCGCCGGGCTCTCGCTCAAGGTCGTCGGCAAGGCGGTCCGCGCCGCGCTCGAGCGCGCGCCCGAGCTGCCCGAATGGCTCGACCCGGCGTTCCTGGGGCGCCAAGGCTGGGAGGGCTGGCGGGAGAGCCTGGGCCGCGCCCACGCGCCCGAAGACGAAGCCGACATCTCGCCGCTGACGCGGGCGCGTCAGCGCCTCGCCTACGACGAGCTGCTGGCCAACCAGCTGGCGCTCGCCCTGGTGCGCGCGCGCCAGCGCCGGCAGCGCGGCCGTTCGGTCCGGGGCGACGGCCGCCTGCGCGGCGCGGTCCTGGACGCCCTGCCCTACGGCCTGACCGGCGCGCAGCAGCGCGCCCTTGCCGAGATCACCGACGACATGGCGGCGGAAAGCCGCATGCTGCGCCTGCTCCAGGGCGACGTCGGCAGCGGCAAGACCGTCGTCGCCCTGCTCGCCATGCTGAGCGCGGTCGAGGCCGGGGGCCAGGCGGCGCTGATGGCGCCGACCGAGGTGCTGGCCCGCCAACACTATCAGACGCTCCAGCCGCTCGCCGCGGCCGCCGGCGTCGGCCTCGAGGTGCTGACCGGCCGCGACAAGGGCAAATCTCGGAACGCGATCCTGGCGCGCCTGGCCAACGGCGAGGCGGGCATTGCGGTGGGCACGCACGCGCTCTTCCAGGAGGACGTGGAATTCCGCGACCTGGCGCTCGCGGTGATCGACGAGCAGCACCGCTTCGGCGTGCACCAGCGCCTGACCCTCTCGGCCAAGGGCCGCGCGGTCGACGTGCTGGTCATGACCGCCACGCCGATCCCGCGCACCCTGATGCTGACCGCCTACGGCGACCTCGAGGTCTCGCAGCTGACCGAGAAGCCGGCCGGACGCCTGCCGATCGACACCCGGGCGTTGCCGCTGGAGCGCCTGGAGGAGGTGGTCGAGGCCGTCGCAAGGGCGCTCGCCGAGGGCGCGAAAGTCTACTGGATCTGTCCCCTGGTCGCCGAGTCCGAGGCCAGCGACCTGGCCGCCGCCGAAGAGCGCCACGCGGCCCTGAAGGCCCGCTTCGGCGAGGGGGTCGGCCTGGTCCACGGGCGCATGGCCGGCAAGGAGAAGGACGCGGTCATGGCCGCGTTTTCCGAGGGACCCCTTAAAATGCTGGTCGCGACGACCGTGATCGAGGTCGGCGTCGACGTGCCCGCGGCCAGCGTCATGGTGATCGAGCACGCCGAGCGCTTCGGCCTGGCGCAGCTGCACCAGCTGCGCGGGCGGATCGGCCGCGGCCGGGCGAAGTCCACCTGCCTGCTGCTCTACCAGGGGCCGCTCGGCGAGACGGCGCGCGCGCGCCTTCGCACCCTGCGCGAGACCGACGACGGGTTCAAGATCGCCGAGGAGGACCTGCGCCTGCGCGGCGCGGGCGAGCTGCTGGGCACGCGCCAGAGCGGCTTTCCCGAGTTCCGCCTGGCCGACCTCGCGGTGCACGGCGAGCTGCTGGCCGCCGCGCGCGACGACGCCAGGCTGATCCTCGACAAGGACGCCGAGCTCGAGAGCCCGCGCGGCCAGGCGCTCCGCACCCTCCTCTACCTCTTCGAGCGCGACGCGGCGGTCAAGTTCCTCCGCTCCGGCTGAGCGGCCGGAGCGCGCTGCGAGCGAAAAAGGGGACTGGCTCGCGGCCGCGCCGGCGGCGGTGTGCCTTCTTTCGCGGACCGGTCGGCCGCGGTCTTCGCGGCGGCCCGGGAAAGCGGGACGGGCACCTTTTCGCTTGCGCGAGCGCGACCGGAGCCAGTCCCGGTTTCCCTCCGTCAGGCGCCGGAGGCGCGTTCTTTCGGCGCGGCGGCGGGCTCGGCCGTGTCGTGGCCCTGCGGGCCGGCGGCCTCTTGCGCGCGCTGGGCCGCGGGGCGCCGGTCGGGCGGGGTCACCAGGCCGCCGGAGACGACCATCTTCAGGCCCTCCTCCACGGTCATGGTGAGCTCCTTGGCGTCCGCGGCCGGGACGAAGAGCAGGAAGCCGGAGGTCGGGTTGGGCGTGGTCGGCAGGAAGACGTTGAGCACGTCACGGTCGGCGATCTCCTGGATATGGCCCTCGGCCTTGCCGGTCAGGAAGCCGATCGACCAGACCTCCGGGCGCGGGTACTGGAACAGCACGACCTTGCGGAAGGCGTTCGACTTCTTGGCCAGGACCGTCTGCAGGATCTGCTTGACCGCGCCGTAGATGCTGCGCACCACGGGCACCTGGGCCAGGATCCGCTCGCCGCTGCGCATGAGGACGCGTCCGGTGAAGCCCGCGGCGAACATGCCGATCAGGGTCAGCCCGAGGAAGACCACGATCAGGCCGAGGCCCGGAACGTCGAAGGGCAGATAGCTTTCCGGGTTCCAGCGCGGCGGGATCAGCGGCGTGACCTGGCTGTCGACGAAGGTGACGAACTTCCAGGACAGCCACACCGTGATGCCGATCGGCGCCGTGATCAGGACGCCGGCCAGGAAATAGTTGCGCAGCTTGCCGGCCAGGGAGACCCGGCGGGGCGCTCGCTTCGCCGGGTCATCCGCCGGCGCGGCTTTCAGGGCCGGCGCGGATGGCCCGGTTCGGCGCTGCCCGTTGTTCGGCGGCGCGACGATGCCGCCCGATATGACCAGCTTGATGCCCTCCTCCACCGTCATGTCGAGGATATGCACGTCGCGCTGCGGCACGAAGAGCAGGAACCCCGTGGTCGGGTTGGGCGTGGCGGGCACAAAGACGTTGATCGTCGTCTCGTCGGTCTGGCCCTGGACCTCGCCCACGGTCTGTCCGGTGACGAAGCCGACCGCCCAGACCCCGCGGCTGGGATACTCGATCAGGCAGACCTGCCGGAAGGCGTTGGACTTCTGCGCCAGCACGGTCTCGAAGATCTGCTTGGTGGCGCTGTAGACAGAACGGACCACGGGGACGCGGGCGAGGATCCGCTCGCCGGTGCGCGTGAGCCCCCGGCCGACGAAGCCGGCGGTCAGGAAGCCGATCGCGGCAAGCACGACGACCGCGAAGACAAGCCCCAGTCCGGGGATGCCGAAGGGCAGATAGGTTTCGGGGTTCCAGCGCGGCGGAATCAGCGGCGTCACCCGGTTGTCGACGAACTCGATCAGGTTCCAGGCGATCCAGAACGTGATGCCGAGCGGCGCCGTGACCAGGATGCCCGCCAGGAAATAGTTCCTCAGCCGCGCCGCGAGGCCGACCCGCAGGTGCTTGGGCGTCGGCGGCCGCTTGACCTTGGGCGGTCTGGTTACGGGCCTCTTCTTCTTTCCTCGCGCTTCGGCCATGAAAGTCCCTGAAACGACAATCCCTTATCCCGGTTCCTTATATGGGGTCTTCACGACTTTCAAGCAAAGCCACGGTGTCAAAGAAAGGTCAAGAGCGCGGCCAGGGTCTCCTCCGGCGCTTCCTCGGGCAGGAAGTGGCCGCAGTCGAGCGCCCGGCCGCTCACCTGGCGGGCCCGCTCGCGCCAGACCGCGAGCACATCGTAGCTGCGCGCGACCACGCCCTTGGCGCCCCAGAGCACGAGCAGCGGACAGGCGAGCTTGCGGTCCAGGTCCTCGGCGTCGTGTTCCAGGTCGATCCCGGCCGCCGCGCGGTAGTCCTCGCAGCTGGCGTGGATCGTCTCCGGGTCCCGGAAACGGCGCTTGTATTCGGCCAGCGCCTCGGCGCCGAAGGCGTTCTCGGTCTTGCCCCAGGCGCCGATCTTGCGCTCCAGGTAGAAGTCCGGATCGGCGCCGATCAGGCGTTCGGGCAGGTCGAAGGGCTGGATCAGGAAGAACCAGTGGTAATAGGAGGTGGCGAAGGCCTGGTCGGTTTGCTCGTACATGGTCTTGGTCGGACAGATGTCGAGCACGGCGGCCTTCTCGACCCGCGCGGGATGGTCGAGCGCCAGGCGGTGCGTCACGCGCGCGCCGCGGTCGTGGCCGACCACGGAGAAGCGCTCGAAGCCCAGCGCGGCCATGACCTCGACCTGGTCCCGGGCCATGGCGCGCTTGGAATAGTTTTCGTGCCTGTCGCCGCCCGGCGGCTTCGAGGACTCGCCGTAGCCGCGGAGGTCAGGCGCCACCACGGTGAAGCGCTCGGCCAGGCCGGGCGCGACCTTGTGCCACATGACGTGGCTCTGCGGGTAGCCGTGCAGGAGTAGCAGCGGCGGCCCCGCGCCGCCCAGGCGCAAATGGATCTCGGCTCCCGAGGTCGCGATCCGCTTGGTCCCGAAGTCGTCGAACACGGCAATATGCTCCCCTCGCCCGTCGTCTTCCGCCAGGTATCTAACACATCCGCGATGGTCGAACGAAGGTTTCCCGGATCGCCGCCAAGCGCCCGTGACGAGGCCGCCGGCCTGCCCGGCCGTCGGTTAGCTCGAATATTCTACGCTTTTCAGATAACCGTTCATTAACGCCCCGACCGTAGAATGATGAACCGCCGCCGCGCGGGATGCCGCAAACGACGGCGATGACGGGACAGGTTCGGTTTCGGGATGCTCCATACGACTGACCATGACTTGCCGAGGGCCTCACCGCGCACGGCATTCGGGTGCGTTTCGAGGACCGCACTGGGGCTCTCTATCCTGGGGCTGCTCGGCCTGACCGCCCAGGGCGCCCTGGCCGCCCCCATACAAATCGTCAAGCAAATGGACCTGGTGTTCGGGCGCTATGCGACAAGCGAGACGCAGGGCGGAACGGTCACGATCAACCCTGCGACCAACGGCAAGACGGTGACCGGCGGCGTTCAGGACTTCGGCGGCCCGCATCAGCGCGCTCAGTTCGAAATAACCGGCGACACCGACGAGGCTTATGCGGTCACCCTGCCCAGCCAAATAACGATCTCGGCGGGCGGCGATTCGATGACCGTCAACGCCTTCACATGGTCGGGAACGGGCGTCCTGGAATTCGACGTCGACACGATTTGGGTCGGCGCCACGCTCAATCTGACGGCCAACCAACCGCCCGGCCTGTATACCGGCCAGTTCACCGTCACCGTGGAATACAACTAGCGGTCCTCTCGCTTCCGAACACGAACCGGGGCGCGGGCGAGCCCGGCAAGGAAACCTCTCCAGCCGACGACGGCCTGCCGACCGATAGCTGGAACGCGGCGGCATCGCAAATTCCTATGAAACGAAACGCTTTTAGAATCCTGAATATATAAAAATTATCAGAAATACTTTCGATCTATAGAGTATTATCTTCGAAAATTAATAATGCAAATTTACTAGATATTTACATCCCTGTTACATAATACATACCATCAGTAAAAAGTTGAAGCGTACTGACCAAGGTTTGGTTGCGGTCCGGAGACAGCCCATGTTGGGCCGGCCCCTCGAAGGGGCAGACGCCGGGTCGCGGAAATGGGAAATGGGAGAAGTTGACATGAAAGCGATGAACCTCTTGAAACTCGCCGCCGTCCTGATGGCCGGCACCGGCCTGGCGGCGCTTTCGACCTCGCAGGCCTTGGCGGCTTCGGCCAACTCGAACGCCGACGCGGAGATCGTTACGCCGATCGGCATCTCCACGACGACCAACATGAACTTCGGCCGGGTCGCGCCGACTGCCGCCGCCGGCACCGTCGTTCTGGACACCGCCAGCTCGCGGACCCCGACCAACGTGAACCTGTTGAGCGGCGGTACGGTCGCCGCGGCGGAGTTTGCCGTGACAGGTCAGGCCAGCGAGGCCTACACCATCACGCTTCCGGCGTCGGCCACCATTACCAGCGGCGCCAACAACATGACCGTCGACACGTTCACCCACAATGGCGGCGGAAGCCCGGCGCTGGACGGCACGGGCAACGACAGCTTCAACGTCGGCGCCACCCTGAACGTCGGCGCGAACCAAGCGGCCGGTACCTATACGGGATCCTTCTCGGTTTCGGTCGACTACAACTGAGCTGATCCCCCGTCGCGGGGCGAAGCGGAAATCCTGAGGCGATCGTGATGGAGACCGGCAGGATGGATGGACTCCCAGTTGCCCGGAGGGGCGTCGGCCGGACCGGCGTCCTTCCCGGCCCGCGC
The DNA here is from genome assembly GCA_947258885.1 of uncultured Kiloniellales bacterium. Taxonomy (GTDB): domain Bacteria; phylum Pseudomonadota; class Alphaproteobacteria; order Kiloniellales; family JAKSDN01; genus CAMYKD01. Next base: position 13,738 of record CAMYKD010000088.1, on the reverse strand, counting down.
GGGCGCCATACGGTCCGGGCATTTGGACGGACGGTCCTGGCTCTTCTCCTTGTTTTCGGGCTGGGTTCGTCTGCCGCGTCGGCCGCCGACTCGGGCACCACGGCGAGTGCCGCCGTCCTGGCGCCTCTGTCCTTCGAGAAATCCTCCAATCTGACCTTCGGCGCCTTGGACCCGAGCCACGTTCGGGGGACCGTGGCGCTACGGACCGACGGCTTGCGCTGGGCAAGCTGGGTCGACCTTTCGCGCGGTCCGAACGCCGCCGTGGCCGCGTTCACCCTTTCGGGCGCGCCCAATGTGGCCTTCGCCATAACCTTGCCGAAAAGCATCGTTCTGACCCCCGGCGACGCCGGGCTCCAGGTAACCGATTTCACGCACAACGCCGGCCTCTCGCCGGTCTTGGATCCGGCGGGCGCGAGGCGCTTCGAGGTCGGAGCGATTCTCCGTGCCGGACCAAGCTTGGCACAAGGGTCCCATCTTGCCGCCTTCAACGTCACTGTGTCCTTGGATTGATACAATAGGTCCACGCCCCTCGGAGTGCGACCGCGCCGAACCGCCGGCGCGATAGGTAGGCACGAGATACCGGAGCGCCGCCATATTAACGCCAATGTAACCTAAATAGTCTAAGCATTCTTTACTAAACAATCTTAATGATTGTGGTGCTGCAGATGTCCAATCGACTTGCTTCGCACAGGTCGGGCCGCATTCGGCGCCAGGCGATTGGCCTGGCCCTCGTCCTGATCCCTTGGTTCGCCTCCGTCGTGCCCTCGGCCCCCGCCTGGGGCCAGACCCTCGGCAATCTGGCGGTCGTCCCGTCGCGCGCCGTCTTCGAAGGGCGGACGCGCTCGATCGAGCTCAATCTCCTCAACCGTGGCACGAAGACGACCACTTATCGGATCTCGATAGTCAACCGGCGCATGAAGGAGGACGGCAGCTTCGAGGAAATCGACATGCCGGGCCCGGGCGAGAGGTTCGCCGAGGGAATGGTGCGCTATGCGCCACGCCAAGTGAAGCTGGCTCCCGGAAAGGCCCAGACCGTGCGACTGTTGCTGCGCAAGCCGTCGGGAGTGGCGGCGGGGGAATACCGCTCGCATCTCCTGTTTCAGGCGATTCCCGAAAAGGTCCAGGGCAGGAGCATCGAACAGGTTCCCGGCGAAGGCCCTGAGTTCCGGGTCGAGCTGATCCCGATCTTCGGCATCAGCATCCCTGTCATCGTGCGCCATGGCAACCTGACAGCGGGCGTGGCCATCAGGAAGCTGCATCTGGCGCCGACAGGCCGACAGGCGGCTACACCTGTGCTGACGTTTCGTATCGAGCGTAGCGGCGAGCGATCGGTGTTCGGCGATCTCACGGCCAGCTTCGTCCCCAGCAACGGCGGCGCCGAGCTGGTACTGGCCCGGCTCAATGGCGTCGCGGTCTACACGCCCAATCTGTGGCGCCGGGTCGCCCTGCCGCTAACCCTGCCCAACGGGGCGGCGCTGAGAGCGGGACAGCTGCGAGTGAGCTACCGCGCGCGTCCGGACGAGGGGGACAAGGTGCTCGCCTCGGCCGTCCTCGAGGTGCCCTAGGGGCCGATCGGACCGGACAGCGCAACCGCCGTGGCCGCGATCGATGGACGCCAAGCAGACACTTGGGGAGCGTAACTCGGGCCGGCGGCCCAATCTCCTGCTCGCGGCGGCGCTGTGCGCCGGACTGCTGACCGCGGCCTGCGCCCAGGCCACGCGGCATGCCGGGCCGGCAAACGACCCGGGCGCGGCTCCCGAAGCGGCACTCGGCGTTGCCTCGGCGCCGGGGCCCGCGCCCGAGGCGGCGTTGCCGGCGGTACCGGGGCCTAAGCCGGTTTCCCGACCCGACGAGCAGCTGCTGATCTTCGAGCTGCGCTGGAAGGACATCGTCCTCAACGAGGCCATGATCGGCTACCTCGACGGTGCGCGGATGCTGCTGCCCCTGGGCGAAGTGGCCCGGTCGCTCGATTTCTCCATTTCCGTCGATCCCGGCGCCGGTATGGCGCAGGGCTGGTTCCTCGAGCCGAACCGGCTGTTCTATCTAGACGTCCCGCGCCGGGAGGTCGTCGTCGCGGGACGTCGGGGAACCGTCGCCAAGGGCATGGCGGAGCTGCAGATCGACGACATCTTCGTCGACTCGCGCATGTTCGCAGAGTGGTTTCCGATAGATCTGCGAATCGACATACCCAGCCTTCAGATCGAGGCGGTCGGCCGCGAGCCGCTGCCCATCGCCGAGCGCGAGGCACGCGCCCAGCGCCGCGAGGCGCTCTTTGGGCCAAGGGACGGCGACCGCGGCGCGTACACGCAGATGGAGATGCCGCCGTACCGGGCCCTGTCCTGGCCCAATGTCGACCTCAGCACGGAGCACCTCTATCGCAAGAACGACGACGGCTCGGACGAGTACGTCGGCACCTACAATGTCTTCGCGACCGGCGACCTGCTGTACCTGGACTCCGAGGTTTTCGTCGGCGGCGACGACGAGCATCCGTTCAGCGACGCGCGCCTGACGTTCGGCCGCAGGGATCCCGACCGCGGCCTGTTCGGCCCCCTTGGCGTGACCGAGTTCGCCGGGGGCGACATCTTCACGCCCCAGGTGCCGCTCATCTCGCGCCAGCAGCTGGGCCGCGGCGCCGAGATCTCCAGCTTCCCTCTGCTGCGGCCGACCGAGTTCGACCGCATCACCTTGCGCGGCGACCTGCCGCTGGGCTGGGAGGTCGAGCTGTACCGAAACGAGGTCCTGCTCGATTTCCGGCTGGCCGGCTCGGACGGCCTCTACGAGTTCGTCGACGTCCCGCTGGTCTACGGGCTCAATGTCCTGCGCCTCGTGTTCTACGGCCCGCAGGGGCAAAAGCGCGAAGAGCTGCAGCGGCTGCTGGTCGGCTCGGGGCTGGTGCGTCCGGGCGATTTCCTCTTCCGCCTCGCCGGCAACCAGCACGACGAGGTCATCCTGCCGGTGGACGACGGTACCGACCCCGAACCCCAGGAGGGCGACGCCCGCGGCTTCGCGGAGTTCGAGCTGGGCATCACGCGAAACCTGTCCGTGGCGGCCGGGTTCAGCAGCGTGCCGCTGGATACCGAGCGGCGCAACTACGGCAGCCTGGGCCTGCGCGCCGGGATCGGCAACGTGTTCGGGCGCCTCGACCTGGTCGGCGACGACACCGGCGGCCGGGCCGGCAAGGTCGCGTTACAGAGCCAGTTCCCCAACCTCAGCCTGCTGCTCGAGCACAGCGAGTTCCAGGACTTCGTCAGCGAGCAGGTCTTCGACGACGTCGACCTGCTGGAACGCCGCAGCAATGCCCGCCTCGACGGCCTGCTCGACCTGCCCTTGCTGCCGCACATCCCCTATGCCCTCACCGGCGCCTACGAAGGCCGCGAGTCGGGGTCCGATGCCGTGGACCTGACGAACCGTCTGTCGACCACCGTCAACGGCCTGTCGCTGTCCAACAACCTCAATTGGCACTGGAACAACATCGGTGGCTCGGACTTCAGCACTCTGACCGGGGCTTTCCTGATCGGAGGCCACTACGGCCCCTTCGATCTGCGCGGTCAGGTGGATTACGGCCTCGATCCCGATCAGGAACTCACCAGGGCCGCGGTCACGGCGAACTGGGCGATCGACAGCGACTTCGGCGCCCGGCTGGGCGTCCAGCGCCTGGAGAGCGAGGACCGCAACATTTTGAGCGCCGGCATAAACCGCCGCTTCGAAACGTTCAGCCTGGGCCTGGACCTGGAGGCCAGCGACGACGGCGCCTTCCTCGCTCGACTGTCCTTGTCCACCGGGTTCGGCCGCGAGCCGCGCGGCGGCGGGCTGCACGCCGCGGGCCGCGGCATGGCTGGCCGGGGCGCCCTGTCGCCCCGGGTCTTCCTGGACCGCAACCTGAACGACGAGTTCGATGACGGCGACGAGCCGCTGGAGGGCGTCAAGTTCAAGGTCAACGGCGCGAGCCCCGAGCAGGAAACCAGTGCCGACGGCACGGTCTTCCTGACCCACCTGCGGCCCTACCAGCATCTCGATCTCGGCCTGGCGTCCGGCAGCCTCGAAGATCCCTACTGGGTCGCCACGAACAAGGGCGTGTCCGCGATGGTCCGCCCGGGGACCTCGGTCTTGGCCGAATTTCCCATCGTCGCGACGGGCGAGATCGACGGCACGGTTCGGCTGTGGCGCGACGACGCCCTGCAGCCGGTCTCCGACGCCAGGATGCAGCTACTCGATGCCGACGGCCAGGTGGCGAAGCAAGTCGAAACCGCCTACGACGGTTTCTATCTGTTCGACTTGGTCCTGCCCGGCCGCTACGCGGTGCGAGTGGATCCCGGCCAGATGGCGCGGCTCGGGCTGGAGGCTTCCGAGACGCGCAGCGTCGTCGTCGGGGACGGCGTCATTGTCAACGGCATCGCGTTCGAGCTCCGTCCCGGACAGCGCGGCCCCGGCGAGCAGGCCGCGACAGGCGAAGGCCGACGACCGGACGCCGCCGCACCCATCGCGCCGGCCGCCAGGCCCAAGGCCGACGCGGAAGCGCGCAAGACGCCTGGGTCCGCTACGACCGGCGGATCCGCGACAAAGACCGACTACCAGGTGCAAGTCGGTGCTTACAGCAGTAGAATCCGTGCCGAGCGCGCGTGGACGCTGGTCATGAGGTCGGCCAAGGATCTGCTGGACGACCTGTCGCGCGAGGTGGTCGAGGCGGATCCCGGCGAAGGCCGAGATATCGTGTACCGGCTGCGCGCCGGGCCCCTGCCCGGCCGGGCCGCCGCCAGGAAGCTCTGCTTCGAGCTGAGGATCCGGGGCGTCCCCTGTTTCGTGGTGCCGCCGTCGCAGGCCGCCGCCGACGCCGCCGCGCAGGAAGCCCCAGGGGCCGCGGGGCCCTCGACACGCCCGGCCTACCAGGTGCAGGTCGGCACCTACAGGAGCATAAGGCGGGCCCGGCGGGCGTGGACGGAAATCGTGCACTCCGCCAACGGGTTGCTGGACAATCTTTCGCGCGAGGTCGTCGAGGCGAACCTCGGCGCGGGCCAGGGTATCGTTTACCGGCTGCGCGCCGGGCCCCTGCCCGACCGGGCCGCCGGCCAGCGCCTCTGCGCCGAGATGCGAGCCTGGGGCATGGGCTGCTTCGTGGTGCGGCCGTCGAAAGGGCCGGCCAGGGCCGGCGCGGCGCCGGCGACCGGGCTCTCGAAGCTGTAGATCCGGTCGTCCAGCAGGTTGCCGAGGTAGGCGGTGCGCCGGTCGGACCCGCCGAAGGCGATGCTGGAGATGTTCCCGAGCCGTCGCGAGGCGACCCTGTCCAGGTGCGGCCGGCCCATCCGGCCGGCCTGGAAGGCGGCTTCGACCTCCGCGAGCCGCGCTTCTTCCGCGTCCTCCAGGACCAGCTGCTGCGCGCCGTCCGGAGCGACGCGGATCAGCCGGTTGGAGACGACGCTGACCACCCAGAGGCCGCCGGCCTCGTCGAAGGCGAGACCGTCGGGGAAGGTCCCGGGGCCGTACTCAGCGAACACTTCCCGCGCGGAGGGCGCGCCGTCGGCGGTGACACGGAAGCGGGTGGTGCGCCGGGCGAAGGTCTCGTTCACATAGAGCCACCGGCCGGTGGGGTCGAGGATCGCTTCGTTGGTATAGCCCAGGCCGTCGGCGACGATCCGCGCGCCGTCGCCGTCGACCAGAACGATGCAGCCGTCGGCCACGTCCGGCCGGTAGGCGCGCGCGCGCGGCTCGAGCCAAGTGCTGACCGTGATCCAGACGCGGCCCCGGTGATCGAGTGCGACGAAGTTGCAGGGCGGCAGGCGCCGGCCCTCGACCTCGAGCAGGAAGGGCGCCTGGCGGCCGTCGCGGGTGACGCGCCAGACGCCGCCAGGCGGCATCAGGTTGGCGCAGAGGAAGTCCCCTTCGGGGGTCAGCGCGAAGCCGTTGGTCGCGACCACCGGATCGCCCGGCCCGAGCAGGTCCGTGCGGCGACCGTCCGGGTCGAGCCGCGAGACGCCGCCGCCGAAGTGCGAGACGTAGAGCGCGCCCGCCGCCGTCGCGAGCACGCACTCCGGACGCACCAGGCCCTGCCCGATCTCGTCGAGCTGCTCCGGCGCGAGCGTGAAGTCCTCGAGGGTCATGACGGGAACAACACCGAAATTCGCGGCGCCGGGCAAGGGTTATTCGGATTGCGGTTCGGCGGAAATGGGCCGGCGAGCCGGAGAAAAGAGATGGTGCGGCTGGAGGGACTCGAACCCCCACGGGCTTACGCCCACTAGCACCTGAAGCTAGCGCGTCTACCAATTCCGCCACAGCCGCAAACCGATGCGCCCCGGAGGGAACACCAGCAACTTCGTCACTTCACAACAGCAACGTCGATTCTGTTCCCCCAGACCCTGTCCCTATCGCGACGACCGCGAGAGTGGTTGGTGCGGCTGAGAGGACTTGAACCTCCACGGGGTTTCCCCCACAGCGCCCTCAACGCTGCGCGTCTACCAATTCCGCCACAGCCGCGCGGCCGTACGCAGGACCTCGGATCCCGGGTTACAGCGCTGGGATTTATAGCGTTTGAAGCCGAAAGGGCAACGGAAAACTTGGTCGGCCACCGGCGGGACGCTATATCTCACGAGTTACGGTTCGGAACCCGGCTCCTGCGCGGCGACGGACCCGGAGGAGCGCGCGGTCGTCGAGCGAGGAGGAAGGACATGCCGGGCATATTCGACGACGAGCGACGCGGCAGCGGGCCGATTGCGCCCGATCCCCGCGGGACGGGGCTAATTCCCGCCAGGGCCGTGTCGCGGACGGCTCATGGGGAACCCCACCCCACCGCGCCGCCCGCTCCTAACCCTGGCGGAAATTCGCTCCCGCCAAACGTATCGATAATTCCGTTCCAGACCCTTATCCTGATCCTCGTACTCGGCGGCCTGCTGGCCGCGGCGGTCTTCGGCGCGGCCGCCGTCTGGAACGAGATCGGCGGGATCGAGCTGGGCGGCCATGGTCTTGCCGCCCTCGTGCTGGGTGCCGTGGTGAGCCTCGCGCTGGGCGGCGGCCTGATGTTCTTGGTCTTCTACTCGAGCCGCCGGGGCCACGACGACGACGCTGCGGGTCGATAGCGCGTCGTGCGGTCGCTCGACGGGGTGCCGGTCGCGCTTGGGCCTGCCGTGGCCGCCGGGCTGCTTGGGCCCGCGGCTCTCTCCGGACAGGCGAAAGGGCCGGGCGTGAGCGTCCCGGCCCCTTCCTAACGGCCTCCCACTGGCCAGGAAGTCCAGAGGGTTTCTTTCAGCCTATCCCAGCTACCGACTTTGGATCGTACTAAACCACCCTATATCTGAACATCGTTCACGAACCCAAGATACTGATACTACCCTGTGGGCCCTTGCAACCAAATCGCCATTTCGGCTCTCCGCCCGAATGGCTAATAGAAAGGTAATACGTCACTAAACAAATATCAAGAAAATGTTACATTGCGTTTTAGTTAAATTTCCTATTACGGAATATGCATAGGATGGATTCAATATTATACAAATTTATATAAAATCGATATGTTTATTTTTCTCTGAGTCCGAGCCTGCCGCGCGCTTCGCGCGGGATCCAGGGGAGCGCCGCGACGCGCCGGATTGCACACTCATCGGATCCGCGGGCATGTCGCCGACGCGTCGGTGACTCCGGCACGCGGTGTTCACGTTCTGCAAAGCATTTGGACGCTATTTTCCGGATCGTGCAGCAAGGTCCCTCGTTTCAGGGGCCGCACGACCGGGGCAGTCGTACCAGGCAGGCGCGGCTGCCCCACCCGGCAGGTCCCAACCATGGACCCGGGGCTCACGAGTTATGCATTTTCAGGCACGCAGTTAGACCGCATTTGCATTGGAACGCAGGGCCTCGAGGGTCCACTTTGCTGTCATGTACACCCCTCGTCGAGGCTCCCTGGAGCCCGCACATCCGGAGGCCGCCATGACCCCCTTCAACATCGTCGGACTGTCCCACGTTTTGGCGCTCGGCGTGCTCGCGGTCATCGTGAGCCTGCTCTGAGGTTCGCCGACCGCCGAACGGCCCGCGCACGACCCGGATTCGCCCGTCTAGCCTGCCTGCCTTTCAGCTGCAATGCAGCGCCGAAGCCGGGGCCTCCGGAATGACGATGTTCTTGAGATCCTGCGGCACGCCCGGCAGCCAATCGAGGGCCTCGAGCAGAAGGTCCACCGCGCTTCCGGTCCGGGTGAACGGCAGAATGATTCGCTCGAAGCTCACCAGGTCCTGGCGATAAACATAGCTGATCTGGTGGCACGTCGGTTGGGCGCACTCGACCACTTCCCGGTAGGCCGCGCCGACCAGGTCGCGATAGGACTCCGGCTCGATCTGATCCAGGGTCTTTCCCTGGTCTCCGCGCCGCCCGGCCTCCTCGATCCGCGTCCCGATCAGGCGGAACCGGAAATTGAGCGGATCGTGGACGACATCGACGATCGTGACCTGGCCGAGTATGAAACCGAGTTGTTCGGGCGCGAACTCGCCACGGAACGGCAGCTCGCGCTCGCCGCGAAGTTCCTTCCAGAGCTGAAGAAGCCGGTTCAGCCGGTCGCTGCTCACCAGGTCCGGCGACAGCGCATTTATCCCGGCGTCTCTTGATGCCCTTCGAACCGCCGCGTGAGGCCGCATCGTCGCCTACTCCCCCCGAAGCCGTGCGCGATCCCGCAATAGCGAGGCCGCCTCTCGACGGTCGATGACGGGAATCGGGCCTGAACCTGCCAAGATACCCTTGGACTGTTCAGGCCCGTCAGGCTTCCCCCCGCGGATCTGCGCTCGGCCGGACTTTCCCGTTGCCCGCCGCAGCGGTAGATGCGCGCGCCCTACCTGGGCGCTTGACCGCCTATCTGGCTTGCCGCGGATCGTATTCGCTTCAAATTTACATCGGATGAACAATCATATTTAAGAAATAGTGGATGCTCCGGCGGGATCCACGACGGGTCGTTTGTCACCCGCGCCGAGCATTGCGAAGCCCCGTTACGCGCGTTTTCCTTTGGTTAACGATCCCTCCGCTATAAGACCTCGAGTGTTACGCGGGCGATAACCATGAAGCGCGCTCTTCTGACGGCCGGCATTGCCTGTTTCGGGTTCCTGAGCCCTGCCTGGGCGGAATTCCAGGACGGCCTGCAGGCCTATTATCGACTGGACTTCAGGACGGCCCTGCGGGAGTGGCAACCGCTCGCCGAACGGGGCAACCCCGAGGCGTCCTATCAGCTCGGCATCCTGTACTACCGGGGCGAAGGGGTGCTTCAGGACTATGCCGAAGCGGCGAAATGGTTCGAGCAGGCCGCCGAGGCGGGCGACGCCGACGCCCAATACAATCTGGGTTTGATGTATGCCAACGGCCAGGGCGTCGCGAGGGACCTCGTGCGCGCCCACGTGTGGTTTACCCTGGCCGCCTCGGGCTATGCCGACGGGACCGGCCGCGACTGGGCGATCCAGGATCCCACCTGGGCGGCGCGCAACCGAAACTGGTCGGCCGCCCAGCTGACCCCGGAAGAGATCGCCGAGGCCTGGCGCCAAATCCAGGAGTGGCGGGCCAATCACCAGACGGCAGAGCGTCGATAGCCGGACAACGCCGACTCTACCGCTTAGGCCGAGCACGGCCGGAGAATGGCCGCGCCGCGCGCGGGGCGTTCGCCAAGCTGCCGGAACCTGCTAACATTCCGGGCGCCGATTCGAGTGGGCGACAAGCGGGGAGCGTCATGCCCAGGACCGAAGCGACCAGTGACGACATGAAGTTCATGAAGATGGCCCTGGCGGAGGCCCGGGCAGGCTTCGACGAGGGCGGCGTGCCGGTCGGCAGCGCCCTGGTCGAGGGCGGCCGGATTCTGGCCAGGGGCCGCAACAAGCGTGTCCAGGAGGGCGACCCGATCGCCCACGGCGAGATGGACTGCCTGCGCGCGGCCGGGCGGCGTCCGCACTACCGGAACACGACGCTCTACACGACCTTGAGCCCCTGCATGATGTGCACGGGAACGATCCTGCAGTTCGGCATCCCGCGGGTCGTGGTCGGCGAGAGCCGCAACTTCGAAGGCAACATCGCGTTCCTCTCCGAGCGCGGCGTCGAGGTCGTCCTGATGGACGACCCGGCATGCATCGACCTGATGGAGCGCTTCGTTCGGGAGCGACCCGAGCTGTGGAACGAGGACATCGCCGAAGAGGGGTGAACGCCAAAAAGGGGCGGCTAGATGAGTATCAGACCCCTTCTTGGCGCGCTCAGCGCTCTTCCTTGCGGAAGGGGATCAGGAGGGCGGCGGGCGCGCGCGCCGAGCGGGCCAGCACGGCCATGGCGACGATGGTCACCACGAAGGGCAGCATCAGGAACAGTTGGTAGGGCAGATCGATCGCGCCCGAGGACTGGAGCCTGAGCTGCAACGCGTCGACGCTGCCGAACAGCAGCGCGGCCACCGCCGAGCGCCAGGGGTCCCACTGGCCCAGCACGACCAGCGCGATGCAGACCCAGCCGCGGCCCGAAATGACGCCGAAGGTAAAGGCGTTGAACTGGGCGATCGACAGATAGGCGCCGGCCACGCCCATGAGCATGCCCGAGATGAGCAGCGCCTGATAGCGCAGGCCGGCCACCCCGACGCCGGCGGAGGCCGCGGCCTGCGGGTTCTCGCCGACCGTGCGCAGAGCGAGGCCCCAGGGCGTGCGGTACAGCAGCCAGGCCGACAGCGGCACGAGCAGGAACGCGATATAGACCAGCGCGAACTGGTCGAAGAGCGCCGGCCCGAGACCGGGTATATCGGACAAGAGCGGAATCGGCTGGGTGGCGAAGGCCTCGACGTGCGGCGGCTGCGACGGCTGGCCGAACACGAGACGGTAGCAGAAGAACGCGAGCCCCGAGCACAGCAGGGTCACGCCGAGGCCCGAGACATGCTGGCTCAGGCCGAGGCTGACCGTGAGCAGGCCCATCAGGGCCCCGAAGACCATGCCAGCCGCCGCCGCCGCGGCGATGCCGAGCCACAGGCTGCCGCTGAAATAGGCCGCCGTGAAGCCGGTCATGGCGCCGAGCAGCATGATGCCCTCGACGCCCAGGTTCAGCACGCCCGCGCGTTCGGTGAACATCTCGCCCAGCGTGGCGAAGAGCAGCGGCGCCGCGATCCGGATCAGCGCGGCGAAGAAGCCGACCGAGACGACCTGATCGAGAATCTCGCCGATGGCCCCCTCCCCCGGTCTCAGACCTGGTGTGCGCGGCGCAGCCGCAGGCGATAGGTGCTGAACAGCAGCGCCACGATCATGCAGATGAGGGCCGTGCCCTGGATCACGTCGGCGAGGAACACCGGCACGCCGGTCTTGCGCGACATGGCCTCGGCACCGGTCAGGACCGCGGCGAAGAACAGGCCGGCCGGCACCACGCCCAAGGGATTCAAGCGCGCCAGCATGGCGATCACGATGCCGGTGTAGCCGTAACCCGGCGACAGCGCCGCCATGACCTGGAAATGAAGACCGCCGACCTCGCCGACTCCGGCAAGGCCGGCGAGGCCGCCCGAGATCGCCGCGGTCAGCAAGGTTGTGCGCAGGATGTCGATGCCGCCGTGCCGTGCCGCGCGCGGGTTCTCGCCGACGGCCCGGATCGCGAAGCCGAGCGTGGTCATGCGCATCAGGAACCACACCCCAAGCGCGGCGAGCGCCGCGAGCAGCACGCCGAGATGAAGCCGCGTCGCCGTCAGGAGCACGGGAAACTCGGCCTCCAGGCGGATGTCCGGCGAATCCGGGTAGCCGCTCAAGGGGTCTTTCCAGGGCCCCATGATGAAATTGAGCATCAGCGTGGCGACCACGTCGTCGACCCGGTAGCGCAGCTTGAGCACCGCCGGCAGCGCCGCCCACAGCCCGCCCGCGATCGCGCCAGCCACGATCATCAGCGGGACCAGGGACCAAGCCGGCAAGCCTTCGCGGGCGCCGATGAAGGCCGCCGCCATGGCGCCGGCGAGCAACTGCCCCTCGGCGCCGATGTTCCAGAACTTCGCGCGGAAGGCGACCGCGACGGCCAGCCCGGTGAAGATCAAGGGGGTCGCCTTGACCACCGTCTCCGACAGGCCGAACGTGCTGCCCAGCGCGCTCGAGAACAGGACGAGGTAGGCCTCGAGGACGTCCGCCCCGGCCAGCGCGATCAGCCCGCTGCACAAGACCAGGGTCGCCAGCACCGCGGCCAGCGGAAGCGCCAGGTTGAGCCAGGCGGGCGTGCGCTCCCTGAGCTCGAGGGCGAGCCGCATCACGCCGCCTCCCGCACGCCGGCCATGAGCAGGCCGACCCGCGCGGCGGTCGCTTCGGCCGCGGCGAGGATGTCGATCACCCGCCCCTCGAACATCACCGCGATGCGATCCGAAATCTCGAACAGCTCCTCGAGGTCCTCGCTGATCACCAGCACGGCGCGGCCGCGCGCGCGCAGGTCGAGGAACTGGTTGTAGACGAACTCCTGGGCCGCCACGTCGAGGCCGCGGGTCGGCTGCGCGGCCACCAGCACCAGCGGGTCCCAGGCGAGCTCGCGCGCCAGGAGCGCCTTCTGCAGGTTGCCGCCCGACAGCGTCCCGGTGCGCACCTCCGGCCCCTCGGCCTTGATGCCGAAGCGCAGGATCTGCTCGCTCACGAACGCGCGGATCGCGCCGCGGCCGAGAACGCCGTGACGGCTGAACGGCGGCCGGTCGATGCGCGGCAGCACCATGCTGTCGCCGAGCGGCAGCCCGCCGAGCAGTCCGGCGCCGATGCGGTCCTCGGGGATATCGGCGACGCCGCGGCCCTGCATCGCCTTGGGACTCGGCCGCGGCCGAGGATCTCGCCGCCGCGCAGCTCGAGCGAAACCTCGGAAAGCGCCGCGGGCTGTCCCTGACCGCCGCCCGCGCTGACCCGATCGAGGCGCAGCAGCACCCGCCCGGTCTCGACCGGGCGCTTGACCGGCGGCGCCAGGTCGTGACCGCACATCAGCTCGGCGAGCCGATGGTTGCTCGCCTCTTCCCCCGCTTCGATGACCGCGACCATGGCGCCTTGGCGCATGACCGCGATACGGTCGGTGATCGCGCGCACCTCGTTCAGCTTGTGGCTGATGAAGATCACCCCGACACCGCGCTCGGCCATGGCGCGGATCGCCGCGAACAGGCCTTCGGTTTCCTGCGGGGTCAGCACCGAGGTCGGCTCGTCCAGAATCAGGATGCGCGCGCCGCGGAACAGCGCCTTGACGATCTCGAGCCGCTGCTGTTCGCCGACGCTGAGCCGGGAGACCCGCCGGTCGGGGTCCAGCCCGAGCCCGAATTGCCGGGCGATCTCGTCCAGCCGCGCCCGCGCGCCTTTCTCGTCGAGCCACCCGCCGCGTCCCTTCTGTCCGACCATGAGGTTCTCGAGGACGCTGTGACGCGGCACGAGGTGGAAGTGCTGGTGCACCATGCCGACGCCGGCGGCCAGCGCGTCGGCCGAGGCGTGCAGCGCGACGGGCCGTCCCTCGATGCCGATCGTGCCCGAATCGGCAGCGTACAGGCCGAACAGGATGTTCATCAGCGTCGTCTTGCCGGCGCCGTTCTCGCCGAGCAGGCCGAGCACCTCGCCGTGGCGCAGCGTCAGGTCGACGTCCCGGTTCGCCTGGACGGCCCCGAAGGTCTTGGTGATGCCGCGCATGGCCAGAAGGGGCACGGTCTCGCTCATCACTCTACGGCCAGCCTCCATCGCCGGAGGCCCCGGCGCAACGCGACGGCCGCGCCGGGAACTCCGTACGCTCCTGCCCGGTTTCTGCTGGGCTTCGCCCTAGTACCGAGGAGCGGAGATAATGACC
>CAMYKD010000087.1 GCA_947258885.1 uncultured Kiloniellales bacterium | reverse complement strand
TCGGTGTCGGCGCTGCCGTCCTTGTCGCCGACCTTGAGCTGGAAGCGGCGATAGCCCTCGGCCCGGTAACCCGCGACCTTGGCCGCCATGGCCTCCGGGTCTTCCTGGGAGATCGCCCGGTAGAGCGCGACATCCTCGCCGAAGCGCCCGCCCAGCAGGGTGCAGACCGGCAGGCCCGCGGCCTGACCCAGGATGTCCCAGCAGGCCATGTCGAGCGCCGACTTGACGTAGGGGTGGCCCTTGAGTGCCCGGTCCATGACGGCGTTCAGCCGGTCGAGCTCGCGCGGGTCCCGGCCGATCAGGTGCGGCCCCAGCTCGGCGATACCGGCGCGCGCGCCGACGGCATAGGACGGCAGGTAGAAGGGGCCGAGCGGGCAGACCTCGCCATGCCCCGCGATCCTCTGGTCGGTCTCGACACGCACCACGGTCGAGTCGAAGACCTCGACCGATTTGCCGCCCGACCAGTTGTAGCTGCCCTCGTGCAGCGGCAGATCGACCTGATAGGCCGCGATGCGTGAGATCTTCATGGCCGCGCTCCCCTCCATGCGGTGGCGGTACGAGCCTAGCTGCCGGGCCTCTCGAGGTCGAGGCGGCAAAGCAGTAGCGACCGGAGTTACCACCGAAACCGAGAAGAGGCTCCCTTGCGTCCCCAGCAACGTGGCGTTAACCATGTTCGGCTAAATCTTGCCGCAATCGGGGGCTAACTCACCGAGGTCGCCCGCCCGGCTCCACACGGTTCAACCGAGAGGCTCCGAACCCCGCCGCCATGACCGAATCCAAGCTCGCCGTCGTGATCCTGGCCGCCGGCAAGGGCGTGCGCATGGCGTCGCGAAAGCCCAAGGTGCTCCACGAGGTCGCCGGCAAGGCCATGCTGCACCATGTGCTGGACGCCGTAGCGCCGCTGGCGCCCGCGCGCATCGTCGTGGTAGTCGGCTCCGGCATGGAGGCCGTGGCCGAGGCCGCGCGGCCCCACCCCACCGTTGTGCAGGAGCCGCAGCTCGGCACGGGCCATGCGGTGCTTGCGGCCAGGCCGGCGCTCGACGGCTTTTACGGCGACGGCGGCGCGGGCCATGTCCTGGTGCTGTTCGGCGATACGCCACTCGTGATTACCGCGACCTTGCAGCGCATGGTGCAGGCGGCCGAGAGCGCCGAGGCGCCGGCCCTGGTCGCCCTCGGCTTCCGTTCGGCCGAGCCCGGCCATTACGGCCGTATGGTGCTGGATCCGGCCGACGGTCGGCTGCTCAGGATCGTCGAGGCGGCCGACGCCGCCCCGGAGGAGCTGTCGGTCACCCTGTGCAACGGCGGTGTCATGCTGGGCCGCGGGCCGGAGCTCTTCGCGCTGCTCGACCGGATCGGCAGCGACAACGCCAAGGGCGAGTACTACCTCACCGACATCTACGCGCTCGCCGGGCGGCAGGGACTGACCGCGCGGGTCATCGAGACCGAGGAGGACGAGATCCTGGGCGTCAATGCGCGCGCCGAGCTGGCCGTCGCCGAGGCGGTCATGCAGCGCCGTCTGCGCGACAAGGCGCTGGCCGACGGGGCGACGCTGATCGATCCCATGACCGTGTGGTTCAGCCACGACACCCGGCTCGGGCCCGACGTGACGGTCGAGCCGGGCGTGTTTTTCGGCCCCGGCGTCAGCGTCGGCGAGGGCGCGGTGATCCGCGCCTTCAGCCACCTGGAGGGCGCGGAAGTCGCCCCGGGTGCCGTGGTCGGCCCCTATGCCCGCCTGCGGCCCGGTGCGAGGCTGCAAGAGGGCGCGCGGGTCGGCAACTTCGTCGAGGTCAAGAACGCCGTCCTGGGCGCCGGCGCCAAGGCCAACCACCTGACCTACCTGGGCGACGCCACGGTGGGTGCGGGCGCCAACATCGGCGCCGGCACGATCACCTGCAACTACGACGGCTTCGCCAAGCACCGTACCGAGATCGGCGAAGGCGTCTTCGTTGGCTCGAACACGGCGCTGGTCGCCCCGGTCACGGTCGGTCCCGGCGCCATGGTCGCCGCCGGCTCGACGGTCACCAAGGACGTCGCCGCCGACGCGCTCGCGGTCGCGCGCGGCCAGCAGCGGACGGTCGAGGGCGGCGCGGCCCTGTTCCGCGCCAGAAAACGCAAAAACCGGCCATAGGAGCGACGGACGCATGTGCGGGATCATCGGCATACTCGGCAAGGCCCCGGTTGCGCCCCTGCTGCTCGACGGCCTGAAGCGCCTGGAATACCGCGGCTACGACTCGGCGGGACTGGCCACCCTGGTCAACGGCGCGATCGAGCGCCGCCGCGCCGAGGGCAAGCTGGTCAACCTCGCCGACCGCGTGGCGGCCGAGCCGCTGGCCGGCACCATCGGCATCGGCCACACCCGCTGGGCGACCCACGGCCGGCCCAACGAGGCCAACGCCCACCCGCACGCCAACGGGCGGGTCGCCGTGGTGCACAACGGCATCATCGAGAACTTCCAGGAGCTGCGCGGCGAGCTCGAGGCCGCCGGCTACGCCTTCGAGACCGAGACCGACACGGAGGTGATCGTCCACCTGGTGACCGCACATCTCGACCAGCAGAAGACGCCGCAGGAAGCCGTGGCCGCGACGCTCAAACGCCTCGAGGGCGCCTTCGCGCTCGCCATCGTCTTCGCCGGGCGCCACGACCTGATGGTGGGCGCGCGGCGCGGCAGCCCGCTGGCCGTGGGCTATGGCGAGGGCGAGATGTACCTGGGCTCCGACGCCCTCGCGCTGGCGCCGCTGACCAGCCGCATCTGCTACCTGGAGGAGGGCGACTGGGTCGAGCTCACCGGCACGGGCGCGGTGGTGCACGACGCCGCGGATGCGGTGGTCGCGCGCGAGGTCCGGCAGACCGCGCATTCCGGCGCGCTGATCGGCAAGGGCCAGTACCGGCACTTCATGCAGAAGGAGATCTTCGAACAGCCGGCGGTGATCGGCGACACGCTGCACGCCCACATCCACCCGGCCCTTTGGACCGTCGAGCTGCCCGACCTGCCGTTCGACCTGGCCGCCCTGCCGCGCGTGACGATCAGCGCCTGCGGCACGGCCTACTATGCCGGCATGGTCGCGAAGTACTGGTTCGAGCAGATCGCCCGCCAGCCGGTCGAGCTCGACATCGCCTCGGAGTTCCGATATCGCGAGGCGCCGCTGCCCGAGGGCGGCATCGGGCTGTTCATCTCCCAGTCGGGCGAGACCGCGGATACCCTGGCCGCGCTCCGCTACGCCAAAGCCCAAGGCCAGAATGTGCTCTCCGTGGTCAACGTGCCGGAGAGCACCATCGCGCGCGAATCCGACGCCGTGCTGCGCACCCTGGCCGGGCCGGAGATCGGCGTCGCCTCGACCAAGGCCTTTACCACGCAGCTTACTGTGCTGGCCTGCCTGGCGGTCGCCGCGGCGCGGGCGCGAGGCGCCATCGACCACGACCGCGAGGCCGAGCTGTCGGCCGCCCTGGTCGAGGTGCCGGCGCGCGCCGCCGAGGTGCTGAACCACGACGAGGCGATCGAGGCGATCAGCCATGAACTGGCCGAGGCGCGCGACGTGCTCTATCTGGGCCGCGGCTCGACCTACCCGCTGGCCCTCGAGGGCGCGCTCAAGCTCAAGGAGATCAGCTACATCCACGCCGAGGGCTATGCCGCCGGCGAGATGAAGCACGGGCCGATCGCGCTGATCGACGAGATGGTGCCGGTCATCGTCTGTGCGCCTTCGGGCCCCTTGTTCGACAAGACCGCGTCCAACGTGCAGGAGGTGGTCGCCCGCGGTGGCCGGGTGATCTTCATCTCGGACAAGCCCGGCATCGCGCGCCTCGGCGAGCAGGCCGCCTATACCATCGAGATCCCCGAGATCGACCCCTTCGTCGCGCCCCTGCTTTACGCCATTCCGGTCCAGCTCCTGGCCTACCACACGGCCGTGATCAAGGGCACCGACGTCGACCAGCCCCGCAACCTCGCCAAGGCGGTCACGGTGGAGTAGGAAGCGCCCCTAGCGCAGCGCCGAGACGTAGTTGATCGGGGCGTGATCGGTCAGCTCGCGCGGCAGGCCGCCGCGAAGCAGCGCCCCGAGGTCCCACCGGCGGCCCTCGAACGCGCTTGCCAGCAACTCGGTGACACTGCGGTGATGGGGCCTCCGTTCGTGCACCCGCCCCAACCGGTCGATGTTGTAGACCTCGCCTATGTGGCGATAGCCGAGGCGCGCCGAGGGCATCCGGCAGACGACGTCCCGGTGATTGACATAGCGCGCGGCATATCCCGGCCGGCGGCGCGTCGCGGCCTCGAAACTACCGTCGGCTACGCGCGGCGAGCCGAAGGTGTAGAGGGCCGCCTCCGGCCGGAGGCTCGCCGCCAGGGTGGCCAGCGCCGCGCCCAGGCTGTGCCCGGTGAAGAGCAGCGGCCCGGCGGTTCGCGCCAGGCCCGCTTCGACCTCCGGCCAGACCGCGTCCAGCGCCGCGGCGAAGCCGCGATGCGCATTGCCGCCGCCGCGCCAGGGCGCCGGCCGCGCGTTGAGGTTGGTCGCCCAGGCGGCGACGTCGTCGGAGCCCCGGAAGGCGAGTACGGCGAAGTCCGGGCCCTCGGCCAGGAAGCCTTGCGTGCCCCGGCTGTCGAAGGGCGCAGCGAGCAGCTCGAATCCGACGTCGGACAGGCTGCGCTCGAGCACCGCGGCGGAATCGCCATAAGCCAAGCGCGAGAACTCGGCGCACCACGCCGCCTTCGAACGTGGCCTGTGACGCTGGAAAAAATCTCCGGCGGCGCCCGGATTCGTAAGCGCTTCGAGCGACGCGTCGTAGGCGATGCCGGTGGCTTCCTCTCGGATCATGCCCGCCTCGCGGTGGTTCGGCTGCGCAACGCTAGCACATCGCGATTTCCAACCGAAAGGCGCGATACGAGACTTTCGTCGGGTGTCCCGTCAGCGCTATACTCGCGGCCAAATTCCAGACAACCCCAGACATAGATCCAAGACATACGCGGGAGGAGTCCCCATGACCGCGCAAGCGCACGCAGTGGCCGGCAACGGCGTCCCCAGGCTGGACGACATGAGCCTATTTCGGCAGCAGTGTTACATCGACGGCGCCTGGGCGGACGCCGAGACCGGCGAGACCATCGAGGTGACCAACCCGGCCACGGGCGAGGTGCTCGGCACGATCCCCAAGCTGGGCGCCGGCGAGACGCGCCGCGCCATCGAGGCGGCCGAACGGGCTTGGCCGGCCTGGCGCGCCAAGACCGCCAAAGAGCGCGCCGCGGTCCTGCGCCGTTGGTTCGACCTGATGATCGAGAACCAGGAGGACCTTGCGGTCCTCATGACCCTGGAGCAGGGTAAGCCGCTGGCCGAATCCAGGGGCGAGATCGCCTACGGCGCCGGCTTCGTCGAGTGGTTCGCCGAAGAGGCGAAACGGATCTACGGCGATACCATCCCACCGCACCAGGCCGACAAGCGGATCGTCGTGATCAAGCAGCCGATCGGCGTGGTCGCCGCGATCACGCCCTGGAACTTTCCCAATGCCATGATCACCCGCAAGTGCTCGCCGGCGCTGGCGGCCGGCTGCCCCGTCGTGGTCAAGCCGGCGACCTACACGCCGTATTCGGCCCTAGCGCTGGCCGAGCTCGGCGAGCGGGCGGGCATCCCGGCCGGCGTGCTCAACGTCGTGACCGGCGGGGCCAGGGAGATCGGCGGCGAGCTGACCGGCAACCCGATCGTGCGCAAGCTGTCCTTCACCGGCTCGACCGAGATCGGCAAGCTCCTGATGGCGCAGTGCGCCGCCACGGTCAAGAAGACGAGCATGGAGCTGGGCGGCAACGCGCCCTTCCTGGTGTTCGACGATGCCGACCTGGATGCCGCCGTCGAAGGCGCCATGATGTCCAAGTTCCGCAACACCGGCCAGACTTGCGTCTGCGCCAACCGCATCCTGGTGCAGGACGGCGTCTACGACGCCTTCGCCGCCAAGCTAGCCGAGGCGGTGAAGGACCTGAAGGTCGGCTTCGGCCTCGAGGAGGGTGTGAGCCAGGGGCCGCTGATCGACCAGGCCGCGCTCGAGAAGGTCGAGGAGCACGTCGCCGACGCCAAAGCCAAGGGCGCCAAGGTCGTGGCCGGCGGCGACCGCCACGAGCGCGGCGGCACTTTCTACCAGCCGACCCTGCTGACCGGCGTTACCACCGACATGAAGGTGACCCGAGAGGAGACCTTCGGGCCGGTCGCGCCGCTGTTCCGCTTCAAGACCGAGGAGGAGGGCATCGCCATGGCCAACGATACCGAGTTCGGCCTGGCCGCCTACTTCTACGCCCGCGACCTGGGCCGGGTCTGGCGGGTCGGCGAGGGGCTGGAGACCGGCATCGTCGGCATCAACACGGGCATCATCTCGACCGAGGTGGCCCCCTTCGGCGGCGTCAAGGAATCCGGCGTCGGCCGCGAGGGCTCGCACTACGGCATCGACGAGTTCCTCGAGGTCAAGTACCTCTGCATGGGCGGCATCTGACCCAACGACGGCGGAAGCCCGGATTCACGGAGACCATGTTCAGGCGAAGTCCCGTGCCATGATCTCGGTCGAGAACCTAGTCTTCGACTATCCGGGGCTGCGCGCGCTGCACGGCGTCGCCTTCGAGATCGGCGAGGGCAGCATCACCGCCCTGGTCGGCCCGAACGGCGCCGGGAAGACGACGCTGCTGCGCTGCATCGCCGCGCTAGAGACGCCCGTGGCCGGCCGGATCTCGGTCGACGGGGTCGATGTTCAGGACGCCCCGCGCCAGTGCCACCGCCGCATGGGCTATCTGTCGGATTTCTTCGGTCTCTACAACGAGCTGACCGTCGAGCAGTGTCTGCGGCATCGGGCCGCCGCTCAGGACGTCCCGCCCGGCAAGCACGCCGCGCTTGTTTCGAGGGCGGCCGGGCGCACCGGCCTGGACGACCGCCTCGGCCAAAAGGCCGGGGAGCTGTCGCGCGGCCTGCGCCAGCGCCTGGCCATCGCCCAGTCGATCCTGCACGAGCCCCCTGTCGTGCTGCTCGACGAGCCGGCCTCAGGGCTCGACCCCGAGGCGCGGGCGGAGCTCTCGCGGCTTTTCCTCCAACTTAGGGCGGAAGGCATGACCCTCGTCGTGTCGTCGCACATCCTGGCCGAGCTGGAGGACTATTCGACTCACATGATGATCCTGCGCGAGGGGCGTCTGGTCGAGCACCGCCGCATCGACGGGGTCGAAGGCGCGGAGCGCCGGGTCACGGTGGTCGTCCGGCTGGCCGAGCCCAGTGACCGGCTGCCGGCGATCGTGGAGGCACTGCCGGACTGCGAGGTGGTCTCCGCGGACGAGAGCGGGGCCAAGATCGTCCTACCCGCTCCGGCCCTGGAACGCCACCGCGCGCTCAAGCACCTGATGGACGAGGGGCTCGCCGTGGCCGCCTTCGAAGAGCTGCGGCCCGACCTCCAGGAAACCTATCTGGCCCACCTGCGCGAAGAGCCGCGGTCATGAGCCTCAATCCTGAACTGCGGCGCAATTTCTGGCTGGAGCTGACTCCGCAGCGGCTGGTCGCCATGCCCGTTGTGCTGGGGTTGATCTTCACGCTGGTCCTGTTGGTATCCGGAGGCGGGGTCGAGGATCTGGTGGTGCCGGGGCAGCTGGCCTTCTACGCGCTGGTGCTGATCTGGGGCTGCCGCCGGGCGGTGGCCGGTATGGCCAACGAGGTGCAGGAAGGAACCTGGGACTGGCAGCGCATGTCGGCAATCGGGCCCTGGTCGATGGTCTGGGGCAAGCTGCTCGGCAGCACGGTCTTCGTGTGGTACGGCGCGGCGATCAGCCTGGCCGCGGTCGTTGCCGGCGGGCTCGAGGCCGGGCCGGCCGAGGATATCCTGCTGGAGGCCGCCGCAATGGTCGGCGCGGGTTTGCTCGGCCACACGGTCTCTCTGGCCGCCGCGCTGGCCTGGCTGCGCAAGATCCGGCCAGCCCGACGCGTGCCGGTGACGCTCTGCCAGCTTCTTGGGCTCGCAGTCGGTTACAAGTTGTCTCCGGCGTCAACGGCCGAGGTCCTGGGCTTCAGTGCCTGGTCGGCAAGCATCGACTGGTACGGCTTTCTGTTCGACGGCAGGACCTTCCTGCTCGCGTCGCTGCTGGTGTTCCTGGGCTGGGCGCTGCTGGCGAGCCACCGCTTGATGCAAGGCGAGTTGCAGGTGCGGATGCGGCCCTGGGCCTGGCTCGCCTTCACCCTCTTCGCGATGGTCTATGTCGACGGGCTGTTCCTAGGCCGCTGCGCGCGCTGTGCGGAGAGCGCCCTGGGCTGGATCGTCGCGCCCTACGTCGTTGCGACCCTCTCGGCCTATTTCGCGCTGTTCGTGGAGCCGAAGGACGTGGTACGCACGCGCACGCTTTTGGCGGCGTTGCGGGGCGGCGATTGGCGGCGCGCGGCGACCCTTGCACCCTTCTGGCTCGTCGCCGTCCTGCTGTTCGTGGTCGTGGGCGGAATCGCCTTGGCCCTGGCGCTAACCATCGCGCATTCCTGGGACTTTCTGCCGGTCCTGGTCTTCGTGCTGGACGACCGCGTGGTGGTTGCCGGCATCCTCGCCCATTTCGGCTTTGTAGTCCGCGACTTCTGCCTGATCCTCGCGCTCAATTTCGGGGCGCGCCGTGGACGAGCCGACATGGCGGCGGTGATCTACCTCGCCGTGCTGTACCTGCTGGCGCCCTGGATCCTGTCGGCGGCCGGGGTCGGAGAAGGGCGGGCCCTGCTGCTGCCAGGCAGCCCGGACTGGCCGTGGCTCAACCTTGGGGCGGCGATTTTGCAGGCCGTTGCCGGGGTCGCCGTGTTGGCGCGGCGCTGGCGGGGCATAGAATCGCATTTCAAGGCGACGACCCAGCCGCGCGCGTCTTGACGAGGATCAGCAGCGCCGGCGAAAGAAATCCCGGCGCCCGCGGTGCCGTCATTGGCTCCGGGGCCGCCGGGTTGTCTCTTTGGGCCGGGGTAGCGGCTTTTGCCTTACGCGACCGAACCCATGGCGGAGCCCTCGGCGGACCGCCTGGCGGCGACCCTTTGGGCGGGCAGGGTGACTCTCGCCGTGGTGCCCTTGCCCAGTTCGCTATCCAGGTGCAACTCGCCGCCATGCAGCTCCGCCAGCGCGGCGACCAGGGGAAGTCCCAGACCGGCCCCAGAATACCTGGGGGCGCCCTGACTCTGGATCCGACCGAACTGGGACAAGGCATTGGGGATCTGCGCCGGGGTCATTCCCATGCCGTTGTCGCGCACCTCGACGATCATGTTGCCCTCGGCGTCCCGGTCCAGGGTCAGCTTGATCTGGCCATGCTCGGGAGTGAACTTGACCGCGTTCGAAAGCAGGTTGATCAGGATCTGCTTGAAGTGGTGCTCGTCGCCCCAGACTATGGGCGCGTTGTCCGGCACGTTGACCTCGATCTCCGGGGTTGGCGCTTCGACGACATCGCGAATCGAGTGGGCTACCGCCGTCATGAGGTTGGCGATATCGACCTCCTGCTCCTGGAGATCCAGGTTTCCGGTCTGCGCCTTTGCCAGCTCGAGGGCGCAAGTCAAGGTCTGGGCGATCTGCGAGGCATTTTCGCGGATGCTCTGCGCGTGCTCCCGGTACTGCTTCGTCCCTACCGGTCCCAGCGCTTCGTCGACGATGAGATTCGAAGAGCTGATAATGGCACTGATCGGGTCACCCAGCTCCTCGGTCAAGCTGGCCAGGAAGCCACTGCCGGTTTCGCTGGCCGCCTCTGCCTGATCCTTGGCGTTTTGCAGCGCTTCGAAAGTGTTGGACAGCCGCCGCTCCAGATCGTGCTTCTCCAGGCAGCGGTCCAGAATTGCGAATAGCTCGTTGGGATGCAGCGGCTTGGTGAGGTAGTCATAGGCGCCGATGCGCAGCGCAGTGATGGCGGACTCCTTGTCCGCGTTACCGGTGATCATGACGCAGTAGATGTTCGGCCGGCACTCCTTCAAGTAGGGAATGAGCTCCAATCCATTGCTTCTGCCGAGACGGATGTCGAGCAGGGCGACCTGGGCGTCGAAATTCTGGATGACCGCCTGGGCATCCTCGGCATTGTTCGCTGTCTCGACCGTGTAGCCCCGCGCACGCAGGACTTCGGCCAAACCCTCCACCATATCCACGTCGTCGTCGACCGCCAGGATTCGACCGAACCGCTCGGCGTCTCCTGGTTTTTTCGGGCCCATTCGGGCCGAATCCGTCGGCGCCGGTCGTCCAGCCGGTTCTTTTTGATCTATCGGCGGCGAGGGTTGTGCCGGCGTTGCCTGCGGCTGGGGCGCCGACCAGGATTTCGGCTCGTTCTGCGGCTCGGGCGCCGACCAGGAGGGTTCCGGCTCGCGCTGCGGCTCGGGCGCCGACCAGGAGGGCTCCGGCTCGCGCTGCGGCTCGGGTGTCTTCTCCTGTGGCGCCGCCTCGGGCGTTTTCGTGATCAGCTTGCCGATTTCCTCGAACAGCTGTGCCGAATCGAAGGGTTTGGTGAGAATGCCCGTGGTGGATACGGCGCGAAGTGCGCCGATGGCCTCGGCTTGGTCCCGACTGTGGCCCGTGACGACGACTGTCGGTACCGCGCGCCCCCGCCTGCGGAGCTGCATGTAGACCTCGAGGCCGCTGATCACCGGCAGCTCCAGGTCGAGCACGAGGATGTCCACACCGCCGCCCAATACCGTTTTCAGGGCCTCGCTGCCGGTCCTTGCCAGGCACACCTTGTAGTTGTGCTCCTCCAGGACCATCTTGACGGTCGCGCTGAACTCCGGATCGTCGTCGGCCACAAGGACCATGCCCTGAGACTGGACCCTTTCCAAGGCTTCCATCACGTCGTCGATCGCCACGGGCTTGTGGAGCACGCCGTAGGCCTTGTTTTCGACGGCCTGGTCGAGAAGCTGCTCGACACTGTAGCCGGTCATCATGATGACCCTCGCCGCCGGCTTGATCTTACGGATCTCCAGGAAGCTCTCGACGCCGTTCATGCCCGGCATCATCACGTCCATGAACGCGATGTCGAAGTCCTTCTCGCGGAATACCCGAATGGCCTGCTCGCCGTTGAACGCCACTTCGACCTCGTGACCGTGCATCCGCAGAACGTCTGCCAGGCCCTCCGCAACATCCCGATGGTCGTCGACGACGAAAATCCTCAAGGGTCTGGTGGGACTGGTCATTAGGCGGCCCTCTCATCGAGGCGATTCAGGGGGAGCCAGAGTACCACGTCGGTCCCCTGACCCAGGTTGCTGGTGATATCGATCCCGCCGGCGTGCTGTTCCATGATCTGCTTGACCGTCGGCAGACCGAGACCGACGCCGAAGCTCTTCGTGCTGAACAGCGGCTCCCAGATCTTCTCCAGGGTGTCCGGCGCGATTCCGGGGCCGTTGTCATGGAAGATCAATTCGAAGCGGTCCTCGCTCACGCGCGAGGTGATGCCGAGCATATAGTCTTGGCGGCCGGTTCTTTCGTAGTCCTCGGACATCGCCTCACAGGCGTTGTTGAAGACGTTGATGACGACGCGACGGAACCGGTCCTCGTCGAAGGCGACCTCCAGGTCGCGCGCCGTCATTTCGTTGCGGACGGTGACGCCCTCCGGCGGGTTCTGCTCGTAGAGCAGTCTGTCGAGCCAATCGCCGACCCGGAAATTTTCGAGCGAGAGGTCGGTCGTGCGCGTGAAATCGAGGAGTTCGGTGATGATGTTGTCGCAGCGCGTGATGCTCCGGTCGGCGCGCTCCAGGGCGGCTTCCACGCCGAGACCCTTATCGTCGGTCCGGCCGCGGATCAGATAGACGGCCGTGCGGATCGCGCCCAGGGGGTTGCGCAGCTCGTGGCTCACCGTGGCCGTCAACTGGCCAAGGGCGGCCAGGCGCTCCCGGCGAAGCAGCTCGCCCTGCGCCTGGTGCAGCTCGGCCGTGCGCTCTTCGACGCGATGCTCCAGCTCCTGGTTCAGCTTCATGACGCTTTCGTTGGCCTGACCCAGCTGGGCGGTGCGTTCGTCGACCCGCTGCTCCAGCTGGTCGTTCAGTTTGGCCATGCTCTCGTAGGCCTTGTTGAGCTGCGCGGTACGCTCTTCGACGCGCTGCTCCAGCTGGGAGTTGAGCCGCTGGACGTCCTCGCTGGCCCTCAGGGCGTCCTCGTTGGCCTTCAGGATGTCCTGGTTGGCCCGTTCGAGCTCGGCCGTGCGCTCTTCGACGCGCTGTTCCAGCTCCTGGTTGAGGCGCGCCACCTGTTCCTCGGCCTTGGCCATCGATTCGTGGGCGCGCGACATGGTCGCGAGCTCACGGTTCCGCTCTCGCATGTTGGCGCGAATGACGATGGTCATGAAGATACCGAGGACCGCCAGGATGGCGACGAGACCCAATTGCGCCTCGAGCATCTGTTCCTCGAGATACAGGGCCGTCGCGCTTGCGTCGACGTAGACTTCGATCGCCCCCAGGAACCGGCCTTGCTCGATCATGGGAACGTAGGCCTCGGCCACGACCGCCAGGTGCCGGCCGGCGGTCTGCTGATGGCCTTGGTCGCGGAACTGGTTGTCACCGCCTTGGAGCACGTTGTCACCGTAGGCGCCGGCCGCAAGCTCCGCGGCGGTGACGTCATGCTCGATCTTCACAAAGGGGGCGCCTTGCGCCACGATCTCGTAGAAGTAGGGTTTCGTGTTCTTAGTGCCGAGGTCGTTCAGCCGCGAGGCCAGCACCACGACGCCGTCCTGGTTGTAGAACTTGTAGCGGTAGACGCCACCCGCTTCGGTGACGAGGGCAATCAGTTCGGCATCCTCTTCGGAGATCTTGCCGTAGGCGAAGGTCGCCTCGGGATCGCTCAGGTTCTCCCTGATCAGCTCCGCCCACTGAATGCTCTGCTTTTCCGCGGATTCCTCCAGGAACTGTTGCTGAAACACGCGAGCGCCGAACCAGCTGGCGCCGAGCATGACGACGGCAACGAGCAACAAAGTGTAAACGAGCCGAGCGTCTCTGGAGTTCAATTTTCCGAACATGGTATGCGGTCCCTATCTGGCGTCGCGTTGCGTCATTCGAGCGAATCGCGGGCGGTGCGGCCATGCTCCGGGCCGGAGCTTGGTTCGCTCCGGCCTCGAACCGCCCAAGCTCTTTTACAGGCCATTCACACGCTCCATATGCCCATCAACGAGTAAATCCGCAGTTAACGGCGAGGCAAAAATTCGAATGAAAGGAAATTTCATTATTCTTTAAGAACTTATGCAATCTTTGCCTGGGCGGGCTTGGTCGAGCGGATAAGGCCGCGCCGCCGGACGAGTCGGTGCCGAGTTTGACCTTTGGCGACGGAACGGAGTAGGGGAGGTCGCGCCACCCGTGATCGGACGCCGCCGGTCGTATCTTGAGGTCAAGGGCGTGCCTCGGTAGGCGGCGTGAAAGGGGCTGTGCCGACGGACTAGACTTCGCGCGGCCAAGTCCAAACCGGCTTCCTGGCCATGAGCGCGAGGATTCCGTTCACCAAGCGCGACAGATCAAAGACTTCGTTTCGCCACTGTGCTATAAACCTCACGCTTTCGAACTTGGGAGACACTTATGCCGGAGTTTCAGGGGACTGGGAAAAGGGTCATCGTCGCTACGGCGAAGTCTGCCTCGGAGGTGACGGCGGGTAGTTGGTACCATGGGTTTGGTTGCAAGGGATGTGACACGCAGTTTGCCGTCTTCGACGACCGGAGCAGCGGAAAGAGCCCCGCCAAGATGTCGGGAGACGGGCATATTCGTGTCACCTGTCCCCATTGTGGCGAGGAGCACGTGTACGAGACGGCGGAGATTCAGAATTTCAAGGCCGGAAAATAGGACGTTACGGAAAACACCGCACCAGCCAAGACCTATTGGCGTTGTTTTTCACGCGCCCGCCCGGGCGTCGACAGTTTTCTTGCATTGGAGCTCAGCGCCTTGATCCGCGATACGATCTGACAAGTCCGCGCGGATGATGGTGGCTCGTTTACAGAGAGTTGTATGACAAGCGGGCAGCGCTCGCCGCCTCGAGCAGGGGCTCGTTTGTGCGTGCCATCCGCGCGATGGTTTCGCGATCGATCTCGCCGCCCTTGGCCGCGTTCGCGAGTATCGGCAGGAACGCGTCCCAGATCCGCACCACCTTTCTCATCTGCGCTTTGATTTCGGCGGAGGGCGCCGGCACGAGATGCAGTTCGGTATTGCCGCTGATAAGCCCGTCCAAGGTGCGATCGAACTGGGCTATGCTTTCCTTCAGTTGGCTCCTGTTCTTCTCAACCTCATGGCCGTAGGCGATGAGCAGGAACTTCCTGGACATCTTTTGTGTCAGCAAGCGCTGCCGTTCGGCGAGTTCGATGGTGGCGTCGAGCAGTGAGACGAGTCGGCCTTCCGAGGACTCGTGTTCGAGGACCGCAACCGCGCTTCCCATGGCCGTGGCTATGGGTGCGGTGAGGTCGGCTACGGTTCCCACCTGATCGGCTGTGATCCTGCCGGACCGAAAGCTCGTACGGATGGCGGCATCGTAGACGAGCCACAGTTCCCCAGCCTTGCCGAGGTTGTCGATGAAATCCCGGTTCGTCGATCCTGGCAACCCGAGTCCAGCGTCACCGTCGCGCAGGCCCTTGAGCGTTCGCTCGAACAACGCGCGGGACGACTCGAGATTCTTCAGGTTCCTCTCCGTGTCGACCTCCAAGGCGACAAGCACCAGTTCCTTGCTCATCTTTTCGGCAAGCACCAACTGGTCCTGGGCGAGGTTGATCGCGCGTTGAAGGCTGGCGGGTTGCTCGGCCACCAGGGGGGCGGTCAGCGTCAACAGGGCTGTGATGGCGATGCAGGAGCCGAGAACCGCGGCCGTTTTTCTTGTCATCGTCTTGACGTCTCCGACAGTGTGATATCGACCGGTCCCAACGGGCTTCGCGTCGAACCGAGGAGCTTCCGCCCCCATGCGCAGGCGGATCTTCAGGGGCGCTGTCTCTGCCTGGACCTTCGTTTCCGCAGGACGCTCGGCGGTACCCGGCTACTAGACATATCGGACCATGTGTACACAAGTTGTTAAAACAACTCTGACGTGTCATATCCTTGGGTGATAATACGGCATGCTTTATTGCTCTCAGTGAGATTTCGATTGCCGGGATCCATACGTTAACTTTATCGATCCGTTGATTTCGACTAAAATTCGATAACAAGGCGCAGCGGAGCATGGTCCACAGCGACGGTGGTCCGCGGCCGGGGAGTGTTGGATCCAGCCTGGGGGCAGAGGTCCGAAGCGGCGTGCCGGTCGGCTCGCCCCGGCGCGCGGGAAGCAGCCCGCGTGATCCGGAGCTTGCCATCCGGTTCGAACAAAGGGGAGGTTTGGCATGGGGCGACTGGTGTTCATCATCTTGTTGGCGGCGGGTATCGCGGTTGCGCCCGGGTCGACCGCGTTCGCCGCCCGGGCGGTCTGGGACGGCGAGGCGGAGCAGAGCGGCTACGAGAATGCGGTCCACTACCTCACCTGGATCATCGAGTCGGGCGGGGTGTCGAAGAAGAACCTGGGCAACGCCTTCTACAACCGCGGCAATGCTTACTATTACCTTGGTGCCCACGGCAAAGCGATCGACGACTACTCGCGGACCCTCGTGCTCGAGCCGGGGCACGCCGAAGCTCTCTACAATCGTGGCAACAGCTACGCGGACATGGGCGATCACGACCGGGCGATCGAGGACTATTCGCAGACCATCGGGATCCGGCCGGATTTCGACGCCGCCTACTACAACCGGGCCAACAGCCGCCTGCGGACGGGCGACCTGCTGCGCGCCATCGAGGACTACAGGAAAGCCTATACGCTGAACCCCAACGATCCGGTTTACCGGAACCGGATCAAAGAACTCGGCCTGTGGGAGTGACGACACCGCGTTGTCGCCGGTATCGGCGTCGCGGTGCGACGGGGGAGGTCTCCTGCAAAAAGATGACGGGGGAAGGTGACCCTTCCCCCGTCGCTCGGTAGCCGTTGCTCCTTAGCGTTGCCTAGAAGAACCCCGCCGTCTGGGCGGCGTCGATAACCTTTGCCAAGTTCGGCGCGGGCTCGCCTATGGTGACGAGAATCAAAGGCTGCTGTATCGCCTTGTCCGTCCTGAGCTTGTTGACGTCGTGCCCGTAGGCGATCAGGAGGAACTCCTTGTTCATTTTCTGCGTCAGAGTGCGCTGGCGGCCGGACTTGTCGATCGCAACGCCGACCATGGAGAAGAGGCCGCCCCTGGCTGCCGCCTCCCGATAAGCCTCGACCGTATCCTCGGTCGCCTCGAGCAGGGCTAGATTGACCTCCGCGATGGTATCAAGCTGTTCCGCGGAGACGCCTCCCGAGGATACGCTGGTCTCGACCGCGTTGCCGAACAGGGGCCACAGCTCCTCGACCCGGTCGAGCTTCTCCAGGATCTCGGGACGGCGGGTGCCGGGCGCGCCCAGGGTTATGTCGCCGTAGCGCAGACCCTGGAGAACACGATCGAAAAAGACGTGGTTCGATCGGAGGTTATGAAGGTTCCGCGCCTTGTCCACCTCGAGGGCGACGAGCAGCGATTCCTTGCTCATCGTTTGCGTGAGCATGTGCTGTTTGGCGACCACGTTGATCAATTGACTCAGGTTTTCTCCCGCCGCCATGGCGCTTGCTGGTGAGAACAGATTCGCAAGCACAAGCAAGGTGGCGACGGAGGGAAGTGCAGTGAC
>CAMYKD010000086.1 GCA_947258885.1 uncultured Kiloniellales bacterium | reverse complement strand
CACCTTGGCGGCACTGCGCGCCAACGGCAGAGTGAAATTGCCCAGCCCGCAGAACAGATCGAGCACGGATTCCTGTGCCTGCACATCCAGCAATGCCAAGGCATGCGGAATCATGCTGCGATTGATTTGGGGATTGATCTTGATCATTTTACTGGCTTCCCAAGGTGATTGGGGACTGTGAGAGGAGTGTTGCGTTGGACGGCAACACCTAGCCAGATAGATGGATGAAGCCTTCGGTATACAAAATCCAGTGCCAATGTGACGGTGAGCTGTATGTCATGCCGAAGCCATCAGGCGAATGGCTAGACGATGATATTCGTGCATATCGATCCGTTGGAATTGGCAAGGTCATATCTCTGTTGACGGAAGACGAAGTCTTCGAGTTGGGGTTACTCGAAGAAAGCGCATGTTGCGCAAGGCATGGAATTGATTTTGTAGAGTTCCCAATTCTTGATCGAGGCCTGCCGGACCCCATTGGCTTTGCAGAGCTGGTCCGGCGAACACACACCGATCTGACCGGCGGATCAAGGATCGGCGTTCACTGTCGTGCTGGAATCGGTAGGTCGGGTGTGTTTGCGAGCTGCCTCTTGAAACATTTTTCTCTGACGGCGGACGAGGCTATCTCAGTTGTCAGTGCGGCAAGAGGTATCAACGTCCCAGACACCGAAGAGCAGCGTCACTTTATTCGGTCGTTTCTTCCAGATCATTAGCCCGCCGTTTTCCCGGCTCCCGCGAGCGGCGCGATGGGGTATGATCGGCCAGTCCTACGCGCCTTCGCGGAGCGGATCGGGTGGATATCGGGTCTCTCATAACGCGGCACGCCAGGTACCGGCCGGGGCATACCGCCGTCGTGTTCGAGGGCGCGCGGCTGAGCTATGCGGCGTTCAACGGGCGGGTCAACCGCCTGGCCAACGCCCTGCTCGCCGCCGGCATCGGCAAGGGCGACAAGGTGGCGACGGTCCTGCCGAACGGACTCGAGCTGCTGGACCTCTACTGGGCGGTCGCCAAGATCGGGGCGGTCGTGGTGCCCATGAGCCCGCTGCTGCAGGCCAAGGGCCTGGCCAAGCTGCTCGCCGACGCCGATGCGGCCATGGTGATCGCCGACCCCGGCTACGCGGCCCTGGTCGGCGCGGCCCGCGGCGACCTGCCGCACATCGCGGACGAGCGCTTCGTTCTGATCGGCGGGGAGGCACGCCCGGGATTTCTGAGCTTCGACGAACTGGTCGCGAACGCCTCGCCAGGCGAGCCGCCGGACGCCGGCCTGGGCGACCAGGACGTCTACGACATCGTCTATTCCAGCGGCACGACGGGCGATCCCAAGGGCATCGTGCATACCCACTACGTGCGCGCCATGTATTGCATGCTGTTCTCGCAGGCCTTCCGGTTCACCCCCGAGAGCGTCTGCCTGCACACGGGCGCGATCATCTTCAACGGCGCCTTCGTGACGCTGATGCCGACGGTCTTCAACGGCGCGACCTACGTCCTGCACAAGGCCTTCGAGATCGACGCGGTGGTCGAGACGATCGAACGCGAGAAGGTCACGCACATCATGATGGTGCCGGCCCAGATCATCGCGCTGCTCGACCACCCCGGGGCGACGCGCGAGAAGCTGGGCTCGCTCGAGACGGTCCTGTCGCTCGGCGCGCCGCTGCACCTCGAGCACAAGCAGCGGCTGGAGGCGCTTCTGCCCGGGCGGTTCCACGAGCTCTACGGCCTGACCGAGGGCTTCGTCACGGTCCTGGACAAGACCGACTTCGCGCGCAAGCCGGGATCGGTCGGCGCCTGCACGCCGTTCTTCCAGATCCGCATCTGCGACGAGCAGGGCAACGACCTGCCGCCGGGCGAGGTCGGCGAGATCGTCGGCCGGGGCCCGATCCTGACACCCGGCTACTACAAGCGCCCGGACCTGACCGAACAGGCGATCAAGGACGGCTGGCTGTTCAGCGGCGACCTGGGCTACCTGGACGAGGACGGCTTCCTCTATCTGGTCGACCGCAAGAAGGACATGATCATCTCGGGCGGCGTCAACGTCTACCCCCGCGACATCGAGGAGGTCGCCGTGCAGCATCCGGCCGTCGCCGAAGCCGCGGTCTTCGGCGTCCCCGACGATAAATGGGGCGAGACCCCCGTGGCGGCGGTCCTGCTCAAGGACGGCCAAACGGCGGACGAGGCGGCGCTGAGGGACTGGATCAACGCCCATGTCGAAGCCAAGTTCCAGCGCGTCGGCCGGGTCTTGATCAAGGACGCGTTTCCGCGCAGCGCGGCGGGAAAGACCTTGAAGCGCAGCCTGCGCGCGGAGCTTGCCCCAACGTGACGAGCCAGGGGGCGACCCCCGGCTCCCCAATGCGATCGTTCGAAGCGGGGTTCTTCTTCCTCCCCCCTCGCGGGGGAGGACCGAGGAGGGGAGCCGATCACACCGCTTTGCTCGAAGCAACGAGGCTGATCGTCGTGCCGGCGCCGATGGCCACCCCCATCCAAACCTTCCCCCGTCGAGGGGGAAGGCTTCCTGGTATTCGAGCGGTTGCCCTCCCCGGCGCCCCCTCGCGGGCCCCGGGCCGCCAAGTGTCGCGGATCCCGTTCCGTGCGATCGGCAGCGCGCCTCAGGCAGTCACCGCGCGCCCTTGCTGAGCGCACGGTAGCCGGCCATGAAGGCCTGGATGCGCTCGACCCCGGCCAGCTCCTGGGCGACCTTGGCGATCTCGGCCTTGCGGAAGTCGCTGGTCAGGAGCGCGAAGCTCTCGGCCCTGGAGCCGGCCGCCATGGCCGGGCCGTAGCGCCGCTCGAGGTCGCTGAGCGCCTTGCGGTCGCCGGCCAGGCTGTAGGCGACCGCCAGGTCCAGGACGGTCTGGTCCTCGGCTTCGCCCTGTGCCCCTCCGGCGGGCGGTTTCTTGGGCACCAGGCGCGAAAGCGCCACCGCGGCGGCGGGCCAGTCGCGCAGCTCCCAAAGGATCCCGGCGCGCAGGCGCAGGCCCTCCTCGCTCTCGTCGCCCCTCAGCAGGCCGAGCGCCTCGCGCCCGCGGCCAAGGTCGCTCAACGCCCGCGCCTCGAGCAGCCGGCGCCGGCGCCGGAGGTCCTCGGGCAGCCGCTTCCACACGGTCCCGGCGAGCGCGTCCAGCGCCTGCTCGGGCTGTCGGTCGAGCAGCCGGACGAGCGCCAGCCGGGCCCCGCCGCGGGCCCGGTCCGCGCCCTTCAGCCGCTGTGCGATCTGCTCTTCCAACAGCGTCGCCGCGCGGCCAAGCAGATCGATCTCGACGAGCTGTTCGACCAGATTCGCGATCATCCGGTCACCGGCCGGGCCGACCGGCGTCAGCTCCTTGAACTCCTCGTAGAGCGCCAGCGCGCGGACCGGCGGCAGCGCCCTGTCGCCGCCCTCGAGGTAGAGCCCGGCGAAGATCTCGCGCATCTTCCGGGCCACCGCCTCGGCGCGCGGCGAGCCCGGAAAATGAGAGGCCGCCTGACGCAGGCTATGCAGTGCCTGGCGGTAGTCCCGCGCGGCGGCGTAGAGCCCGCCCAGCCGCTCGAGCAGGGCCAGCTCGAAGTCGTCGGCCCGCCAGAGAAAGCGCAGCCGCTCGAGCTCCTCGATCGCCGCGGCGGTGTCGAGCCCACCGGTCTCGACGCCCTGGTCGACCAGGGCCAGACGCGCGCGCGCGCGCGACGGCGCGTGCGTGGCGCCGGCAACCCTGCGCCATAGGGCCTCGGCCGTCTCCGTTTCGCCGTCGAGCAACAGGCGCCGGCCCTCGAGGAAGTCGAGCTGGGCCCGCTCGAAGGCCGCGGGCGCGTCCTCGCGCACCTGTTCCAGGTAGAGGCTGGCACCGCCGGTATCGCCGACGGCCAGGTGCGATTCGGCGGCCAGCAGCCACAGCCGGGTGCGCACCGGGTGGACGTAGTCCGCCATGAGCGGCCCCGTCCGGTCGAACACTTCCGCGGCATAGGCCCAGTCCTGGGCGGCGGCGGCCTGGGCCGCGCGCCAGACCAGCGCCTCGGGCTCGCCGGCCAGGGCCGGTTCGGCGAGCCCGTCGGCCACCGCCCGGTAATCCTGAATCAGGAAAAGGCTCGCCGCGCGCAACAGGATCACCTGGGGGTCCCGGGCGAGCTGCGGGTTGTCCCGGGCCATCAGGTCGAGCTCCGAGAGCGTCTCGCTGGCCAAGCCGTGTGCGAAGTAGAAGCGCCCCAGGTCGAGGCGGGCGAGCTCCGGGCGCTGTCCGGGGCCCGGCGTAACCAACCGGCGCTGCAGTACACGCCGGTTCCGTTCGAACGACTCGTCGTCGCCTAGACGCCAGGCCGGCAGGTCGAAGAGCCGCCGGCCATGTACCGTCGGGACCGCAGCCGTCGGGTCCCGACGCGCGGCGGTCCGCGGCGTGACCAGCAGGTCCCCGCTGCTCGTCACCTCGAGCCCGGCGTCGTCCCGCGCCACGCGGATGCGATCGGAACGGGGCGCCACGGCGAGCCCCTGATAGGTGGCGAGCGCCCGGAACTGCGGGAATTCGCGGGCGGCGAGCAAGCCGAGACCGGGTGCGGCGGCCGGCAGAACATGGATCCGGCCGCCCAGATCCGGATCGTCCAGAGAGACCACCCGCCCGGCGCCCGCGACCGGAAACCGGACCCCCGGTTGCGGACCGCCGGCGCGCACCTCGGGCTCGACCGAGACCTCGGGGCGTGCGAGCTGCGGGCGCAGCTCGACGATCCAGCCGCCGTCCTCGCGGCGCAGCGCCGGCGCCAGGTCGGCGGGCGCGGTCAGACGAAGCAGCGTAGCGCCCTCGAGCGCCCGCTGCTCGACAGGCATCAGCTCCGGCGCAAACTGCTCCAAGCGCCTGGCAATGTCCGCCCGCGCCGGCCGATCGAAAACCAGCCACAGGCTGCGTCCGCGCCGAAACGCGGCGGCAGCGGCGTCCGGTGCCCCGGTCACGCGGAGCGTAAGCGGCCGGGTGCGCGGCGCGCTGGTCCCCGGCGCCGGGCTCCAGGGCGGCAGGGCGGGCCGTTCGAAGGCGATGGCGATCTTCGAGCCCGACGCGGCCGGCGCCTTGGACCGGGTTTTCGGCCGGCGGGCTTGCGCGCTCCGCGGCTCGGGGGGCCCGGACTTCGGGTCGAGCCGGGTCGGCAGCCGACGCGCGGCGCGCCCTGTCTCGGGAACGCGCCGCGCCACGGTCGCGGCCAGAACGGCATCGGCGGCGACCGCGTCGGGGTTCCGGGACGCCACGCGGCGCGGGGCCAGGACGTCGACCACCACTTTCGAGCCGCTCGTAAAATGGCGCAGCGAGACGCCGGGCGGCAGCGACAGCTCGACCGCCGAGCCCTCGGCCACCGGCTTCGTCTCCAGGGCGGGGATCAGCCCGCCCGGGTCGGCCCGGAAGCGCGACAGGTCGAGGCGGGCCGGACGGCTGAAATAGAGCACGGCGCGGCCGGGCACCTGCTCCAGCCGGTAGGCGACCGGTGCCTCCCAGTCGAAGACCAGCCGGCCGTAGCCGTCGTGTACGCCGGTCCTGACGGGCACCTCGGCGACCGCCGCGCCGGCCCCTGCCGCGGCGACAGCGGGCGCGACGGCCGCGAAGCCGACCGCGGCGGCCAGCACGAGCCCGCAAATCGACGCCCGCGCCCACCGCCCGCCGCGGGTCACGGCTGCTCTCCCGCGGCGCGGCGCACGAGGATCTCGACCCGCCGCGCGAGCGCCAGGCGGCGCGCCGGGGCGAGCTGCGCCGAGAGGGCCTCGAAGCGGCCGTCACCCAGCCCGCGCGCCACGACCGGGCGGTGGCTGCCGGTCCGTTCCAGAAGGCGGGCGACGCCGAGCGCGCGGGCCAGGGACAGCTCCCAGTTCGAAGCGAAGCCGCCGCCCGGTTGGCGCGGATCGGCATGGGCCGTCACCTCGATCCGGTTGGTCACGTGGCGCAACAGGCCGCCGAAGGCGGCAAGCACGGCGCGTCCGGAAGGCTCCAGCTCGGTCGCCCCGGGGGCGAACAGGAGCTCGCCCGGCAGCGCGATCACCAGATGGTCCTGGAGCCGCCACAGCACGGCCTCCGCCAGCAGAGGCTCGGCCGCGATGTTCTCCTTGAGCAGCGCGGCGAGATAGTCGAGATCGACCGCGGAAAGCGGTTCGTCGCTCTCGATGTCGAGCCACTCGGTCGGCAGCGCCGCCGGAAGCTCGCGCACGGCATTCAGATTGTAGGCCAGCGCATCGGTCAGGTTCTGCCACTTGCGATGCTCGACCTTGGACATGGCGAAGAGCATGACGAAGAAGGTCAACATCAGAGCGACCAGGTCGGTGAAGGTGATCAGCCAGGCCGTTCCCCCGGTCGGCCGCCGGTCCGAATCCTCGACCCCGTGCGGGTCGGCGCTCGTGGGCCCGGTCATTCCGCGAACCCCAGGTAATCGGGAGCCCGACGCCGCGCGTCGTAGACCTGGACCACCAGGACGACCTTGCCGGGCCGGCCGGGAAGCGTACCGATCGACAGCTTTTCCACCGGCACGCCGCGCCGCGCGAAGGCCCGCGCCAGCGCGCCCATGCGCCCGACCTCGACCGCCTCGGACGGGGCGGCGGCGAGCCTGGCGGTGTCCCCGGCAGGTACGCCGTGCAACAGTTCGACCTCGTAGTCCAGGCCGACCCGGCCGTCATCGGTCAGCGCCCCGGCGAACCGGCGCAACAGCAGGTCGTGCCCAGGCCGCAGCTTGGCCGCGGCGGGTTGGAAAAGGGTTTCGGCGGGCACTTCCAGGCGCAGGCGCGCGCCGCCGGCCGAGACCTCGCTGCGCACGGCGGGGATCTGCGAGCGAAACAGGCGGCCGACCGAGCCGATCAGCGCGGCGGTCTCCTCGAACGGCCCCAGTCCGGCGGGGTAGGGTGCGTGGCTCTCGAGAGCATCGACCCGGCCGTTGAAGGCCTCGTTGACGCTCTCGAGGACCTTCCGGGCCCTATCCTCCTCGTATTGGGAAAGCGCGTTCAGCAAGATGAAGAAACCCAGCAGCAGGAGCTTGAGGCTGAGCAGCGCGACGATATTCGGATCGCTGCGCCGGCCGCCCGGCTGCTGTGCGGCGGCCATGGCGGCTCAGTCGAGGCTCGCCAGAATGGCGTCGATGTCGTCCTGGTTGTTGGCGTCCCGTTCCAGCTGGGGACCGTGCATTTCGCTGCCGTCCGGTGGCTCCGGGTTGTCGGGTCGCTCATGGCCGGGCAGCTGCCGGATTTCCTCGCCGAAGGCCTCCAGCAACGCCTCGACCTTTGTCTCTATGTGCTTGAGCGCGGTGACGACCTTGGTGATGCGCTGTCCAGTGATGTCCTGGAAACCGCAGGCCTCGTAGACCCGCGTCACGGCGTCCGACACCTGGGGCGCCACCTTCTTGTTCATCTTGGCGGTCAGCTCCTCGATCGCCTCGACCGCC
Source organism: uncultured Kiloniellales bacterium (assembly GCA_947258885.1). GTDB lineage: Bacteria > Pseudomonadota > Alphaproteobacteria > Kiloniellales > JAKSDN01 > CAMYKD01. Next base: position 23,432 of record CAMYKD010000086.1, on the reverse strand, counting down.
TCGAATATGGTGTTGGTCGCCTGCTCGGTGGCGCCGACGATGGCCTCCAGCTCGTCGGCCGCCGCCGGGAGGTGTTCGTCGTTGATCTCGTCCGGCCTGACCGCGGCCAACTCCAGCTTGAGGTTCTCGATGAACTTGGCGAGCGATTCGATCTCGGCGTAGAATTTCAGATTGACGGTCGAAAGGTCTCCGTCGATCGATGCCATCACGCTTTTTACCACTTCCAGGATCTGCTCGGGCTCGACTCCGTCGCCGCCCTTCGCTATGGCTTCGACACGCTTGCCGGTGTCTCTTTCGTCGAAACGGGCTGACATGCTCTGGCTCCCCCGGGGTGCCCGGTATCGGGCTTAGAAGTCGCCGACGACGGCCGTCAGCTTGGTCTTCAAGGTGTCCGCGTTGAACGGCTTGACGATGTAATTGCTGACGCCGGCCTGCTTGGCGGCAACCACGTTCTCGCTCTTGCTCTCCGCGGTGATCATGATGAACGGCAGCTCCTTGAGCTGCGTGTCCGCCCGGACTTCCTTCAGAAGCTCGAGGCCGGTCATCGGCTCCATGTTCCAGTCCGAAATGACCAATCCGTAGGGTTTTTCACGCAGCTTTTGCAGCGCCGTGCTGCCGTCGGTGGCTTCGTCCACGTTGTCGAAACCCAGCTGTTTCAGCAGGTTCCGGATGATCCTCAGCATGGTCTTGTAGTCGTCCACGATGAGGATCGGCGTTTTCATGTCGATTGCTGACATCGGCATCTCCTGACATAACGGGCCGACATGGCGGATTTCCGCCGGCCCGCCCAAGCCCTGGCACTTTCCATCTCCGATGAAATAACTAGTTTATGTTAGTTAAAACCGAGTAAATCGTGAGGCAGGAAACTCCTATCCCATTAGCTAGTTCGGCGCGGTCGGCAGGCCACGGCGCTGGGCTAGTTCGATGGTGATCGCCTTGGCCCGCCGCGGGTTCATGCGCGCCAGGATCGGTGCCGTCTTGCGTTCCTTCATGCGCTCGATCACGTCGAGCAGAACGGCCATGTCGAGTTCCTCGAAGATCCGTGCCGCGTCCTTGGGCTTCATGCTCTCGTAGATCTTCACGAGGCTGTTGAGCTGTGTCTCTTCCTGCTCGTCGCGCTGGATCAGAAGTTCCTCGATGGTCTTCCGGAGGCTTTCCAACTCGCCGATCTTCTCGTCTATGCGCCGTTCTGCCGCTTCGAGCAGAGTGCCTCGCTGGTCGAGCTCGGCCTCCCGGCGATCGATCTCGGTGCGGCGTTCGGCCAGCATCTGCAACAGATCGATCTCTTCGTCGGTCAGTTGGAAGGGATCGTTCGGCAGGTTGGCGGTGGCGGGCGGGCCCTGGCCGGCCACGCGCCCGGCCGGCCTGGAGTCCTGATTCGGCTGCGCGCCGGAATCCGGACCGCGGCCGGCCACCTGGACCGGCGAGGCGGAGGGGAAGTCCGGCGATCGGCTGCCGGCTGCCGCCGGCTTGGCCTGGGCGAAGGTGCCGAGGCCGTGCCAGATGCCGCTCGCCTTGAGTGCGACGCCGATGGTGGCGAGCACGATCAGAAGCGGAAACAAACGCAATCGCATGGGATTTCCTTCGCCGGACCTTTGGATCAGCGCATGCCGCGCAGGGACTTCATGAAGGCGGATTGCTTCGGAGTCGCCTCGACACGTGCCGGGCGGACGGCATCCGGTGGCGGGGCCGCGGTCCCGTCGGACGAGGCGCCGCCGTGGTGTCGGGCGCCGTCCCCCTGGGCACCAGATCGACCATTCCGCGCCGCGGGCTTGGCCTTGGCGGCGCCTTCCAGCCGATCGGCAACGCTGCCGGCGCGCTCGACCAGAAACACAAGGTCGTCGGCCACGACGTTGCCGCGGTCGATCGCCTCTTGCAAGGTCCGCCCGGTCTCGCCCGCCGATTGCCGGATGTCCGCGAGGATCGTCTCGGCCTTCGTCGTTGCCTCGGCGAAGCGGCCGACCAGCCCTTCCATCTCCTGCCGGGAGTCGCGCAGGGCCGACAATTTTCGGTTGAGGATCGCGGCGTAGACGATGGTTGCCAGCAGCAGCAAAGCCAACACTGCGTCGAACAACAGGGCCATACGGTCCAGCGGAATGTCGCCGATCAATTCATTTCCTCACTGATTACCAGTTTGTTGGCGATGCGCACGGCTATGTTCGAGCCGCTGCGGCCCATCTGTCCGTCGAACATGGAGACCTCGCCGCAGCGCAACTGGATCTTGGAGGAGGGATCGCAGTTGAGTTCGAGGCGCGTGCCCTCGGTCCAGGAAAGCACGTCGCTGAGGCGCAGCTCGACCTCCTCCAGCACGGCCTGGATCGCCACATCGGTCTGCCAGAGCTCGGCAGTCAGATGGCCCTCCCAAATCGAATCGCGTCCGAACTTCTCGCCGATGAACATCTGCAGCAGGAGTTCGCGCACCGGTTCCAAGGTGGCATAGGGCAACGTCAACTCGATGCGTCCGCCGCGGTCTTCCATGTCGACGCGCAGCTTGGCCACGATCGTGGCGTTCGCCGGCCGCGCGATGGTCGCGAAACGGGGATTGGACTCCAGCCGCTCGAAGCGGAAGCTGACCGGCGACAGGGGGTCGAAGGCAGCCGAGAGATCGCCGAGAACGACGTGCACCATGCGCTCCACGAGGTTGCGCTCGATCGTCGTGTAGGGCCGGCCCTCGATGCGCATGGCCGCCGTGCCGCGGCGGCCGCCCAGGAGCACGTCGACGATCGAATAGATCAGCGAGCTGTCGACCGTCATCAGGCCGAAGTTGTCCCACTCCTCGGCCTTGAACACGGTCAGCATGGCGGGCAGGGGAATCGAATTGAGGTAGTCGCCGAAGCGCCAGGAGGTGATCGACTCCAGGCTGACCTCCACGTTATCCGAGGTGAAGTTGCGCAGCGAGGTCGACATCATGCGCACCAGCCGATCGAACACCACCTCGAGCATCGGCAAGCGCTCGTAGGACACCAGCGCCGAATTGACGATCGCCTTGATGCCCGACTGGTCGCCGTCCCCGTCGTTTTCCCCGTCGACGCCCATCAGGCTGTCGATCTCGGACTGGTCGAGGACGCGCGTGGACGATCCGCTCATCAGGCCGCCGTCCTGCCCGTCCTCCCCTTCTCCGTCTTCCGCGGCCACGGCCTCCCATTCCGCCATCAGGGCAGCCTGGTCCTCCTGGCCGCCCTCGGCCGGAGCCGCTCCGTCTTCCGTCAGATCCGCCATTTGGTCCAGCGCCGTCCTAACCGGTTATTGAATCAACATTTCCTTGAAGAGCACGTCCTTGACAACGGCCGGCTGCGTTGCCGCGTTGACCCGCAGCAACAGCTCTTCGCGCAGCCGCTGCAGCCCCGCCGAGCCGTTGAGGTCCTCGATCCGCAGCTCGCGCAGATAGACCTGGAAATTGTCCACTATGCGCGGGAGCACCTGATCGACATGTTCCAAGGTGCCGGCGTCCTCGAGCTCGAGGCTGACGGAAATCTTCAGATAGGAGGACTTGCGCCCCCCGCCGTTGAGGTTCACCAGCATTTCCGGCAGGTCATAGAACACGGCCGGCGCCGCCTTGCCTTGAGCCGCCCGTTCCTCCTGCTCTTTAGACTCGCCGAGCAAGGGGTCGAGGGCGCCGGCGACATAGGCGCCAGTGGCTCCGCCCAGAACCAGAACAAGCGGCAGGACGATGAACAGCACGAGCTTCTTGCCGCTCAGGCCGCCCTCGCGCGGCTTGGCCTCGACCTCGACGCCTTCGCCAAGGTCCTCCGTGATCGCCTCGTCCGTCATATACGAATACCCTTTTTATATTAGTCTATTAGTTCTGGCCAAACTTAAGCCAGGATGGTTAAGAACTGGTTGATTCCCACAGGCGGGAGCGCGCCGGGCCGGCGGCAATAACTGCCGGGCAAGCCCTGCCGCCAGGCTCCCGCGGGACCCCGCGAGCCGCTCCGAGGCCTAGGACCCGCGTCGGACGCGAACTGGCACGCGACGTGCAGGACCGGTGCCGCCGTTGCATTCGCGGCGACGCGTGGACCACAAACGATCGGACGACGCCTTGGAAAATCCCGGTTACATAGCCTTGTCGCGCCAGATGGTGCTCAAGCGCCAGATGGACATCCTCGCCAACAACCTGGCGAACGTCACCACGCCGGGGTTCAAGGGCGAGAGCATGCTTTTCGTGGAGCACCTCAAACGCACGGACCACAGCGAGAGAATCCGCTTCGTCCAGGACATCGCCACGGTCCGCGATCTGAAACCCGGCCCCATGACCCATACGGGGAGTTCCTTCGATCTGGCGATCTTCGGCGAGGGCTATTTCGCGGTCGAGACGCCCGAGGGCGAACGCTACACGCGCGCCGGAGGCTTTGCCCTGGATCCCGACGGTCAGATCGTCACGACCCAGGGCCTCGCCGTGCTGAGTGACGGCGGTTCCCCGATCGCCGTTCCCCCGGACAGCGCCGCCGTCACCGTGGCCCGCGACGGCACCGTGTCGAGCGACCAGGGAGAGATCGGCCGTATCCGCCTGGTCCGCTTCGAGAACCCTCAGGCACTCGACAGGCTGGCCCACGGGCTCTACGACGCCGCCGGCCAGGAACCGCTGCCGGTCGAGATCCCGGACATCCAACAGGGCAAGATCGAGGGCTCCAACGTCGCCGGCGTGGTGGAGATGACCAAGCTCGTCACCACCGTGCGCAGCTACCAGGCCGCGGCCAACCTGGCCGACCAGGAACACCAGCGCCAGCGCCGGGCCATCCAGGCCCTGGCGAGCGTCAGAACCTAAGTCAAGAGGGAGACAAGCGATGCTTTCACTCGACATCGCCGCGACGGGAATGTTGGCCCAACAGCTGAACGTCGAGGTCATCTCCAACAACATCGCCAACATGAACACGACCGGCTACAAGCGCCAACGCGCGGAATTCCAGGATCTGCTCTATCAGGACCTGCTGCGCGTCGGCTCCGCCTCGTCGGATGCCGGCACGGTCGTGCCCGCCGGCATCCAGGTGGGTCTCGGCGTGCAGCCGGCAGCGGTCTATCGCATCAGCGAGCAGGGCAGCATGCAGATCACGGAAAACCCCTTCGACCTGGCGATCAACGGCAAGGGGTATTTCATGGTCGAGTTGCCCAGCGGCAGCACCGCCTACACCCGGGCCGGCGCGTTTCAGCTCTCGGCCGACGGCGACTTGGTCACGCCCGACGGCTTCGTGATCCAGCCGGGAATCACGATCCCCATAGACGCCGTCTCGGTGACCGTCAACGCGAGCGGCCAAGTGTGGGTGACCATCGACGGCCAGGTCAATCCGCAGCAGGTCGGCCAGATCGAACTGGCCACCTTCGCCAACCAGGCGGGTCTCGAAGCGATCGGCGACAACCTTCTGCTGGAGACCGTGGCCTCGGGCACCGCCACGGTGGGGACGCCCGCCTCGGCGGGCTTCGGGTCCGTGGAGCAGGGACTCCTCGAGGCGTCCAACGTGAACGTCGTGGCCGAGATCACCAACCTGATCACCGCGCAGCGCGCCTACGAGATGAACTCCAAGGTCATCCAGGCATCCGACGAAATGATGTCGAGCGTGACCCAGCTCCGCTAACCCCTCATACCAAAGGTATTGGAGGAACCGCCATGAGAAATCCGATCCCGACGCTCGCCCTGGTCCTGATCCTCGCCGCCCCGGCGGCCGCGGGCCAAGGGGGCGCCGGCCAATTGGGGGCCGCGGGGCCGGTTCGGCTCAAGACCTCGGTGGTCGTCGAGGATGCCGTCCTGCGTCTGGGAGATCTGTTCGACGGACTGGGCGCGCTGGGCGAAACCGCGATCGCCCGCGCCCCCGTCCCGGGCAAACGGGTGGAGTTGGACGCCCGCTGGCTCGCCGCGCTGGCCGATGGATATGGAGTCGCCTGGAAGCCCGCCTCGCCGCTGGACGCGTCGGTGGTCGCGCGGGCCAGCCAGACCATCGGCGGCGCGGAGATCGAAGCCGCATTGCGCGAGGCGCTGGCGGCCCGCGCGGTCACCGGCGACGTCGCCATCGTGCTCGACAATCCGGGACTGCGCCTGCATCTGCCGATCGACGCCGAGCCCAGCGTGGGGTCCTCGGGGCTCTCCTACGACCCGGCCAGCGGCCGCTTCACGGCGCGCATGGTCGCACCGGCCGGCGCCGCGCCCCTCGCCGCCGCCACGGTGACGGGCCGGGCCGTGCGCATGACCGAAGTGCCGGTGCTCCGTCGCCGCAGCGTGCCGGGCGAGGTCATCGCGCAGGGCGACGTCGACTGGTTGAGTGTCGACGTCAGGCGGTTGCCCGGCAATGTTGTGGTGGACCCGGCCAACCTGATCGGCAAGAGCCCGCGCCGTGCGATCCGGCCGGGGCAACCGGTGCGCGCCACCGACCTGCGCGAGCCGCTGCTGGTTTCCAAGAACAGCCTGGTCGTCCTGCGCCTGGAGACGGACCGCATGGTGCTCACAGCCCAGGGCCGGGCCCTCGAGGACGGCGCCAGCGGCCAGGTCATCCGCGTCATGAACACCAAGTCCAACGCCATCATCAACGGCGTGGTGGCCGAAAACGGCGCCGTCAGGGTACTCCGGACCGCCACCGCGGCCGGCAACTGATACGAGGGAGGCTTCCTTGGCTCCACAGATCTCCTCTCCCGGCGCGCGCTGCGCCCGGCTCGCCGGCGTCGCGCTGATCGCCCTGGCTCTCGGCGCCTGCAACATCCTCCCCCGTTTGGCGCAGATCGGCCGGGCGCCGGACCTGAGCAGGATCGAGAACCCGGCGGGGCTGGCCGGCAAACAGCCTGTCCAGATGCCGATGCCGCCAACGGTGGAGGTTGCCCGCCAACCCAATTCGCTGTGGCGGCCCGGCTCGCAACAGTTCCTCAGGGACCAGCGGGCGGCCAAGGAGGGCGACATCGTCACGGTCAACATCGAGATCCAGGACAAGGCTCAGATCTCCAACACCACGACCCGCAGCCGGATCGCCGCCGAGGACTCGTCGATGAGCGCAATGCTCGGTTACCAATCGAGCCTCCATCAGATCCTGCCCGAGGCGATCGACCCGACCAACCTGATCGACCTGGACAGTTCCGGCAGCACCGAGGGCGCCGGCCAGGTCAACCGGGACGAAACCATCGAGCTGCGCGTCGCCGCGCTGGTCACCCAGGTGCTGCCCAACGGCAACCTGGTGATCGCCGGGCACCAGGAGGTGCGCGTCAACTTCGAGCTTCGCGACCTGAAGGTCGCCGGCATCATCCGGCCCGAGGACATCACCTCGGCCAACACCATCGAATTCGACCAGATCGCCGAAGCCCGCATCGCCTATGGCGGCCGCGGTCAGATCACCGACGTCCAGCAGCCGCGCTACGGGGCCGGTCAATCGTCCCGGTGGGTGCGCTCCATGCGCTCGTGGTGCTCCTGGGCCTCGAGCGACAACGTGGCGATCGGCCGCGCCTCCAGCCGGCGCAGGCTGATCGGCTCGGCGGTCTCCTCGCAATAGCCGTAGGTGCCGTTGTCTATGCGGCGCAAGGCCTCTTCGATCTTGGCGATCAACTTGCGCTCGCGGTCGCGGGTGCGCAACTCCAGCGAGCGGTCGGTTTCCAGCGAGGCCCGGTCCGCGAGATCCGGCTCGGCCAGGCCGCCTTGCTGCAGGTGTTGAAGCGTTTCGGTCGAATCCTGCAACAGCTCCTGCTTCCATTCCAACAGCTTCGCCCGGAAGTATTCCCGCATCCTCGGATTCATGAAGGCCTCGCCCTCCGAAGGGCGGTAACCGTTGGTTATGATAGTCACCTTCGCCATGCCTCGACCCTGCCTGAAACCTCCAGATTGCCGCGGAGTATATGAATTTCCGACGGCCCTTCAAGTGCTAGAATGCACGCCGAGATTGGCGTCATAGCATTGAAATCAGGTAAAAATCCGCCAAGCCGAACAGGATGCCGGATCTCAGCGCTCCAATTTGGCCAGTTCGACCGCCGCGCGAAGCTCGATCTCGTCGATCACAGCGGCAAGTCGCGGGTCGTCGATCTCACCGCGCCGCTCGGCCAGCAGCCGGGTCAGGCGAACCAGCCGTTCCCGCGGCAGAACGCCGGCCAGCAGGCCCAGCCGCAGCTGCTCGAGCCCGTCCAACAGCGCCTCACCCCGGCACTTGGCCCCGGCGTCCCCAACCAGGCTGTCGGGAACCTCCTGCAAGGCGAGCAGCGCATCGACCTGCCCCAGGCTTGCGCCGGCGCCAACGGTGGTGGCCGCGGGCGCTTCGCCTTCGAGCTCGCCGGCGAAACCACTCGAGCCCGCGGCCTCGCCCCGCTCCTTGCGGCGCGGGGTCGTGAGCCGTTGACTGGCGAGCGGATCGATTTTCATGCACCCTGCTCCGAGGGACTGTCCGGTCCAAACTGCGGGCGACACGGTTAACAAGCGGTTAACCCCGGGGCTGGCTCCGGTCGATCGCAGGCACGCAGCCCGAACAACAGTGGGCAATAATTAATTAACTTATTTAGAGTAGTCTAATAAGTGCTCTATAATAGGCTTAATGTCTAGAGACGCCCAACCGTGATTGTGGAGACCGCACATATCCCGCCACCGGCCGAGGAACCTCAGGCCAAGCCGACGGAGTCGCTTCTGCGGCCCGTGGAGCCGGTCGCCGCGGTCAGAAGATCCGAATCCGCTTCGGACTCGGTCCAGTCGTCCCGCTCGCGCCTGGCCTACGACAAGGAACTCGCCCGCGTCTTCGTCGAGATCGTCGACCCGGAGTCGGGCGAGGTGGTCGACCGCTTTCCGCCGGAGGAGCTGGTCAGGCACATGAAGAACCTGACCGAGCAGGACTACCTGCCGAGCGGCCAGGACGGCACCGGCCTGCTACTCGACCGTTTCGTCTAGATAAGAAGAAGCCCCCTCTCTACACCTCTCACCTTAAGAGCCGCCTCGAACCGAAAGGTCACCGGGGCGGCAAATTTTGCCCGGCCATGCCTGCCGGGACGGCCCGACGCGCGTTCGGCCCCGACCGGGCCAAGTCCGCCCGAATCCCGGAAATTCGCCAATTCTCCCGAAACCTGCGGGGTGGCACGCACTTCGCATAAAGAGGGTGCGCGCGTTCGTGCGCCGGTTCGAGACGGATGGAAAACAGTCGATGGGCAGAACGGCGGCGAGAGGGAATGACTGCAAAGGCCGGCCCGGCGCGCGGACCCGCGGTTTGCTCGGGCTGCTCGCGCTGGCCTGCGTGCTTTGGCCGGCCGCGGTCCAGGCCCAGGCCCGCATCAAGGATATTGCCGAGTTCGAGGGCGTGCGCGACAACCATCTGGTCGGATACGGCCTGGTCGTCGGGCTGGACGGCACCGGCGACGACCTGGACAGCGCCGTGTTCACCCGCGAAAGCCTGATCGGCATGCTGCAGCGCCTCGGTGCCAGCGCGCGCAGCGAAGACCTCGACACCAACAACGTGGCCGCGGTGATGGTCACCGCCAACCTGCCGCCCTTCGCCCGCCAGGGCAACCGCATCGACATCACCGTCTCGGCCCTGGGCGACGCCCAGAGCCTCCTGGGCGGTACGCTCCTGGTGACGCCGCTGCTGGGCGCCGACGGCGAGGTCTACGCCGTCGGCCAGGGGCCCGTGGCGGTCGCCGGCTTCAGTGCCGGCGGCGCCGCCGAGGAGGTGCGCAAGGGCGTGGCGACCGCGGGCCGCATCCCCAACGGCGCCATCATCGAGCGCGAGCTCGACTTCGACATCGCGCGCCTGAAAAGCGTCAAGGTCAGTCTGCGCAACCCCGACTTCACCACCGCGCGCCGCCTGACCCAGGCGGTCAACGCCTCGATCAAGGCGCCGGTGGCCCGTCAGCTCGATTCGGCCACCGTGGTGGTCGAGGTGCCGCCGCAGTACCCGGGTGGCACCGTGGCGCTGCTGACCGAGATCGAGCAGATCCGCGTCGCCACCGACCAGACCGCGCGCGTTCTGATCGACGAGCAATCGGGCGTCATCGTCATGGGCGAGAACGTGCGCATCAGCACCGTCGCCATCGCCCAGGGCAACCTGACGATACGGATCTCCGAGACGCCACAGGTCAGCCAACCCAATCCGTTCTCGCCCAGCGGCACCACGGAGACGGTCGACCGCACCAACATCCAGGTCACGGAGGACGGCGAGCGCCGCATGGCGGTCCTGCCGGCCGGCATCAGCCTTCAGGAGCTGGTCAACGGGCTCAACGCGCTCGGCGTCGGTCCGCGCGACATGATCACGATCCTTCAGGCCGTCAAGGCCGCCGGCGCGCTGCAGGCCGAGATCGAGGTGATGTGATGGACTTCGGAAACCTCGGCTTCGACCTCCTGACCCGGGTGGCGACGGCATCCGGCCAGGCCGATCCCGCCGCCGGCCTCGCCGGGCCGGGCACGGAAACGCGCAGGGCGGCCGAGGAGTTCGAGGCGCTCTTCCTGACCGAGATGCTGAACCCGGTCTTCGACAATCTGGAAAGCGGCGCGTTCGGCGGCGGGCCGGGCGAGCGGATCTACCGCTCGCTGCTGGTGCGCGAATATGCCGCCGGGATCGCCCGGTCCGGCGGACTCGGCCTCGCCGACGCCGTCCAACGTGAAATTCTCGAACTGCAGGAGAAGACGCCGTGAGCGAGACCCTGGCCGACAAGAGCCCCTGGACGACGACCCGGATGACCGAGCGGCTGACCGGGGCGGCAAGCCGCCTGACCGACCTCCTGCACGACGAAGTGCAGATCCTCCAGGCCATGCGAGCCGACGATATCGAAGACCGGCTGCCGGACAAACGGGCCGCGGTGAAGGACTATCGGGACCTGCTCGAGCAGCTCGCCCAACAGCCCGGCCTGCTCGGCGGCCTGGACCCGCACGCCAGGGCCGGGCTCGAGGCCACGGCCGAGCGCCTGGCCGCCGCGGCGGAGAACAACGCGCGCGCGCTGCAGGCCGGGATCGATGCCAACGCCCGTTTGGTCAAGGCAATCGCCCTCGCGGTTCGCGACGAACAGCTGGGCGGCGGCCGCTACCTGGCGAACGGCAGCCCGACCGACGGCGCACCAGCGAACCAACCCGTCGCCGTGTCGGTCAACCAGGTGCTGTGAGCGGGCGCGGAAAGGAGCCGGAGAGCCATGTCCCTGATCGGAGCCCTATCCTCCGCGATGTCGGCGCTGCAGGCGACGCAGGCCGCCCTGCGGATCACCTCCCTCAACATCGCCAACGTCAACACCGTGGGCTACACCCGCAAGACCGTCAGCCCCCTGACCCCGGTGCTCGACGGCGAGGCGGCCGGTGTCTCCCTGTCCGAGATCCAGCGCACCGTCGACGAACACCTGCTGCGCCAGATCCGCAACCACATCGCCGCGCTGTCCGGCCAACGGGTCCAGAACGACTTTCTCACCCGCACCCAGAATCTGTTCGGCCCGCCCGCCGACAACAGCTCGCTGAGCCACACGGTCACCGGCCTGGGTTCGGCCTACGAAGCCCTGGCCCTGTCGCCGGAGAGCGTGATCGCCCGCAGCGGCGCCGTCGACGCCGCCCGCCGCCTGGCCGATCAGCTGAACTCGATGACCGCCAACCTGCAGCAGATGCGCAGCGAGGCCGATCAGGAAATCAGCCGCTCGGTCGAGCACATCAACGCCCTGCTCGTCGACATCCACGAGCTGAACGTCGACATCGCCAACCGAGTGGCGACCGGCGAGTCGGTTGCCGACCTGCGGGACCAGCGCGATCTGCTGATCGACCAGCTGGCCGAGGAAACCGACATCCAGTATTTCGAGCGCCCCAGCGGCCAAGTGGTGATCGCCACCAAGTCCGGGCGCACCCTGCTCGGCAGCCTGCCGGTGACGCTGACCCACACCCCGGCGGCCCAGTTGTCCGCCGGGACGACCTACCTGAACGGCATCGGCACCATCGGCTACGGCGCCGGCGGCGCCGACATCACCGAGGAGGTCCGCTCCGGCCGGCTGGGCGGCCTGCTGACGATCCGGGATCACACCCTGGTCGACCTGCAGGCCGAGATCGACCGCTTGGCCGAGCTGCTGAAGGACCGGATCAACGCACTGCAGAACAGCGGCACGGCCTTTCCGCCGCCCGGCACGCTGACCGGCACGCACAGCTTCGCGGCCGGCGATGCGCCGACCATGAGCGGAACCTTCCGCGTCGCCGTGACCGACCCCGACGGCCTGGTGGTGGAGACCCTGGACATCGATCTCTCGGCCCTGGTCCCGCCCACGATCGGGGGACTTGTCGCCCAAATCGACGCCATGGCCAACGCCAGCGCGACCATCGACGCCGACGGCCAAGTGGCGATCAGCGCCGCCGGCGGCAACGGCATCGCGGTGAACGAGCTGGACAGCGCGGTCGCCACCGGCACCGCGACGGTAGGCTTGGCGCAATTCCTCGGCCTCAACGACGTGTTCGACAGCGGCACCGGCTACGACGTCTACCTGAGCGACCGGGCCGCCAGCGACACCGCGCCGCTCGGCCTCGCCGGGACGCTCGACTTCTCGATCGGCGGCGCCACCACCTCGGTGGCCTACGCGGCCGGCGACAGCCTGACCGACATCGCCGCGGCGATCACCGGCGCCCTGGGCGGCGCCAACGTCACCGCCACGGTGGTCCACGAGGCCGGCGGCTTCCGCCTCGAGATCGCCGACGGCGACGGCGACAACCTCTTCATCGCCGACAGCGGGGGCCTGACCGCGCAGCTGAACCTGCGGCCGGGCCAGGCGGGCACGGCCGGGCGCCTCGAGGTGCGCGGCGACCTGCTCGCCGATCCGAATCTCATGGCCACCGGCGAGCTGAGCGGCGCGGCCCTGCTGGCCCCCGGCGACGTGGCGGTCTCCGCCGGCGACGCCACGATCGCCCAGGCCTTGGCCGACATCTTCACCGACAGCCTGACCATTCCGGCCGCCGGCGGCCTGCCGGCCACGGCCACCACTCTGGCCGGCTATGCCGCCGACATCCTGGCGCTGAACGCGGCCAACGCCGACGGCATGGCGAACGACGTAGCCTACGGCGAAAGCTTCCACTTCGCCCTGGAGGTCCAGTCGGCCGCCATCAGCGACGTCAACCTGGACGAGGAGCTGGCCAACCTGGTCGTGCTGCAGAACGCCTACGGCGCTTCGGCGCGCTTGACCACCACGATCGCCGAGATGATGGACGAGCTGCTGGGCATCGCCCGCTAGGAGACGAGGTCATGACCCGTATCGCCACCTTTGCCCAACACAACCTGCTGCTGTTCCACACCATGAACACGGTCTCGCGCGTGCAGGACCTCCAGGTTCAGCTCGCCACCGACAAGAAGGCCCAGGCCTATGCGGGCATCGAGCGGGAGTCCCACCGCCTGGTCTCGCTGGAGAACCGGCGCGCCCAGATCGACCAGTTCCTGAGCAACATCTCGACGGGCACCCAGCGCATCGACCTGATGGACCTCGGCGTCGCCTCGATCGAGGACCTGACCCGCGAGTTCCGGGACATGCTGGCCACTGCGATCAACGGCCCGGACGCCTTCGGCGGCGACCTCGGCAAGTTCGCCGCGGACATGCGCCTGCTGGTCGCGGAGCTGCTCAACTCGCGCGACGGCGAGCGCTACCTGTTCGGCGGGGCCCGCGTCGACCGGCCGCCGGTCGATCTCAACCCGCCGGGCTACGCCAGCGTGTCCCTGATCGAAAGCGACGGCGTTACGGTCGACAGCAGCTTCTACGAGGCCTACTACACCCAGGTGCAGGGCAACGCCCTGCCCTTCGCCGCGGGCTCCTTCTACGCGCAGATCTTCTTCGACAAGAACGGCGTGGCGCCCGCCGGCCCCCTGCCCGCCGACCCGGACAACCCGACCTCGAGCGAGTTCGTCGCCGAGGACCCGGACCTCTGGCGGTACTATGTCGACCGGCTGAACTCGGCCGAAATGCTGGCCAACCCCAAGGTCGACTATTACCAGGGCGACACCCTGGTCAGCGTGGTGCGCGCCGACGACGATCTGGACGTCGCCTACGACCTGCGCGCCGACCTGCCGGCCTTCCAGCAGATCCTGAGCGCCCTCGACGCCGTGGCCAGCCTGCCGAACGCGGATACCAGCGATCCCTTCGAACGGGCGGTCATCGTCAAGGCCAAGGAGATGCTGGACGACGTCCTGGACCCGCTGCCGGGCAGCTCGGTCGGGACGCTGGACCAGCTGCGCATGGAGCTGTCCCGGGCGCGCGACAGCCTGACCCTGGCCGGCGAGCGCCACGAGAACTTCAACGCCTACGCCGAAGGCGTGGTCCACGACCTCGAGAACATCGACCGCAGCGAGGTGATCGTGAAGCTGCAGAGCCAGCAGCAGGTGCTCGAGGCCTCCTACGCCTCGCTGGGCCGCATGCAGTCGCTGACCCTGCTCGACTATCTGTGACCCCGATCGGCATCTCGTTAGCGGAGCCTTAACCGGCGACCAGAGATAATCGACTAGTACGAAAGTATCGGGACGACGACCTTGATCGACTTCACGGGCAGCGCCTTCTTCAGTTCGACGGCCACGGCCCTGGTGCGCCTGGCCCAGGCCGCCGCGCGCCCGAATTTCGAGCTGCAGTTCAACATCGCGCAGAACACGGCCCTGGCCCGCCTCGACAAGGAGATCGAGGCCTTCCAGGACGACGACTTCGGCCGCGGCAAGACGGCGCTGCTCAGGGTCAAGGCCACCCGCCTGGACCGCGAGCTGGCGGAGGCCAAGGCCTACAAGACGGTGGTCGCCAGCAACCGCCTGACCGTGAAGGACGCGCTCGACCAGCTCGACGCGCTGCGCGCCCTGGCCGATCCCGCGAGCGTGACGGAGTTCGAGGCCAAGCGGAGCGAGCTGCTGGAGACCCTCGACAAGCTGCGCACCGCGACGACGAGCCGCCTGGGGGCGCCGGACGGCCTGAGGCAGGCGAAGGCCGACGGTCTGGCCGCCATCGAGGCCATCGTGACCAACGGCTTCGCGACGCCGGCCGACATCCAGGCCGCCCAGGACACGATCGACGGTCTCGCTGCGGACCTTACAGAGTCGCTCTCGATCGTCGAGATCAACCAGGACCTGACGACCAACCTGATCAAGAGCGTGGACCGCAGCCTGGACGAAGCCCGGCTCAAGATCGACGACATCGAGATCGCCGAGCGCAAGCAGCAGATCGACAAGATCCAGGCGCTGCAGGAGCGCACCGCGACGATCCTGACCAGCGTCTCGCTCGCCTTCGAGGGCGCGCAGGCCCTGAGCGACTTCATCGCCCAGAGCACGGTCCTGCCCCGGGAGATCGAGCCGGGCTCGGTCCTCAACCTCTTCGCCTGACCGCGCGCTCCGGCACGCCGCGGCGCCACCCGACGGGGCAGCCGCCCTCGCGCCCGCAGACCGGCAATTCTTGCCGCCCCCGGCAGAAATTTCCGCCCGGCCCGGCAAAAGATTCCGCCTTTCGGGCCGGGGTTAATTTCCGTTAGCCAAACCGTCCGGCGCGGACCCTGGCCCCCTCCCCGCGGGCTTCCTGGCACGGCGGTTGCGTGTGAAGCGGCAGGGTCAGAAGGGCCCCGGGACCAGAAGGTCCATCACATAAAGCTTCAGAATGGAGAACCAGAATGGCAAGCGAAATCACCCTATCCGCCGCCGCGCGGGCCAGCGTGCTGGCCCTGCAGGGCACCAACGAACTGATCAACCGGACCAACAACCGTCTGGCCTCGGGCCTGCGGGTGTCCAGCCCGGTCGAGGACGCGCGTGTCTTCTTCCAGGCCAAGTCGCTGACCGACAGGGCAAGCGACCTGAACGAGAAGAAGGACGGCATCGACCAGGCGATCAGCTCGGTCAGCGCGGCCCTCGAGACCGTCGAATCTATCGACACCATCGTCCGCCAGGCCAAGGGTCTGGCGATCTCCGCCAAGTCGGCGTCGGGTACCGAGCTCACCTCGCTGGTCGGCCAGTACAACGAGCTGCTCACCCAGATCGACAATCTGGCCGCCGACACGACCTACGAGGGTCTCAACCTGATCAACGGCACGGGTTCGTCGCTCGACGTCGAGTTCAGCAACCTGACGGCCAGCCAGATCAGCATCGCCTCGGTCGACCTGAGGACGGGTTCGCTCGGCCTCGACATTTCCTCGGCCGCCGCCTTCAGCGTGACCGCGAACATCGACGCGGCCATCGCCGAGCTGGACGCCGCGGTCGAGGAGCTCTCGGGCAACGCCCAGACGCTCGGTTCCAACGTCGCGTTGCTGCAGACCCGCCTCGACTTCACCGACCGCTATGTCGGGGTCCTCGAGGAAGGCGCCGGCAAGCTCACCCTCGCCGACATCACCGAGGAAGGCGCCAACCTGGTGGCCCTGCAGACCCGTCAGCAGTTGGGCATCAGCGCCCTGGCCTTCGCCGGCCAGAGCGAACAGCAGGTGCTCGCGCTGTTCCGGTAAGACCCGGACAGCCGGAACCACCGGCTCACTTTCGATCGGGGGCGCGATTCGCGCCCCCGATTTTTTTTTGCGCCGGCGGCAAATTCTGCCAGACGCTCCCGGCAAAGCCTGCCGCCCGCCCGGCAAGAGCGGCCGTTCCCGGGCTGGGGAGTTACATATAACTAATTGATATATAAAATATATCTCGAATGGTACGCTCGTTGCAATTTGGTCATCCGAACATGGACCCTGTCCAATCCGAAACCCCATCCAGTATGGAGACGGGACGATGGCCACCGACATTTCACTTTCCGCAGCGGTACGCGAGAACCTGCTGGCGCTCGCGAACACAGAACGACTCATTTCGCGCACGCAGAACCGTCTGTCGACCGGACTGCGCGTGGCGAGTCCCGTGGACGACGCGCGCGTGTTCTTCGAGGCAAAGGCGATCAGCGACCATGCCCGCGACATGGACGAGAGGAAAGAAGGCATCGATCAGGCGGTCAGCTCGGTGACCACCGCCCTGGAGGCGATCGAGTCGATCGACGCCCTGGTGCAGCAGCTGAAGGGCCTGTTGATCAGCGCCAAGTCGGCGAGCGGCAACGAGCTGAACCTGCTGGAGACGCAGTTCAACGACCTCCGTACCCAGATCGACAACCTCGCCGCCGATGCCACCTATCAAGGCCTCAACCTGATCAACGCGACGGGCTCGACGCTGGAGATCTTCTTCAGCTCCAATTCGAACAGCGTGCTGAACATCGATTCGGTCGACGTCACGACGGGCTCGCTCGGGCTCGCCATCGGCTCGGTCGCCAACCTCAGCCTGTCCACCTTGATCGATGTGGCGCTCGCCGAAATCGCCACGGCAACCGACACGATTCGCGGCAACGCCCAGTCGCTGGGCTCGAACATCGCCCTGCTGCAGACCCGTCTCGACTTCACGGAAAACTACGTCAACACACTGGAGGGCGGCGCGGGCAAGCTCAACCTGGCCGACATCACCGAGGAGGGCGCCAACCTGGTCGCGCTGCAGACGCGCCAGCAGCTCGGCGTCAGCGCCCTGGCCTTCGCCGGCCAGAGCGAGCAGTCGGTGCTTCAGCTCTTCAGGTAAAACTAGGCGGAGCGTAAAGAGGTCTCGAGATGACCAGCGCCATGTCGGACAGCACGCCGGACGAAACCTCCGCCGAGGGCGGCGTCGGGCGGGCCGTCCGCGAGGCGCTCGGCTGCCTCGAGGCGGAATGGCACGACGAAGCCATTGTCGCCTGCGAAACGGCCCTGAAGCAGGATCCCGCCTGCGCCGAGGCGGTCTATCTGCTTGGCCTCCTGACCTTCGACCTGGACGAGCCGACCCGGGCCATCGAGCTGCTCGAGACGGCCCACGACATGGACCCCACGGTGCAGGAGTACGCCGAAGCGCTCGCCGCGACCTACGCCCGCCTGGGCAAGGTCAACGACGCCCTGTTCTATGCCAAGGTCGCGACGACGCTGCACCGCCACCCGACGATCCCCGGCCTGCTGCCCGAGCGCTTCGGCAGCTTCTTCAAGAACCTGGGGTCCGCCCGGCCGACCCTGTACCGCGACCGCGCCGAAAGAAAGCTCGCGGCCGGCGCCTTCCCGGAAGCCCTTGCCGACTGCGAGAGGCAGCTCGCGCTCACGCCGGGCGATAGCGGCAGCCTGCGGATCGTGGCCCGCGCCTGCCTGGGCGCCGGGCAGGCCACCAAGGCCGTGGCCGCGTGCCACGCCTTGCGGCACGGCGACGAAGCCTTGCCCGGGGACCTGAGCACGCTGGCGCAGACCCTCTCGGCCGCCGGCCGCCACGACGAGGCCGCGGCCTGTCACCGGGCGGCGATCGAGTGGGCGCCGGACCAGGCCGGCCTCCACTCCCGTTTCCTGGCCGATCTCCTCCTCCGACGGCCTGACACCGACGCCGCCGAGCTGGCGAAGGCGCACGAAGACTGGCAGGCGCGCCACGCCGCCGGGATCGCGCCGCGGCCGCTGCCGTCCGGACTGGACGCCGATCCGGAGCGCCGGCTGCGCGTGGCCTACCTCTCGGGCGCCTTCTACGCCAACGACCTGATGCAGCTCTTCGAGCCGGTCCTGAAGGCGCACCGCCGGGACCGGGTCGAGGCCTACTGCTATGCCGACGGGACCCGCGCCGACGCCGTGACGGAAGGACTGATACGGGCGGCCGACAAGTGGACCGACATCACGGGCGTCGACGACGAAACGGTCTGGCAGATCCTGCGCGGCGACGCGGTCGACATCGTGGTCGACCTCACCGGACACCACGAGGGCGGCCGGCCCCTAGCCCTGGCCCGGCGGCCGGCCCCGGTCGCGGTCGGGTGGCTCGGTTATCCGCATCCCTCCGGCGTCGCGGCGATCGATCATTTCCTGACCGACGGCCGGGCCTGGCCGAACGACCTGGGCGAGCCGGCGACGGGGGAGCGGGTGTGGCGCCTGCCGCGTGCCCATTTCGCTTTCAACCCGCCCGGCCTGTCGCCCTTGGTCGGTCCCCTGCCCGCCGAACAGGCCGGACACGTCACCTTCGGAGCAAGCTGCGACCTGGGCCTGATCGGCCCCGCCACCGCGGCGCTCTGGGCCCGGGCGCTGGGCGCGCTTCCGGGCTCCCGGCTGCTGATCTGCAATCGCTTCGACCAGGACCAGGCCGGCATCGACCGCTGCCTCGAGCTGTTTGCGCACCTGGGGCTGCGCGACCGCGTCGACGTGGTCAACATGGCCGACAACTTCCGCTCCGGCCTGGAGTTCTACCAGCACGTCGACATCGCGCTGGACGCCGCGCCGAACGGCGGGGTGGTCGAGGCCTGCCGGGCCCTGTGGATGGGCGTCCCGGTGATCGCGCTGGCCGGCGGCCACCATGCCGCGCGCCTGGGCGCGAGCCTGCTGGACGCCGCCGGCCATCCAGACTGGGCGGCCGAGAGCCCCGACGACGTGGCGGCGATCGCCCTGCGCCTGGGCGCCGACCTGGAGTCCCTGGCCGGTCTGCGCGCGCGGCTCCGCGACGAAATCGCGCGCTCGGCGCTCGCCGACGTCGCCAGCTTCACCGATTGCCTCGAAGACGTCTATCGCGCCATGTGGCGGAAGTGGTGCGAGGGCAGGGATTGAGGCGCCTGCTTTCAGCCAAGGCCGACGCAAGGTCTGTCAAATGCCATAGCATCATGCGACAGTATTTCCCGTTCACCGCCGCCGGGGGACCGATCAGGCCCTCCAGACCCCGAGCTCCATGACCAGCCGCATGCCCACCGTTCTGTTTCTCAACGCCGGCCGGCGAGTCGAACTTCTCCGGGCCTTCCGGGCCGCCCTCGAGGCGCTGGACCTCCGCGGCCGCCTGCTCGCCAGCGACATCCAGGGGCACGCGCCGGCCCTTTACGAGGCGGATCACGGCTGCCTGCTTCCCCATTCGAGCACTGCCGAATTCCTGCCGGCCCTGTCCGAGCTCTGCGTCCGGGAGGGGGTCGACCTCGTCGTACCGCTCATCGATCCGGACCTGCCGGTCCTGGCCGAACACCGCCGGGCCGTCGAATCGGAGGGAGCCAGGATCCTGCTTTCGTCCGGACACGCCGTCTCGGTCTGCCGCGACAAGCAGGCGACGAGCGCGTTCCTCGAGCAGAACGGCTTTCCGGCACCGAAGGTGCTGGCGGCAGCGGACGTGGCCGCGGACGACTTCCCCCTCCTGGTCAAGCCGCGGGACGGCAGCGCCGGCGCCAACGTCTTCAAGGCGGCCGACAGGGATCAACTCGCGTTCTTCATCGAGTACGTGCCCAATCCGATGATCCAGGAATTCGTCGCCGGGCAGGAGTACACGGTCGACGTCTTCTGCGACTGGTCCTCCAAGCCGCTGGTCGCGGTGCCGAGAGAGCGCATCAAGGTGCGCGCCGGCGAGGTTTCGGTCGGCCGGGTGAAGCGGCACGAGGTCATGGAAGAGCTGGCCATGGCCGTCGCCGCGGCCCTTGGCACCGTTGGCCCGGTCAACGTCCAGATGATCGACGGACCGGGCGGCCCCCGCGTCATAGAGATCAATCCCCGCTACGGCGGCGGCTGCCGGCTGAGCATGGCCGCGGGCGCGCCCATGGCCGAATGGACCCTGCTCATGGCCCTGGGCCGAGAGCCCGGCGAGCAGGTCGCGACCCTGCGCGACGGCCTGACCATGATGCGCTACGACCAGTCGCTGTTTCTCGACGCCGACGAGATCCGACGGTGATTCGCGCGGTCGCCTTCGACATGGACGATACGCTCTATCCTGAGCGCGCCTTCGTCTTCAGCGGATACCGCGCGGTCTCTGAGGCCGTCGAGGCCGAACTGGGATTCCCGGTCTACGACGAGTTGGTGCAACTGTTCGAAAGCGGCCGACGCGGCGACCTGTTCACGTCGGTACTCACGCGGCACCGGGATCGCGTCGAGGAGCGCTACGTCAAAAGCCTGGTCGCGGTCTACCGGGCACACAGCCCGACCATCTCGCCCTTCCCCGAAGCCGAATCCGTTCTCAGCGCGATCCGGAAGCGATACCGCACGGCGCTGATCTCGGACGGGATCCAAGAGGTGCAGCACCGAAAGCTGGATGCGCTGGGCCTGCGGCCGCATTTCGAAGCCGTCGTCATGACCGGTGAGCTCGGCAGAGAGTTCTGGAAGCCCCACCCCCTGCCCTTCGAGGACTGCGCGCGCAGACTCGCGGTGGCGCCGGCGCAGATGGTCTACGTCGGGGACAATCCGGCAAAGGATTTCGTCGCGGCGCGTGGTTTGGGACTCAAGACGATTCGCGTGCGCCGCCCCGGCACCCTGCACTTCGAAATCGATCTCCCGGCCACGCAGGAGGCGGATATCACGGTCGAGACCCTGTCGGATGTCTTGGACGTCGTCGAGGGACTCGCCTGAGCGCGGGCGTCAGAAATCGTTCGCGGCGTCGAACAGAGGGGATATCCGCTCCGGCGGAGCCACGCCGCCCGCGACCAGCTGCGCCTTGATCTCGTCGAAGAAGCTCGTCGCGGCGACGAAGACCCGGTCCACCTCCCGGTAAGTCGGATCGGTCGCGGCGGATATCGGGTTTGGGCAGGCCGGCAGATACTTCCCGGCCTTCGAGGCGTCACCGTCGAAGACGAAGATCCTCTCCCACGTGGCAATCTCCGCCAGGTGCAGGAATATGTTGAGGCCGTTGTTGGCCCCGTGGAAGGCAACCCGTTCGCCGTGCCAAAGGCTCCGGGAAACGGCCTCGAGGGATCGCGCGAGGCTCTCGGCAAATGTGTCGAGCAACCCGCACAGCGGGGACAGGTTCGGGCCCGCCGGCACCGGTGCGGCTTTCCCGAATACATAGGCGAAGAGGTCGTTCGTCGAGCCGTGTCTGATCGTCGCCAGACCGGCCAGGGTGGCAAGCCGTGCGACGGACTGCGAATCCAGATAGCTCATGTGCTCGTGCAGCAAGACGTTGAGGTCCCCCACCCGGAACTGCCTCTCGACGTCCGGAAAGGTCAGAAACGCCCTGCCATCCTCTGCCAGGGACCGATGGACCTGTTCGAGAAAGTCGACCGGGTCGGCGACATGCTCCAGACAACTGAAGCACAGCACGACATCGAATTTCCGTCCGGCGAGCCGGGGTGAGGGGTAATAGTCGCGAACGAGGCTCAGACGTCCGGCCGTCGTTTCGCCGCGGATCGCCGGATCGACTGCGACGTATTCGTCGATCTCGAACCGGCCGAGCAACCGGTCCGCCACATAGCGGCTCCCGGCTCCGACCTCCAGGACCTTCAGGCCGTCGAGCGGTCCCAGGAAGTCGCAGGCCGCCTCGACCTTGTGGCCCCCCAGGCGGTTGGCCCAGGCCGATTCCCCGGGCAGAGGCGTGATGAACCGGTAATGGTCCGAGGCATAGGCCGCGAGCACCGCCTCGCGAACCTCCGGTTCCGTCGATTGCCGCAGGAACCCGCGGTCGTCCCAACACAGCCGGAACGGCGGCGCCTCGGCCACACCCGGCTGCGCCTGGATGCCGCGCCAAAGCGGCAAAGAGGCAAAATCCAGCCCGGCGGGCCGTGGCCTCGAGGTGGTCTCCGGCGTGGTCATCGCTGGGCGTTGGCCCTCGTTCTGTCCCAGGGTGGGCGGATCTTATTCGATCACGATGTAGGAGGCGTCCGACGAATTCGGGAAACGGCGAATCGCGACGTTCGCCAATCCCAGCACCTCGGCGAGCGCCAGGGTCTCGCCAGGAAACACGGAATTGTTGAGTTCGTCGAAACCGATGACCGTTCCCTTCGTCACGTGATCGCGAATCAGCGCCAGACAGTTTTTCGTTGGCTCGTAGATGTCGAGATCGAAATAGGCCAAGGCAACGATGGTCTGCGGATTGTCCCGCAGGTACCTCTCGAGGGTCTCCGAGGCGTCACCTTTGACCAGTTCGTACTTTTTCAAATGCGCGATCGGGCTCTCGCTTTCGTGGTAGTCTAATACCTGCGCGAGATAGGCCTCATAGCCCTCGGTAACGGCGTAGCTACCGTTCGCCGCGATCCGATCATCCCCGTCCTTGTCCGAAATTCCGGCAAAGCCCTCGAAGGTATCGAAGCCGATGATCTTTCGGTTGTGGTTGAAGGGCTCGTACATACCCCTGAACGATTCGAACAGGGCCAGATTCTGGCCCCAGCGGACGCCGAACTCCATGACGACGCCATGAACATCGAGGACCTTCTTGTAGAGATCATGCATCGTCACGATCCGGGACAAGGCTTGCCGGTTCAGGAACAAGCCCATGTTCCTCAGGATCTCGTCATCGTGAACCGGCGAGTCCCGGAGCAGACGCAGAAGCGACTTTCGGCCGGTCTCTTCGGTTTCGGTGCTCTTGCTGGAGGCAATCCGAATCTGCCGAGTGCTTGTCATGGGCAAGTTATCTCCGTCAGGGACGTCGATCTTCAATCGACGCCAGCACGTCCCGCCAACTAAGTCGGCGCGTTCGCAACCGCCAAGCTAGCCATGATTTGTTAACCATATCCTACTATTCGAAAACGGTTAGCGACACTGATCCACTCGAGCAGACGGTTCATGGCTGAAATGAGGATCGGCGAGCGCCGCATCGGACCGGGCTTTCCCTGCTGCGTCATCGCCGAAGCGGGAATCAACCACA
>CAMYKD010000085.1:16283-17912 GCA_947258885.1 uncultured Kiloniellales bacterium | reverse complement strand
GAATTCATTCCCGAAGACGCCAACATGGCGATCACGAAGCTATGCAGGACGACCGACTGGCGGTTGGCTAGAGCCGTGGCATTCCTTGACCCTTATGGCATGCAAGTTAACTGGTCGACCATCGAAGCAATTGCAGCTACGAGGGCCATCGATCTTTGGTATCTCTTTCCATCGGGCATCGGTCTGAATCGTTTATTGACACGAAGCGGTCAGATTCCGCCGTCTTGGCAGACGCGACTCGATCGAATGCTGGGCTACAAGGGCTGGCGAAACGATTTCTATGAAGAGGTCCGCGAGTCTACCTTGTTTAACGGAATAGTAACTCGACGAAGAAAGATCTATGACGAGCGACGGGCCGAAATTTTCATTCTGAATCGCTTGGGCCGGATCTTCGCGGGCGTAGCGCGATGTGCTTTACCGTTGAGAAACACCAAGGGTCAATGCATGTACCATCTGACTTTTGCGTGTGGAAACAAGCGGGGCGCGAAAGTTGCGCTGCCAATTGCTGAACACATTCTCGAATGCTGAGCGACAAGGATACCAGAGCAATGGCCACTTCGGACATCGAATGGACAGAGTCCACGTGGAATCCGGTCGCCGGCTGCAGCCTTGTTTCGCCGGGCTGCACCAATTGTTATGCGATGCGCATGGCTGGGCGATTGCAGGCCATGGGCATGGACAAGTATGCGGGGACCACCCGAAAGAGTGGGCGCCGTGTCGTGTGGTCCGGGCGCATAAACCTTTTCGAGTATGCGCTGAAGGCACCGCTTGGATGGACCCGGCCCCGACGTATCTTCGTCAATTCGATGAGCGATCTGTTTCACGAGGGCGTACCGCCGTGGTTCATTCGTCGGGTCTGGGAGGTCATGGAGCATGCGGATTGGCACACGTATCAGATCCTCACCAAGCGCCCCGAGCGAATGCGCGAGGTCTTAGGCAACGACGGCTTCAAGGTGCTGCCGAACGTATGGCTTGGAACGTCGGTCGAGTCCGCCGATTACGCCCGGCGTATCGACGTGCTAAGGGCAACCCCCGCGGCGGTGCGCTTCGTGTCTTTCGAGCCCTTGCTGGGGCCCATGGGCCAGGTCGACCTAACCGATATTCATTGGGCCATTGTCGGCGGCGAGTCCGGCCCCAAGGCGCGCCGGGTGGAGCAGGCATGGGTGGATGAAATCCGTTGCACCTGCCGTTCCCAGAAGGTTGCGTTCTTCTTCAAGCAGTGGGGCGGAACCAACAAGAAAAAATCCGGCCGGGTGCTTAACGGGAGAACGTGGGACGAATATCCCACGGGACAGTCGTGCTTCGCTTGATCTCAGAGCCGGCGCTTGACCCCGGTTGGGATCATTCCCACTCGATCGTGCCCGGGGGTTTGCTGGTCACGTCGTAGACGACGCGGTTGATGCCGCGCACCTCGTTGATGATGCGCGTCGCCGTCGCGGCCAGGAAGGCGTGGTCGAAGGGGTAGGAGTCGGCCGTCATGCCGTCGGTCGAGGTGACGGCCCTCAGCGCGCAGACGTGGTCGTAGGAGCGCGCGTCGCCCATCACGCCCACGGTCCTGACCGGCAGCAGCACGGCGAAGGCCTGCCAGATCGCGTCGTAGAGGCCGGCCTTGCGGATCTCCTCGAGATA
>CAMYKD010000085.1:0-16238 GCA_947258885.1 uncultured Kiloniellales bacterium | reverse complement strand
GGATGCGGATCGCCAGGCCCGGCCCCGGGAAGGGGTGGCGGCCGATCAGGCGCTCGGGCAGGCCGAGCTCGCGGCCCAAGGCCCGCACCTCGTCCTTGAACAGCTCGCGGAGCGGCTCGACCAGCTTCATGTTCATGCGCTCGGGCAGGCCGCCCACGTTGTGGTGCGACTTGATCGTGACCGAGGGCCCGCCGGTAAACGAGACCGATTCGATGACGTCCGGATAGAGCGTGCCCTGGGCCAGGAACGCCGCGCCGCCCAGCTTGCCGGCCTCCTCCTCGAAGACGTCGATGAAGGTGCCGCCGACGATCTTGCGCTTCTGCTCCGGCTCGGCGACGCCGGCCAGCTTGCCGAGGAACAGCGCGCGGGCGTCGCGGTGGACCAGCGGGATGTTGTAGTGGCCGCGGAAGACCTCGACGACCTGCTCGGCCTCGCCGGCCCGCAGCAGGCCGTGGTCGACGAAGATGCAGGTCAGCTGCGCGCCGATCGCCTCGTGGATCAGCACCGCGGCGACCGAGGAATCGACCCCGCCGGAGAGACCGCAGACGACGCGGGCAGGACCCACCTGCGCGCGGATCTTGTCGATCTCCTGCTGGCGGAACGCCGCCATGGTCCAGTCGCCGGCGCAGCCCGCCACCCCGTGCACGAAATTCGCGAGCAGCCTGGCGCCGTCGGGCGTATGCACCACCTCCGGATGGAACATCACGCCGTAGAAGCGCCGCTCCTCGTCGGCGAACATGGCGAAGGGCGCGCCCTCCGAGGTGCCGACGACGCGGAAGCCCTCGGGCAGGCGCACGACCCGGTCGCCGTGGCTCATCCAGACCTGGTGGCGCTCGCCCGGACGCCACAGGCCCTCGGTGAGCGCGCTCTCGCCCGTCACCTCGAGGAAGGCGCGGCCGAACTCCTGATGGTCGGAGCCCTCGACCTCGCCGCCGAGCTGGGCGCACAGCGTCTGCTGGCCGTAGCAGATGCCCAGGATCGGCACGCCGAGCTCGAAGACGATCTCCGGCGCCCGGGGCGCCTCGGCGGTCCTGACCGAGGCCGGGCCGCCCGACAGGATCACCGCCTTGGGGTCGAAGGCGCTGATCGTCTCGCCGGAGACGTTGTAGGGGTGGATCTCGCTGTAGACGCCGCTTTCGCGCACCCGCCGGGCGATCAGCTGGGTCACCTGCGAGCCGAAGTCGAGAATCAGAACTCGGTCCGTCATGGCCGGAACCTAGGGATGCCACGCCGCCAAGTCCAGCGTTCCCAGCACGGTTGCGGCCATGCCCTTCGTTCGGACGCTACCAGTCGACTTCCCAACTTACACTGGCTTACGGGCAATCAAGCTGGCGAAAGCAATGAAGCCGAAGAACTCATCCGACTCCACGCGCCGCCGAGCCTCCTTCTTCAATGCCTCGGCCGTTGTTGCATCGATCCGGCTCCACCCGGCAAGGGCATCGGCCCCTCGGTCCACCAAAGTCAGGAGATAGTCCGGTTCCGAGGTCTGCAGATAGCCGTGGCTGTCGAAGCGAGTGACACTGAAGCCCGCGGACTTCACAACAGCTGGCAGTCGGCGTACGAGCCAGCGATCGTGAACGAACGCGGTGATCACAGCATCCGCACAGCCTTCCAACGGATCATGCTCTCCGACTGCAAAAGTAGTGGTCGCGTAGTCTCCGTCGAAGACCGCTAGGTGCCCGCCGGGCCGCAGGACCCGAAATGCCTCCTCCATCGCTCTCTCCGGCTCAGGTACGTGGCACAGGCAGGTATGGTAGATCGCCGCATCAAAGGCGTTGTCCTCGAAGGGCAAGGATCGTGCATCTGCCTCTTGAAATCGCACGTTCGGGATTTCGGCGGCAAGCTCTCGCGCCTTCGCCAGGAAGATCGGCGATGGATCCGATCCGATCACCTCTGCCACGTTCGGCCACCGCGCCAAGTCCCGACACACGGCCCCGGTCCCGCATCCCGCCTCGAGCACGCGTGCTCCCTCCGGAAGGTCCAGCCAGGAAAGGTAGGTCTCCCGCATTGCTTTTTGTTGAGGATCGGCGGCACGCACTTCCATAGCATTGATAAGGATCTCGAGCACTTCGGGTGCGACTTCGGTAATGCTCGCATAAGGATCAGGCATAACAGGCCTCCCCGCTCCGGCCAAAGAATTGCGACAGTATGTCGATTCCACGAAGATCGGGCAAAGCGCTCGCATCACGATGCTACAACGCAAGAGCGCGGTTCAGCGGACACACGCGGCGAATGATTAATCGGCTAGCCCGCGGAGCTATTTCCTAGGGAGCATACAGCCCTCAAGATTCGGCCAGCCGGTAGAGCTGGGCCGCGTTCGCGCCGAGGACGCGCCGGCGCTGTTCCTGGTCGGGCACCCAGCCCTCCAGCCAACGCAGGCAGGCGCCATAGTCATGGCCGGCTTCGTGCTGGGTCCAGGGCCAATCGCTGCCCCACAGCAGGCGCTCGCCACCGAAGGCCTCGAACAGGGCGGCGGCAAAGGGACCGGGATCCCGCGCGAAGCGATAGGGACCCGAAAGCTTGACCCAGAGCAGCGGGTTGCCCGCCAGGCTCAAGAGGGCCCGAAAACCGGGGTTTTCCGCGCCGGCATGCGAATCGGGCCGGCCGAAGTGATCGACCACCACCTGGGCGTCGCTCGACAAGGCCCGGTCCAACGCCGCGGCGAAGACCGCGCCCGTGGCGTGGATCTCGACATGCCAGCCGCGCGCCGCGATCTTCCGCAGCAGCACGCGGTCGTAGTGGCGCGCGACCTCGGCCGGATCTTCCAGGCCGATCAGGTTGAGGCGGATGCCGACCACGCCGGCGGCCGCCATGGCGTCCAGCTCGCGATCGGACACCTCCGGGGCCACCACGACGACGCCGCGCAGACGGTCGGGCGCCCGTCCCAGGCAGTCCAGGAGATAGCCGTTGTCGGTGCCGAGGAAGCTCGGCTGGACCAATGCGCCATGGCTCATGTCATGGCGGTCGAGCACCGCCAGATAGCTGGCCAGCGGTGCCTCGTAGGCGGGCGTGTAGCGCCGGTCGGGGGCCAGTCGGCAGGCCCGCGTGAAGACATGCGCGTGGCAGTCCATCCGCACCACGCCTTGCCGCGGCGTGGCGACCTGCCCGACTTCGGCATTCTCCATGCCGACGGCCCCTCCTGATATATTGCATTTGTTATAAATTTAGTCTTATATAAGACCAAAGGTTCTATCGGTTCAAGCGTTCCGTACAGGATCTTTCGGCAACCGCAGTCCCTGGTGCGATGGAACACTCGATACCTCCTGGCTTATCCTCGAAAGAGACCGGCGGCGACCCGCGCCTGCCGATCTACCAGCGGCTGCGCGACGAGTTCGCCCGGCTGATCGCCACCCAGGCGTGGCGTCCCGGCGAGGCGATACCGGCCGAGTTGACGCTTGCCGCCGAGCACGAGGTGGCACCAGGCACCGTGCGCCGGGCGATCGAGGCCCTGGTCGGCGAGGGACTGTTGGCCCGGCGGCAAGGCAGAGGCACCTTCGTGCGCCGGGCCGATTTCACCACGTCGCTATTCCGCTTCTTCCGCTTCCACGGCGCCGGAGGGGAACGCCGGGTGCCGGAGAGCCGCATCCTGACGATCGAGCAGCGGCCGGCGCCGGCCGAGGTCGCGGAAAAGCTCCTGCTGGCGGAGGGCGCCGAAGCGATACAGCTGTCGCGCCTGCGCCTGTTCGACGGCACGGCCTTCCTGTTCGAGGAAATCTGGCTGCCGCACGACGCCTTCGCCCCCTTGCTGGACCTGGCGCCCGACGAGTTCGGCGACCTGCTCTATCCGCTTTACGAGCGGCTTTGCGGCAAGGTGATCGCCAGCGCGACGGAGAGCCTGGCCGCCGAGGCGGCCGAGGAGCGTTACGCCCGTGCGTTGCGCCTGGTCCCGGGAACGCCGGTCATCGTGATCGAGCGCCTGGCGCTGGGCTACGACTTCGTGCCCTTGGAATGGCGCCGTTCGCGCGGCCCGGCCGACCGGTTTCGTTATCAAGTGGAGATCCGTTGAACCCCGTTTACCGCAGTTGAAAACTATCTCAGGGAGGTTCCTACGATGAAGAAGCTTATTGCCGCTGCAACCTTGCTCGCGGCCTTTGCCGCGGCCGGCCAGGCGGCCGAGCCGCGTGAAGTGCGTATTGCCAGCCACGTTTCCGCCCTCTCGCCGCTGCATGCGCAGAGCGAGTTGTTCGCCGCCGAGATCGACAAGCGGCTGCCCGGGCAGTTCGACTTCAAGCTGTTCCCCGGCGGTCAGCTGGGTAAGGAATCGGCCCTGATCACGAATCTCAAGGCCGGTTCCATCGAGATGATCAACGTCGCCTCCGGGGTCACCAAGCTCGACAAGGCGCTCGGCCTGTTCGACCTGCCGTGGCTGTTTTCCGACCGCGCCCACGTGGTGCGGGCGATGCAGGGACCGCTCGGCGACGAGGTCGCCGAGCAGATCGAAAAGCAGGGGATCGTGGTGGTCGGCATCTATGAGAACGGATTCCGCCACGTGATCAACGGCAAGCGGCCGGTCACCACGCCGGGAGACCTGAAGGGCCTAAAGATTCGTATCTCCGGCGGCAAGTTCCGACAGGGCGTCTTTCAATCCATGGGCGCAACCCCCCAGAAGGTATCCTGGGCGGAGACCTTCACCGCGCTGCAGACCGGTGTGGTCGACGGCGCCGAGGCCGCGACCTATGGCTTCTACGAGCAGAAGCACTATGAAGTGGCCAAGTACCTGAGCCTGACGCGCCATGTCTATACACCCAGCTTCCTGCTCGCCTCCAAGACCTTCTACGACAGCCTGACGGCCGAGCAGCAGGAGGTGTTCGACGAGGTCGGCAAGGCGATCACCGAGTCGGCCTACGAGAAATCCGCCGAATTGGAGGCGCGCTACTTCGAGCAGATGAAGAAGACCACCGATATTGTCGATGTCGATCTGGCCGCCTTCCAGAAGGCGACCCGCCCGGTCTACGACACCTATCTGCAAAGTCAGGGCGATGCCTGGCTGAAACTGGTCGAAGCCGCTCGCTGAGGCCACGGCCGACGGGGGCGACCGGCGCCGGAACGGCGCCGGCCCCCTTATACCCGGTGAGGCCGCGCCCTTGCTTCTGCGTATCATCGACAAGGTCTTCGGCGCGCTGGCAGCCGTCTTCGTGGCGGCCTCGGCCGGCGCTATCTGCCTCAATGTCTTCTACCGCTACGTGGTGCTCGACTGGCTGCGGTACGGCGCCGAGGCCTGGCCCTGGTTGGCGCCTCCCTACCGCCTGCTGGACGGCCTCCTTGCGCCGGTCAGCGTGACCGCCGACGAGGTCCCCGGCTTCATGCTGGTCTGGATCGCCTTCCTCGGCGCCTACCTGGCCCTGCGCCAGGACCGGCACATCAGCTTCGGCCTGCTGGTCGAGCGGCTGCCGCCGCGGCCGCGCGCCATGGTGCGGGCGGCGGTCGACGCCGCTCTCCTGTTCTTCTTCGCCATGGTGTTCTGGCTGTCGATCCGCATGATCGGCTTCGACGGCGCGCGCGAGATCGAGACCGCGGAAATCCCCCAAGGCGTCTTCATGATCGTCCTGCCGATGACGGCGGCCGCCATCATGCTGGCCATTGTT
Source organism: uncultured Kiloniellales bacterium (assembly GCA_947258885.1). Lineage (GTDB taxonomy): Bacteria > Pseudomonadota > Alphaproteobacteria > Kiloniellales > JAKSDN01 > CAMYKD01. The sequence goes on along the minus strand of CAMYKD010000085.1, from coordinate 10,653 downwards.
CTGCGCATCCTCGACCGGACGGCCTCGCGCCGGCGGGGCGAGTGACCCGTGGCCTGGCTGGTCCTGGTCCTGCTGTTCGCCCTGATCCTGCTGGACATGCCGATCGGCTTCGCGCTGATGGTCACCGCCGCGACCGCCATGTATCTGGCCGACATCAACCTCATCATGGTGCCGATCCAGCTTTTCTTCGGCACCAACTCCATCGTCCTGCTGGCGATCCCGCTGTTCATCCTGATGGGCGAGCTGATGAGTGCGACGACCATATCCGAGAGGGTCATCGGCCTGGCCGCCGCGCTGGTCGGCTGGATCAGGGGCGGACTCAGCCATGTCAACGTGGTGACCAGCATGTTCATGGCCGAAATGTCGGGTTCGGCGGTCGCCGACGCCGCGGTCATGAGCAAGATCTTCGTGCCGGAGATGGAGAAACAGGGCTATCCGCGAAGCTTCGCGGCCTCGATCACCGCGGTCAGCGCCACGCTCGGCATCATCATCCCGCCGTCGATCCCCATGGTGCTCTACGGCGTGACCACCAACACCTCGATCAAGGACCTGTTCATCGCCGGCATCGTGCCCGGCGTCATCTTGGGTGGCGCCTTCATGGCCGCCAGCTACGTCTTCGCCCTCAAGGAAGGGCATCCGGTCGACCGCCGCTTCGAACTCGGCCGCCTGGGCGTCGCGCTGTGGCGCGCGGTGGTTCCCCTGATGATCCCGGTGGTCGTGATCGGCGGCCTGATCCTGGGCTTCGTAACCCCGACCGAGGCCGCGGGCATCGGCGTGGCGGCGGCCCTGGTCTTCGGCTGGGTTCTGTCGCGCGACCTGACGCTCAGGCGGCTTTACAACCTGCTCGTCACCACGGCGCGGCAAACCGCCGTGGTCATGATGATCGTCGGCGGCTCGGCGGTTCTCGGCCAGTTCCTGGCGAACGAGCAGCTGCCCCAGCAGGTCGCCTCGGCGCTCGGCGGCGTGACCGAGAACTGGGTCGCCCAGATCCTTCTGATCAACGTCTTCCTCCTGCTGCTCGGCATGTTCCTGCACGCCTCGGCGGCGATCATCGTGGTCGTGCCGCTGCTCATGCCGCTGGCTCAGCAGATTGGGCTCGACCCGGTGCATTTCGGGGTGATCGTCTGCCTCAACCTGGGCATCGGCCAGCAGACTCCACCGGTCGCCTCGGTCCTGCTCACGGTCTGCTCGACCACCGGCCTGAAGATCGAGGAGGCGATGATCTACGGCAAGTGGTTCATCGCCACGATGTTCGTGGTTCTGCTGCTCGTTTCCTTTACCCCGGCGACGGCGCTGTGGTTCAGGAGCTTCGGCTAGTGCGCGAATAGCTGGCCAGCCAGCCGCCGAGGTCCGGCCAGGCGTAGGCGGTCTCGTCGAGCAGAGTGCCGGCGAAGGCCTCCTGGCGCGTTGCCGCTCGGTTGCCGCCCATGGCCTCGTAAAAGAACCGCGACGGGTTGCTGGACAGCACCCAGAGAAAGGCGTCGGGCAGGCCGTCCCGTACCATCGCCCGGAACATGCCCCCGATGAGGCGCCGGCCGAGTCCCCTGCCCTGCCAGTCGCCGGCCACATAGAGCGTATAGATCTCGCCCTTGTAGGGCAGCGTGCCGCGGCGCGCCCGGCCGAAGCTGCCGAAGCCGACGAGCTGCGGGCCGTCCGGGGTCGCACCCTCGGCTACCAGGACCGACTCGCGTCCCCGGCTGGACAGCAGTCTCTGCCAGACCAGAGCCTGGCCCTGCTCGCTCATGCCCACCAGGTAGGTATCGGGCACCAGACCGGCATAGGCGGCGCGCCAGGTCTCGACGTGGACGCGGGCGATGCCCGCCGCGTCCTCCGCCCGCGCCTCGCGCACCGTGACCCCGCTCATGGGCCCGCCCGCCGCTCGAGCACGGCGAGATAGAAGCCGTCGGTACCGTACCGCGCCGGCGTCAACAGCAGCTCGCTGTCCGCCGCCGGACAGGCGCCGCCCACCGTCTCCTCCCAGATCCCGGCCAGCGGCAGCGGCGCGAAGTCCGGGTGGGCCGGGCGAAAGCGGCCGACCTGCCGGCCGTTCTCCTCGGGCAGCAGGGAGCAGGTGGCATAGACCAGGCGGCCGCCGGGAGCGACCAGCCGGGCCGCCGCGGTCAGGATCTCGCCCTGCACCCGAACATAGGTCTCCAGGCGCTCCGGCGTAAGCCGCCAGCGGGCGTCCGGGTTGCGCCGCCAGGCGCCCGAGCCCGAGCAGGGCGCGTCGACCAGGACCCGGTCGAACGCGCACGCTTGCTCGGCCAGCCAGGGATCTTCCGAGCTTTCGAGAGCGTGCGGCTCGGCGACGGCAATGCCGGCCCGGGCGAGCCGCGGCCCCGCCCGCTCGAGCCGGCGGGCATCGGTATCGAGCATCGCCAGCCGGCCCCGGTCGCTCATCGCGGCGGCCAGGGCCAGGGTCTTGCCGCCGGCCCCGGCGCAAAAGTCGGCGACTCGCAGGCCCGGCCGGGCGTCGGTCAGGAGCGCGACCAGCTGCGAGCCCTCGTCCTGCACCTCGACCAAGCCGTCCCGGAAGGCCCTGAGGCCCGGCAGGGTGTGCCGCCCCGCCACACGGAGGCCGAGCGGCGAGAGCGGCGTCGGCAGGGCCTCGATGCCCTCGGCGGCCAGCGCGGCGACGGCCCCGGCGCGATCGGCCTTGAGACTGTTGACGCGCAGGTCGAGCGGCGCCTGCCGCGCCAGCGCGGCCAGCTCCGCCGCCAGGTCGTCGCCGAAGGTCTCGCCGAGCTTCGGCAGCAGCCATTCCGGCAGCTCGCCGCGCACCCAGTCCGGCTGCTCCGGGTGGTCCAGGGCGCAGTCCCGAAGCGCCGCGGCGAGCGCGCGCTCCTCGGGGCCGAGCGCCGGGGGATGATAGCCGCCGCCGTCGAACAGCGCCGCCAGGTCCTCGGGACTGCGCCGCCCGTCGAGCACCAGATGGGCCAGCGTGCGGCCGCGGACGCCCGTGGCGGCAGGCGCGGCGCGCGCGATCCACCAGTCGAGCCGGGCGCGGGCACGTAGCACGCCGTAGACCAGGTCCGCGACGGCGCGCCGGTCTTTGGAACCGATGTAGCGGCGCTTGCGAAAGAACCCGCGCGCCAAGCCGTCGGCCGGCGCGTCCAAGGCCTCGATCTCGGCCAGGAGGTCGATCGCGGCCTGGATTCGGGCGGCCGGTGTCATGGCGCCAAGCCGGCGTTCAGACCGGGACTGGAGCGGCCGATCGGGTCACACCTCGTTGCGGTAGTTGGGCGCCTCGCGGGTGATCGCGACATCGTGCACATGCCCCTCGCGCAGGCCGGCGGCGCTGACCTTGAGAAAGCGGCAGCCGCGCTGCATGTCGGGCAGGGTGGCGTTGCCGGTATAGCCCATGGCGGCGCGCAGGCCGCCGACGAGCTGGTGAATGATGTTGCCGACCGGGCCCTTGTAGGGCACCCGCCCCTCGACCCCCTCGGGCACCAGCTTGAGCGTGTCGGCCACCTCCTGCTGGAAATAGCGGTCGGCCGAGCCGCGCGCCATGGCGCCGAGCGAGCCCATGCCGCGGTAGGACTTGTAGGAGCGGCCCTGGTAGAGGAAGACCTCGCCGGGGCTCTCGTCGGTGCCGGCCAGGAGCGAGCCGACCATGGCGCAGTCGGCGCCGGCGGCGATCGCCTTGGCGATATCGCCCGAGAACTTGATGCCGCCGTCGGCGATCACCGGCGTGTCGCTGCTGCGGCAGACCTCCACGGTATCCATCAGCGCGGTCATCTGCGGCACGCCGACCCCGGCGACCACCCGGGTGGTGCAGATCGAGCCCGGCCCGATGCCGACCTTGACCGCGTCGACGCCGTGGTCGATCAGCGCGCGGGCGCCCTCGGCCGTGGCGACGTTGCCGGCAATCACCTGTACGTCGTTCGATAGCCGCTTGACCTCGCTGACGGCGTCCATGACGCCGGCCGAATGGCCGTGCGCCGTGTCGACCACGACGACGTCGACCCCGGCCTCCAGCAGGGCTTCGGCCCGGACCAGTCCGTCCCGGCCGACGCCGGTCGCCGCGGCGACGCGCAGGCGGCCCTTCTCGTCCTTGCAGGCATTGGGATGGGCCTCGGCCTTCTCGATGTCCTTCACCGTGATCAGCCCGATGCAGCGGTAGTCGCCGTCGACCACCAGCAGCTTCTCGATGCGGTGCTGGTGCAGCAGGCGCTTGGCCTCGTCGCGGCCGACCCCTTCGCTGACCGTGATCAGGTTCTCTCGGGTCATCAGCTCGCTGATCGGCTGCCGCAGATCCTGGGCGAAACGGACGTCGCGGTTGGTCAGGATGCCGACCAGCGGCCCGGACTTGCGCTCGACGACCGGGATGCCCGAGATGCGCCAGCTCTCCATCAGGGCGAGCGCGTTGGCCAGCGGCTCGTCGGGATGGATGGTGACCGGGTTGACCACCATGCCGCTTTCGAACTTCTTGACCCTGCGGACCTCGTCGGCCTGGGCCGCGACGTCCAGGTTCTTGTGGATCACGCCGATGCCGCCGGCCTGGGCCATGGCGATGGCCAGGCGCCCTTCGGTCACCGTGTCCATGGCGGCCGAGAGCAGCGGAATGCCGAGCTCGATCGACCGGGTGAGGCGGGTTCGAATGTCGGTCTGGCTGGGCAGGACGGCGGATTCCGCGGGGACGAGAAGAACGTCGTCGAAGGTGAGCGCCTCGCGGATATCCATGCCAACCCCTTGGGAAATGACCCGTAAATCGATTGGCGCGCCATCATACACATCGGCGATGTGATGCCAAGGGAATTGCTGGTGGTGGGCAGTCGGAAATCGGCCGCGTCCGAACGGCCAGGAACGGCCGATCGGACCGGTTGGCCCGGGGACTGTTTTCGGATCAGAAAGCGGCCGTTCAGGGGTCACGTTGTGGACGGTCAAACCCGAAAGCGACATTCGGCAATTGCGCCTCGCGAGTTACGGGCGGCTGAGCGAGACAGGAACTGTCAGAAGTCTGTACCCCGGCGGTCAGCACCGCGTTGGGGAGCCGGGCAATCCTGCAGACGTAGACGCGCACCACTCCTCCTCCGCCCAGAACCGGTCAGAGCGGATAGTTGTCCTCGTGGCGAAATCCTGCCGGGCCCCGGCGATCCGCTGTCTTAGCTGCCTGCGAGCTTCACGGTGAACGATCCTTCGTAGAGGTTCGCACCGTCCCAATCTCAAATAGTGGCGAACCCTGTTCAATCTTATTAAAGCTGTATTTTTGTGATTTCTTAACCAACATGATTTCGCAATACTGTCGCGGCTCGACCTGTTCCCACCGAGGAAAGCTCGGGGGGCCTATCACCATCACCACCGCTGGTGACCGGCGCGCTCGGACGCTGGAGTTTCCCGGTTCGAAGTGACCCCTGTCGCTCTGGCTTCAGCCTGATATCCGCCTGCTGCGAACCGTGCCAAGGCGCACAGTAACGGACCCCTTCCGAGAGTCCACTTGCAGTAGGGGTACGGCTTCATAAAGCAGCAACTAGTCCTCGCTATTAAATGTCTAGGGAGAGCGTAATGGTAAGCCCTAGAGACACAGTCGCGAGCCCCGCCGTGCCATCCTCTGGCATGACCGCATTCCTCGGTCGCCGGGGGGTTGAGGTCATTGGTCTCATCCTTATCGTCATTGGGCTCACCTGCATGGCGGCGCTGGCCAGCCACAATCCGACGGATCCGAGCTCCGTCGATGGTTGGCGCGCAACGCTGTCCGGCCTGATTGGGTGGCCCGGCGCCGTGACCGCGGATCACCTCTACCACGGCATGGGTGCAGCCTCCTGGCTGCTGGGCCTGCTGTTCGTCGGCTGGGGCTGGCAACTCGGCACCCGCAGGCAGCTCACTCGGCCGGGACAGCTGCTGATCGCCGCCCCACTGGTGTTGGGCCTGGCGTCCCTTGCCCTTGCCTCCTTGCGGCCGTTCCCGGACTGGCCGCAGACGAACGTGCTGAATGGCGGCGTCATCGGCGACGTGCTGTACGAAGCGCTGATCCCCAAGGCCACGGCGGTGATCGGCCTCGACGTCCAGTGGATCGGCCTGTTGGTAGCCCTGCTCGCGGTTGCGGGGCTCCACGTCGCGCTGGGCGGCAGCGTAAATCTCGGGCAATGGGTGGACCGGGTAACCGGGGCATTCCATCGGCTGGGAGGATCGCGCGCCGATTCCGGCACTCCTGGGATTGGCTCAGAGAGCCAGGTGTCGCAGCCCGTCACATTGGCAGCGACCGCGCCGCGCCGTGGAAAGGCGGCGGAAAATCGTAACAAGTCAAGGCGCCACACGCGCGCTGATTTCGGACCGGCCAAGGACTATCGCCTTCCCACGCTCAAGCTTCTTGCGGCCCATCGTTCCGGCGGCAAGAAAGCGGGCTCGCAAAAGAAGGAGCTAACAGGCGGCGCGGAGTTGGTGGAATCCGCGCTCGCGGATTTCGGCGTCAAAGGCACGGTCGTCGAAATACGGCCGGGGCCGGTCGTGACGCTTTACGAGTTCCAGCCCGCACCCGGCGTCAAATCGTCGCAGGTGGTCGGACTCGCCAACGATATTGCCCGCTCGTTGGGCGCGGATTCGGCGCGCATTGCCGCCCTTCCGGGGCGCAAGGTCCTGGGGGTCGAGATCCCGAACAAGGTCCGCGAGATCGTGCCGCTTCGCGAGCTGTTGGCATCGGAGGACTACGCGAATGCGCCGCCCGGCCTGACGCTGGCCCTGGGCAAGGACATCGGCGGCGGCCCGGTCGTGGCCGACTTGGCCGCGATGCCCCACCTCCTGGTCGCCGGCACCACCGGATCGGGCAAGTCGGTGGGGATCAGCACCATGATCCTGTCGCTGCTCTACCGGCTGACCCCGAACCAATGCCGTTTCATCATGATCGACCCGAAGATGCTGGAGCTGACGGCCTTTGGCGGCATTCCGCATCTCTTGGCGCCCGTCGTGACCGATCCGGACGAGGCCGTGGCCGCGCTCGAGTGGACCGTGCGCGAGATGGAGTTCCGCTACCAGGCCATGTCGGAGCTCGGCGTTCGCAACCTAGCGGGCTACAACGCCCGCGTAGAGAAGACGCGCGAACAGGAGTCCGGCGGCGGGCAGGGCGAATCGGACCCGGAGACGGGCGAGCCGGCCGCCGGTCCGGCACATCCGCTGCCGCACATCGTCGTCGTGGTCGACGAGATCGCGGACTTGATGCTGACCGCCGGCAAGGAAGTGGAAACCGCCGTCCAGAGGATCGCGCAGATGGCCCGGGCGGCCGGGATCCACCTCGTAATGGCGACCCAGCGTCCGTCGTCCGACGTGATCACCGGCACCATCAAGGCCAACTTTCCCACCCGCATCAGCTTCCAGGTGACCTCCAAGATCGACAGCCGCACGGTTCTGGGCGAGGGCGGCGCCGAGCAACTTCTGGGGCAGGGCGACATGCTGTACATGGCGGGTGGCGGGCGTTTCATCCGGGTCCACGGGGCCTTCATCTCCGACGAAGAGGTCGAGGCCGTGGTCCGCTTCCTCAAGGACCAGGGCGAGCCCGTCTATATCGACGCCGTGACCGAGGGCGAGAGCCTGGCAAAGGCCGCTTCGCCAAGGGCGGCACCAGCGCCCGGGGACGCAACTTAGAAGGTCGCGTTCCGGCTGCACCCGGCTGCCACAAGGCGCCCTCCGCAACAGTGAGTTTGGGGCGGTAAGCTATCCGCCCGTTTCGTCGGCTGTGGCCCTGACTGCGGACCAAGTTGGAGCGCGTCAGTGACGCCCGGAGATGACCCTGGCTGTGTGAAAACGCGGGCATGGGGTATAGTCCTTCGAGTGATCGGAGGGGCCTATGGATCGCTTTATTGAGGGGACGGATCGCAGCCAGGTAACGCTCTTTCCGGATCGGCTTGAGGATTGGATTTATGAGGACAATCCGGTTCGTATCGTTGATGCCTTTGTTGACGAGCTTGACCTGAAGGGACTGGGTTTCGAGCGCGCTGCATCTGCGGCGACGGGTCGCCCGGGCTATCATCCCTCGGTTCTTTTGAAGCTCTACATATACGGTTATCTCAACCGGGTTCAGTCGAGCCGTCGGTTGGAACGTGAGGCCGGGCGCAATGTGGAGGTCATGTGGCTGACGGGTCGCCTGGTACCGGATCACAAGACGATCGCGGACTTTCGCAAGGACAATGGGCCTGCGATCCGCGCGGTCTGTTCGCAGTTTGTCGAACTCTGCCGGCGGATCGGACTTCTGTCGGTGGCCAGCGTTGCCATTGATGGCTCGAAGTTCAAGGCAGTGAACAATCGGGACCGGAACTTCACCAAGGCCAAGATGGCGCGGCGCATGAAGCAGATCGAGGAGAGCGTTGAGCGCTACTTGCACCAGCTCGACAGCGCCGACCGACAGGAGCCGACGGCGGCGATTGCCTCTCGCGTTGATCGTCTGCACGACAAGACCGACAAGCTACGAGAGGAGATGGGGCGCCTGAAGGCGCTAGAAGCCGAGATGCTCGCCAGGCCGGACGAGCAAATCTCTCTGACGGACCCTGATGCTCGCTCAATGGCGACCAGTGGGCGTGGCTCGGGCGTGGTCGGCTACAATGTCCAGGCGGCGGTGGAGACGGATCATCACCTGATCGTCGCCCATGATGTGGTGCAGAGCGGCAATGACACTTCCCAACTGGCGCCGATGGCGGAAAGGGCCAAGGAGGCCTTGAAAGTGGACGAACTCGATGTGGTCGCCGACCGAGGCTATTTCAGCGCCGAGCAGATCCTGGAATGCTCCAAGACGGGTGTCACGCCGACGCTGCCCAAGCCGCAAAGGTCGGGCAGTCGCAAGAAGGGCATGTTCGTCAAGCAGGACTTTCGCTACCTGGCCGATGAAGACGCCTATATCTGCCCGGCCGGCGAGGTCCTGACCTGGCGCTATGTGACGGAGGAAGCCGGCTTGGTTGTCAGCCGCTACTGGACGGATGCCTGCACCAGCTGCGCCCTCAAAGGCCAATGCACCACGGGCAAGGAACGGCGCATCAGCCGCTGGGAACATGAACAGCTCGTGGAGGATATGCAGCGACGCCTGGACGAGACGCCTGAGGCGATGCGCCAGCGCCGCGAGACGGTGGAACACCCCTTCGGCACCATCAAGATGCGCCTCGGTGCAACCCACTTCCTGATGAAGCGGCTGGGCAACGTCAAAACCGAAATGGCTTTGAGCGTGCTGGCCTACAATCTCACTCGGGTCATGAACATCCTTGGCATCCGCCCGCTGATCCAAGCGATGGGGGCATAGATCCCCTCTTTCGCTGTCGTCGGACCACTTAAAGGCCCGTCATGCGGCATTCTCGCCGCCCAAGAAGCCGATTTCGGCGCGAAACCGGCGAAATTCCAATTTCATGACAAGATCTGTCGCGGCCAATCTCGAGCCTTCCTAAACGAGCGTTTTCACACATGGCGTAACTCGGGGATTGGGATGAGCCCAGTCGATGCGGGGCGCTGCTCTCCGTAATCTGGCGAAGTCTGGCCTTGGCCAGCTTCAGTGCAACGAAGGATCAGGAGAGCAGCTATGGAACTGTATGTTGGAATGGACGTGTCGCTCAAGGAGACGTCGATTTGCGTGGTCGATGGCAAGGGAGAGATCGTGAGCGAAGGCACGGTGACCTCGGAGCCGGCGGCGATTGCCAAGTTCATCGAGGCGAAGGCGGGGAGCGCGAAGCGCATCGGTCTCGAGACCGGCCCGACCGCGACCTGGCTCTGGCACGAGCTGCGCGCCCTTGGCTTGCCGGTGATCTGCATGGATGCCCGTCACGCCAAGGCGGCGCTGTCTCTGCAGATCAACAAGTCCGACCGGAACGATGCCGTGGGCCTGGCTCGGATCATGCAGTGTGGCTGGTACAAGGAGGTCCAGGTCAAGAGCCTGCCGTGTCATGAGGTCCGGGCGGTCCTGAACAGCCGGGCCCAGTTGGTCAAGATCACGTGCGATCTTGAGAACCAGATCCGTGGTCTGCTGAAGAACCAGGGTCTTGTCATTGGCAAAGCCGGTGGCAAGGTCTTCCGTCGCCGGGTCGAAGAGCTGGTAGGCGCGCCGGATCTCTTGTGGGAAGCGGTTCGCCCCCTTCTAGAGATTCGTGAGCGCGTGCGCCGAGAGAGCGCCGACCTCTATCGCAAGCTCCTGGGCCTGGCACGGAACGATGTTGACAGCCGGCGCGCCATGACGGTGCCGGGGGTCGGGCCAATCACCGCCTTGGCCTTCCGATCGGCGATCGACGAGCCGGCCCGCTTCCGGCGCTCCAGGTCTGTCGGCGCCTACCTGGGACTGACGCCGCGCCGCTTTGCCTCGGGCGAGGTCGATTGGAGCGGCCGGATCTCCAAATGCGGCGATGCCATGGTCAGGACCTACCTCTTCGAGGCCGCCGGCGTGCTGCTGACCCGGGTGGCGCAATGGTGCAAGCTCAAAGCCTGGGGTCACAGGCTGTGGAAACGCATCGGCTTCAAGAAGGCCAAGGTCGCCGTGGCCCGCAAGCTGGCGGTCATCCTGCATCGCATGTGGCGCGATGGAACCGACTTCATTTGGTCAAACAAGGAGGCGGCAGCTTAGAAAAACAACATCCTAGAATTCCGCGAGAGCGGATGAGATGTCCCTGTCGGGACGGCGGCGTCGGCGAGATCGGTCTTGGCTTTGCGATGCTCTAACGGGGCAAGCGCGCTTCACACATTGATCCGCCA
>CAMYKD010000084.1 GCA_947258885.1 uncultured Kiloniellales bacterium | reverse complement strand
CCTCCGCCGCAGCCGCGCGAGCGCGCGGCGCTGCCGGCGGTTCAAGGGCGGCGCCGGTTCGGGCGGCGGTTCCGGCACGCCGGCGCCCAGGGGCCGGGGCCCGGCGGGGTCCGGCGGGCCGCTCGCGAAATCGTGCTCGAGGTCGCCCGCGAAATCGCCGTCGAGCCCCCCGTCCAGGTCGCTGTCGAGCTCCGCTTCGAACCCGCCGTCCGGCGCGGCCGGCGCCTCACGGTCCTGGGCCCCGCGCTCGGCGCGGGCCAGGTCCTTCAGCGTCTGCTCGAAGCCCGTGATCATCGCGCGGGTGTCGGCGGCGCGGGCCTTGATGCGTTGGGCGGCCTCGCGCTCGGCCAGGCGCGCGGCCTGCTCCCGGTCCTTGCGCCGCTCGGCGCGGAGGCGGCAGAGGGCGTGGACCTGGCTGGTCGTGAGCGCCATGAGCTGGCGGGCGAGGCGCTGGCTCGTTGCGCGGGCATGGGGCGGCAGGTCGCGGCGGTTGGCTTCGGCCTGGCAGTCCATGGCGGCGGCATGGGCGCAGACGAACTGCGCGGCCAGGACCTGCGCCTCGAGCCCGCGGTCTTCGCCGCCCAGCTCCTCCGACAGGTCCTCGGCCGCCGCCCGCGCGCCCTCGCGCTCCCGGGCGGCCTGCTCGACGGTGAGCCCCTCGGGCAGACAGAGCCCGCGGGTCACGAGCCCGCCCAGCCAGTTCCGGACCAGGGCGTCGTCCTCGCCCGGAAACGCCTCGCTCGCCATGGCCTCTCTCCCCCAAATTTTCCGATGATAGGATATATACCCTATTTTTGCGCCATTGTCAAGAACAAAGTGGCATCGCGTCGCCTCTGTTTGCCCGCGCCCGCCCAGGTGCCCTGTCTCGCCCCCTCGCCCGTCGGGAGAGGGTCGGGGTGAGGGCGGGTTGGTTTGGTGCCATGGTGTCGGGGCGCGGGAATGTCTGGACCGTCAGACCGAAACAACGCGCCCTCACCCTCCCACGCGGCCAAGGCCACGCGGGCCCCTCCCTCTCCCGAAGGGCGAGGGTTTGGGGCAGCGTCTCTACAGTAAAATTTGTTTCTTTTTAATGACTTACGGCCTGATCTTCACCTTAAGATCGCCCTGCAATCTATTGAAATCAAACGAACTTTTGCCGTGCATGGGGTCGTTTGCTCACGTCTACCGCCCGGGCAATGGGCGCGGGGGGCGCCCCGGACCGGGGCGTGGCCCCGACGGTGGGGCGATCCCGCCCCCTTCGCGGCTCGGAACCGTCCCGCCTGGACGTCCTGGACCGCCTGGTGGATCTCCTCGCGCGCGTTCATGACGAAGGGGGCGGTGATCCGCCCATGGCGGCGCGCCATGTTGGCGGCGTTCCCCGTCTCGTCGACGAAGACCAGCCGGGCCGGGTCAAACCCGGGCCGATCGGCCCGCCATCGTTGGCGCGCGGCGGCCAGGTCCGGCGGGGGTCTCATACCGGCGAGCCCATAATCGGACTCGCCTGTTGCCCCTCGGGCGCCATTCCGCGCTTCCCTTGCCTGTTCCAGCGTGTCGCTCGCCGCGAAGGCCCTGCCCCGGTCTGTGGCCACATTAGAGCGGTGCTATCGCGTGGTCTAATCCCATTCATGGGTGCCTCGATCTTCGACAGGTAGGGGGTTTCGCGGCAATCGGCCAGAGCCCTGTGCCCAGTCCCCGAACTTCCCGCCATCCCTTCGACTGCCGACAGCCAGAACTGTCTCCGCCGCCGGCACACATAAGCTATTGTCTCGAATTGCGCAAAACGCTAAGCAGATAGTCGTGCTTCGGGTAACCAGGTTTGCATGCTCGGAGCACCAAACGAGCTAGACCAATCCTGATCGGCGGTGTTCTTCAGGATGCCGTCTTGTCGAAATCGATAGGGTTATGGATTAGCCAGGAGCAATGGGGGTGGCTCGAAATCTGGCCGTCTCCCGGACCGAGCGGACTATCGTGACTTTCAAAAGCATTCCCGATTCGCCGTGCTGGCCGACGAACGTCCGTCAGAGGGCCGCCCCCGACCGAAGAAGGAGGCCGGTGAACGTATCGCTTCCGAACGGAATGATCGTCTCATGCCTGCAGAAGCACGAGGTGCCGCTCGTCAGACTCGAGATCGAAAGTTACTTCTCCAATGGGATAGAAGTTAGGCCCGGTGACACGATTTTCGACGTGGGGGCCAACATCGGCCTGTTCAGCCTGGCAGCGTACGAGCGCTGTGCGCGGAACCTCCGCGTTTTTGCCTTCGAGCCCGTCGGGGCCATATTCGAGCTGCTCTGCGCAAACGTCGAGCGCAACGCCTCGATGGGGCAGATCGAGACTCTCGGCTTCGGGCTTTCCAGCACCCCGGAAACGGTCCCTTTCGCGTACTATCCCGGGGCTCCGGTGCTCTCGACCGCATACCCGGACGAAGAGGCCGATATACGGACGATCAAGGAGTCCATTCTGGACAGCATCATGTACCTCGACGAAGCTCCCCTGGCGCTGCGCTGGCTGAGCTGGGTACCGGAATTCGTTCGCTCCGCTATCCTCGACTTTGCCCTGCGGAGGACACTTCGCGGAGAGGCAATCAGATGTCGAATGCAGACATTGTCGCGGTTCGTTCGCCAGCGAGAAATAGAACACATCGACTTTCTCAAGGTGGATGTCGAAAAAGCCGAGCTCGACGTTCTGCGCGGCATTGAAAACGACGATTGGGGCAGGATTCGTCAGGCGGTGATCGAGGTGCACGACGTTGAAGATCGATTGAACACCGTTACCGAACTATTGTGGAGTCACGGCCTCGCCGAAATTACGGTGGAACAACCGCTGACCAATTTGAACTCCAACATTTTCACCGTCTTCGCCACGAGACGGCAATGACGCCTCAGAGCCCGCCGAGCGCCTGCCCTCTGCTCAACATGAGCTGTCTCTCGTGAGGCATCGGTTCGGCTCGATTTTCCTGTTGGCAATGCGTTTATACCCTCGGTAGTCTCTAATTCTGGGGATCTTACCGAAGATATTCCCGCTCCGGCTGGGCGTTCATTCCCCGGAAACGGAGTAAACGCAGAACAAAAAAGGGGATCAAGATACCGGCACTCCAAATTCAGCGTTTCCGACGCTCGCTTTCGAGCGGAAAGAATCGTTGACGGATGCTGGTGTGGTCCGAGACGTTGGACAGAGGTTAGCTGAGGAGGGGCCCAACCATGGCTCAGGATCTGAGACAAGAAATCCGAAGAGGTCTTGGCGTTACGGCACCTCTGCTCGCCCTGATCGCCATCCTGGGAGCCTGCGGTTCACCGGCCCCGACCGAGCGTCCGCCGGTACAGTTCACCGAGGCGCCCCGGCCCCAAGGCGGCGAAAAGTTCCCCAACTGGCCCGAGCACCCGCACGTAATCGAAAGAGAGTTGCCCCGGGCAATGGCAACGGGCGACTTCAAGGTGGTGAGCGAAAAGCGGACAGCCACCGGTATCACGGGCGCCGCAGAGGTCACCCTGTCCCTGGCAGCGATCGATAAAGAGCTGACGTTCAAATGGAAGGAGGCGATTCCCGCCAGGCTGGATCAGGATAACAACTCGCCCAGGAGAGAGATCGCGGTCTATCAGGTCCAGCGGCTGTTCCTGGATCCGGAAGACTACGTCGTCCCGACGTCGCTGATGTATTGCGTACCTCTCGAGAGGGCCAGGGAGAAAAACAGGAACAAGGCGCCCAGCGTCCCGGGCACGAACTGCGTGCTCGGGAACCTGTCGGTGTGGCTGCAGAACGTGACGCAGCCGGACACGCTGTACGAGGAGGTCAGATTTCTGAAAGACCCGAACTATGCCTATTTCATGGCCAACCTCGGTCTGCTCACCTTCCTGGTCTCCCACCACGACGGAAAGCCCAGCAATTGGCTCGCGTCCAAGGACGAAAGCCGGCGTCAGGTCTTTGTGGTCGACAACGGCGTTTCGTTCCGCGCCTGGCCGCACAACCCCTTTGCGACGAACTGGGATGTCATCCGCGTCCCGGCCTTCCGCAAGCAATCGGTCGATCGGTTGCGCAAGCTCGAGCGCGAGGACCTCGACGTCTTCGGTGTCGTCGCCCAGCTCGAGACGAACGACGACGGCGTCTTCATGTCGGCTCCACCCGGCGAGAACCTCGATCCCAATCGGGGGGTGCGGATCTCCGATGGAACGGTTCAGTTGGGCCTGACCAGTGGCGAGATCGACGATCTCTGGCAGCGCATCCAGCAAGTGATCGCCGAGGTCGACGACGGCACCTTGCCGGTCTTCTAGCGACCCCGATCAGAGCGTGAAACAGGCAAGCGCCTTCAAGGCCATACTCGACGTTCGCCGGAGCGAGCTACCGCTCGCTCTGCTTATGTTCGGCTACTTCTTCCTGGTCATCACCAGCTTCTGGATCCTCAAGCCGGTCAAGAAATCGCTGTTCATCGAGCACTATGAACAAAGCGGATTCGACCTGCTGGGCTGGCACATGTCGGGACCGCAGGCGGAGCTGATCGCCAAGGTGCTCAACATGGTCGTCGCCTTTGCGGCCGTGATCGTCTTCACTTGGCTCGCCCGCCGGTTCCGCAGGCAGCAGCTCAGCTTCGTTTTCACGGCTTTCTTCCTGGTCAGCTATGCCGCCTACAGCTTTGTGCTCGGCGCCCCCGGGGGTGGCACGGTGTGGAGCTTCTACCTCTTCGGCGACCTGTTCTCGACCCTGATGGTGGCGACCTTCTTCGCCTTTCTGAACGACAGCGTGACCCCCGATGCGGCCAAGCGACTCTATGGGCTGGTCGGTCTGGGCGGCGTCTCGGGCGGCGTTTTCGGCTCCTATGTCGTCGCCGCCCTGATCGCCCAGGTGGATCGCCCGCAATGGCTCTGGATCTGCTTTGCTATCGGACTGATGATCGCCGCCGTCGCCTTCTTGGCCGGGCGCATCGTCGATCGCAATCCGCCGCCGGAAAGCGCGCCGCAGGATCCGCCACAGCAAGAGAAGTCACCCAGCGCGCGCAACCCCGCCGTCGAAGGGGCGGTGCTCGTATTCCGCTCGCCCTATCTCCTGTCCATCGTGGCAATCGTCGGCCTCTACGAGATCGTCTCGACGATCCTCGACTTCCAGTTCACCAGCACCATTGCCCATTACCTGGAAGGGCCAGCGATCGGGCGACAGTTCTCGATCGTCTTCGCCGTTACCAATACGGTCGCCCTGCTGGTGCAGTTGCTGCTGACCGGCTTCGTCATGTCCCGCCTCGGCGTCCACGTGGCGCTTCTGGTCCTGCCGGTCGCCATCCTGGCGGCCTCGGCGGGCTACGCGGCCCTGCCGATTCTGGTGATCGGCAGCCTGCTCAACACCGCGGACAACGGCTTCAGCTACTCGATCAACCAGTCCGCCAAAGAGTCCCTCTATGTGCCGACGACCAAGGACGAGAAGTACAAGGCCAAAGCCTTCATCGACATGTTCGTGCAGCGCTTTGCCAAGGCCGTGGCCGTCGTCGTATCCCTCGGAATCACCACTGTCTTCGTCGAATACGCGAGCATCCGCTGGCTCTCCGCGGTGATCATTCCGCTGATAGTGGTCTGGATCTTCGCCGCGGTTTACGCCGGCCGGCGTTTCCGCGAGCTGACCGAGTAGGCGATCGCGCGCGTCCGTCATTCCTGGAGCAGGAAACAAAGCAGCAAGGTCTCCTGATCCGGATTGCGGTTGTCGTCGCTGACCAGGAGTATCCTGACCCATCCTTCGGTCGTGGCCTGGACCGCGAGGCCTTCGATGTTGTCGTACAGCAGAGGCGTCAGGAAGGTCGCAATCTCGACCCCCTCCAGCCTGGCGCCCGGCTCTATGTCGGCGTGCGCGACACGGCTGATTCGGACCGACACGCCCGTCGCCGGCGCGTAACGCCGTTCAGTGATCAAAAGGTCTCCACCCGGGAGAACCGAAACCGCGGTGGGCCGATAGGCGCCGGATGCTCTGAGTTCTATCGCGCTCCAGTGGTCCTGCTTCCAGAGGAACCCCTGGAGTTCGCCTCGCTCCTCGGACTCGGCCAATGCCAGAAGACGCCCATCGGCAAGCCCTACCATCGCTTCGATGCCCTGATTTTTCGGTAATTTGTCCAGCTCCGGCGGCCTTGCGAAGACCACGGGCACGCCCGCCAACGGTCGTTCGCCGGGCGGATAGTGCAGGATGCGGTGCTTTCGCTCGAAGGCAACGAGCATCGAACCGTCGGCCAGCCGGGTGAGGGCCTCCGCATCGTTCTCGAACTCCGCGGTCAGGGGCCGGCCGTCCGGACCTTTCAGCCGGCCAACCTCGACGTCCGCAAGGCCGACGAGCCGGCCCTGCGCGGTGAATTCGGGCCTGGCCGTGTACCAATGCCCGGTATCGGCCACAAAATACAGGCGCGTGCCGCCGGCCGTCAGGACAATGTCCGAAAGCTCGCCGTATTCCGGATTGCCGAAGGTCAGCTCCAGGCTTCCGCACCAGCGCAGAGGGCCTAGCGAGGTCACGTCCGGATCCTCGGGGTCGAGGGGGACAGATCGGATCAGGACGTCGACCGGTTCACCGCCGCCCAGCGCGCTCGGCCCGAGAACGATCATCGGCCAGAACGAAAGAGCGATGGACAGTCCGAGGCGGGTGCGATGCCACCCAATCCTCTTCGATCGCTCGTGCCTCATTCGTTTATTCGAGCAGCGCGAGGCGCAACAGATCGAGTGTCTTGGCGTCAAGACCGAGCCCCTCTTGAAGATAGGCGGTGAAAGAGCCGTATCGCTCGTCGATCGCCGCGAAGGCGGCCTCGAGATACGCGCGCCTCACCTCCAATAAGGGGCGGATCTCGCTGCTGGAAACCCTGAACAGGGATCCCAGCGAGCCGAGAAACGCATACCAATCGATCCTGGACTGGAAAAAACGGTTGCTGAGCAAATAGTCTTCGAGGACCGTCTCCTCTGGAACGCCGACCGCCCGAAGGATCAGGGCGACGACGAACCCGGTCCGATCCTTGCCGTCGACGCAGTGGATCAGGGCCGGAAGCGCATCAGGCGCCACCAAACCCTGCAGAAGTTCGTTCCACTGGGACGTATAATCGAGCGCGAAGGCCCGGTTGGCCTCGATGAGGAGCTGCTCGAAATGGCCCTTTTCGACCTCGCCGGCGAGAATCTTCCGGCGCGATTCGCTGCGGTCGAGCGGCGGAAAATAGATCGGGATTTCGAAGACGGCGATGCCGTCTTGGCCCGGCAAGCGATCCGGCTTGTTCAGCCGTTCGCTCAGGTGGCGCATATCGAACACCCGCCTTAGTCCGAGTTCGGCGAGCATCTCCAGGTCCCGGCCACTCAACTCGGCGAGATCGTCGGATCGGTAGAGCACACCCATCTTGACCCGTTGCCCATTCGTGGAGGGGTAACCGCCCACGTCTCGGAAATTGTCCGCCCCGGAGAGCGGGACCCGGTTGGGATGGTGTGGCGGCGACCCGCAAGCGGACAGGGCGAGCAACAACAGGAAGGCCGAGGCCCCGAGGCGCCGTCGAAGTGCGTTCACGATGGCCTAGTTCACTCCCCTCATGCCTAACTTCGTGCCCTTGACCCCTAGAACACGCACTTTGATGATAGCATCGTTGTGGGTTGATCGATTGGATTAATGCGCCCCGTCAGTCCTTCTTGCGTCGACGGTGGGCAGTCAAATCCGAACCACCCAAGAGAACTTCAGGCCTCGCGAGCCGCGTTCGGGCAACCATGACGCCGCCTCGATCGCACAGACGGTCCGATCCTCCGAACAGTGGCCATGGCTGCCTCTTTCTATCAACTCGACAGAAGGTGAATCACACACCCCGAGCTGTTTTTCGGCAGCCTGCTAGAGCCGTCCCGCCTGGTAGTCGCGGACGGCCTGATGGATCTCCTCGCGGGTGTTCATGACGAAGGGGCCGTAGCGGGCGACAGGCTCGCCGATGGGCCGGCCGGCCACCAGGATGAAGCGGCCCGGCGTTTCGCCGGCGCGCACCGCGACCAGCCCGCCCGGCCCGAGCACGGCCAGATGCCCCGCCTCGACCACCTGTCCCTCGCCCGCCCCCGCGGCGCCGACCTCGACCGCGCCCTCGAAGGGATAGACGAAGGCGTTGTGGGCCTCCGGCACCGCTTGCTCGAAGCTCGCCCCGGCCGGCAGCGCCACGTCCAGGTACACCGGGTCCACCGCGATGCCCTCGACCGCGCCGGCCACGCCGTCGAAGCGGCCAGCAATCACTTTCACAACGATGCCGTTCTCGCGGCTCACCTCCGGCACGTCCTCCGGCTCTATGTTCTGGTAGCGCGGTGCGCACATCTTGTCGCGGGCCGGCAGGTTGACCCAGAGCTGGAAGCCGCGCATCAGGCCCTCCTCCTGCTCGGGCATCTCGGAGTGGACGATGCCGCGCCCGGCGGTCATCCACTGCACGCCGCCGGGCTTCAGCACGCCGCCCCGACCGGTGCTATCCTGGTGGCGCATGAGTCCATCCAGCATGTAGGTCACGGTCTCGAAGCCGCGATGCGGGTGGTCGGGGAAGCCGCCGATGTAGTCGGCACCCTCCTCCGAGCCGAACTCGTCGAGCAGCAGGAAGGGGTCCAGTTGGTCGAGCCTCGGCCCGCCGATGCTGCGCTTCAGGCGCACCCCGGCACCGTCGCTCGTCTCCATGGCTTCGACAACGCGGGCAATCGCGCGCCGTTCGGATGTCATCTCGCCAAGCCCTCCGTCGCTCGAGGCAGCCGGTTACGGGAAGAGTACCGACGATCGCCTGTTGTACCCCAAAATCGCCGGGAATAGTCTAGTTGCGCCGTTTCGGATTCGGACCCACGCATGGCCTGGAAGAAGATCGAACCGCTCGTCCTCCTGGCACTCGCTGCCATCGCGCTCGCCGCTTCCGGAATTGGGCCGACGGACCGTCTGACCTGGGTCCTGGAGGTCTCTCCCGTGCTGATCGGCGCGCCGGTCCTGGTCGCCAGTTACCGCGTCTTTCCGCTGACGCCGCTGCTCTACCGCCTGCTGCTGCTGCACGCCCTGATCCTGATCCTGGGCGGCCACTACACCTACGCCCAGGTACCGCTCGGGTTCTGGCTGCAAGACCTGTTCGACCTCTCCCGCAACCACTACGACCGGATCGGCCACCTCGCGCAGGGCTTCGTGCCGGCCATCCTGGCACGCGAGATCCTGCTGCGCCGCGCGCCGCTCGTGCCGGGCAAGTGGCTCTTCTTCCTGGTCGCCGCGGTCTGTCTGGCGTTCAGCGCCCTCTACGAAATGCTCGAGTGGTGGGCCGCAGTGCTCGGCGGCGCGGCGGCGGAGCACTTCCTAGCCACCCAGGGCGACCCTTGGGACACCCAATGGGACATGTTTCTGGCGCTCGTCGGTGCGCTCGCGGCGCAGCTCCTGCTCGCCTCGATCCACGACCGCGAGCTGGCGGCTCTGACAAAGGCGAACTAGGGCACGCCGTCGTGCGTCAGATGGCGACCCTGAGGCCTTCGACCCGTCTGATGACCGCGGCCATGATGTCGTCGATGGCCTCGTCGGTCATGGCGGTCAGCACATCCGAAATCGCCGGGTCCAGGTTGCCATCCGCAGGCGGCCGGGTCGGCGTTCGGGCGAACATGTTCCTGACCACCTTGGCCGCGCCGAGCGGGTCGGGTTCCTTCAGGAACTTGTCCGCGAAGATGGTGACGAGCAGCGCGCGCAGCGCACTGGTCTCGGCCAGGAGCATCATCTTGAGTGGATCGACGGAACGTTTATCGGCGCTCATCTAAATTACCTCGCCACCACGGGGCTGGCCGCATTCGGCGTCCGCAGGCGGGAAGACCGAAGATGCGTTCTCGCCCCGGACACTGCTCCTGGGTAACGAACCGTGGTTAATTAATCGTGAAGCGGATCCGGCCGTCGAGGCGCCGAGCGCCGGGGACGTCCGGCAGCGATTGCGGGGCTCGAGTGCGGGGCGTTCCCACCGCTGGACACATCGTCGAGGCGGGCGTTACCTTCGGTTGAAAGTTCCCGAAGGCAGCTCGACCGATCCGTCTTGAACCGTCGGGCGGCCTTCGGCACTATGCGGCACTGAGAAACGGAATCGATCCGGCAAGCGATACCGCGCCAGTTGGTATTTGGGCCGGATGGTAATTTGGGAGGATAGGATGTCGAACTTCGTATCGGGTCTGGCGGTGGCCCCGGTGTTGTTGCTGCTCGCCGCCTGCGCCGCTGGTGTGGGTCTCGAGGACGACTACGAGGCCGCCCGGGGCGCCACCCCCGAGGGCCAGGCTTTCAACCGCCATCTGCATGCCGACTATATGGCGCTGTCTACCACGGAGCGGGGCGAGTACGACTGGATCGATTCCGGTCACTTCGCCACCAAGGCCCTGTCCGCCGCCGGCGACGAGCAGGTCAGCCCGGATCCGATCTACAGCCGTCGCCTGCCGCCGGACACCGTCGCCGCGCTGACCGAGGCCCGCAAGCAGCTGACCTCCGCTCTCGAGGCTGGGGCGCGCAACAGGACTCCGGAGGCCGCGGCCGAGTCGCAGACCAGCTTTGATTGCTGGCTGCAGGAGCAGGAGGAGAACCACCAGTCCGGTGACATTACGCTCTGCCGGGAGCGGTTCTACGCGGCGCTGGCCCAAGTCCAGACCGACATGGGTCGACCGGTTGCCGCGGCGTCGGCCAAGTTGGACGACGGCTACCTCGTGTTCTTCGACTTCAACAGCGCGAAGCTGACCGGTCAGGCGGTGGCAACGGTCGAGGCCGCTGCGGCGGCGCTCAAGGCGGGCGCCGCCACGAAGGTCGCTTTGAGCGGCCACGCCGACCGGGTCGGCCCCAGCGCCTACAACATGGAACTCTCCGAGCGCCGGCTCGAGGCGGTCAAGCAGCTCCTGCTCTCGGCCGGGATCAAGGCGGAGCAGATCGGCCTCGCCTCCTACGGAGACACCCGTCCCAGAGTGACGACGCGCGACGACGCCGCGGAACCGCAAAACCGCCGCGTCGAGATCGACCTGTTGAAGTAGCCCCTCCCGGGCTCCGCGGCCCGGCACGGTTCAGCCGGGGCGGCTGCCGGAGACATGCCGCCCAGGCCAAGTCCCGGTGCGTCGCACCGGTTCCCGGTTCGGGCAGGTCCCGTGATGTCGAGCCGCAAGAACTCACGCTGGCCCTGCGTGACGGCACGACTATGCTGGAGCAAAGGTGCGAAATCCGCCCACGAGGGAGACGACACGATGACCCGACCCAAGACCCTGGTGCAGCTTGCCGGACGCGAGGCGGCGCCCTGCCGGCTCGGCGAGTCCGCTCTGGTCATGATCGACTGCCAGAACACCTATACGACAGGCGTGATGAGGCTGAGCGGCATCGAAGCGGCCCTCGAGGAGGCCGCGCGCCTGCTGGCCCGGGCACGCGGGGCCGGCACTCCGATCATCCACGTCGTGCACGACGGGGGGCCGGGCTCAGCCTACGACCTGCGCGAGGAGATCGGCCGGATCGCCGAAGCGGTCGCACCCCTGGGCGAGGAAGCCACGGTGGTCAAGACCCTCCCCAACGCCTTCGCCAAGACCGATCTGCACGAGCGCTTGCAGGCGCTCGGCAAGACCGACCTGATCGTGGCCGGCTTCATGACCCACATGTGCGTCAGCTCGACCGTGCGCGCGGGCTTCGACCTGGGCTACCGGAGCACGGTGGTGGGCGCCGCCGCGGCGACCCGCGACCTGCCGACCGCGGCGGGCGGGATCGTGCCGGCCGAGAGCCTGCACGACGCCAGCCTCGCGGGTCTCGCCGACCTCTTCGCCGTGGTCGTCGACAAGGCCTCGGACCTGCCGGCGTAAGTACCGCCCGAAGCCGTCAGCCCGTGGCGGTCCGCCGCAGGCCGGCGCTCGGCTCCTCGGCGAGGCCGATCGATTTCATGAACGCCCAGACCTCGTGGCGGGCGGCGGCGTGGCTCTTGTTGCCGAGGCGCCAGCGCGCCGGCGCGCTCAGGTCGAGCACGGTCAGGCCCTGCGCGAAGAGCTCGCGGTAGATCACCCGTTCGCCGAAGCCGGGCGCCAGACGGTAGCCGAGCGAGGGTGCGAGCCGGTCGAGCAGCTGTTCCATCTGGCGGCGGTTGCGCGTGCGTTGATGCGACAGACGGTTGCGGGTCACGACCCAGTCGAGCGGCTGGCCCCCCACCATCATGCGCAGGCCCCAGCGGTCGAGCACGGCGAGACTGTAGGAACTCGGCCCGGTAATCGCCTGTCCGTCCGGGCCGATGCGCACCAGCACGTCGAGGTCGAGAAAGCTGTCGTTCAACGGCGTGACCAGGATGTCCGCCAGGATATGGCCGACACGCGAAAGAAAGGTGTCGCTGCCCGGCGTGTCGACCACGATGTAGTCCTGGTCGAGCAGCTCCGCGAAGGCCCCGGCGACCTGGGCGGCCTCGTCCTCCTCGGCGCCGGCCACGCTGCGCTCCAGGGAGCTTTCCACTAGCCGGTGCTCGGGCATGCCCAGTATCGCGTCGCCCGAGGCCGCCAAGCGCTTGCGGTTCTCGATGAAGTGAGTGAGCGTCGCCTGGTCGCCGTCCAGGTCGACGCTGCCCACGGTATAGCCACAGCTCATCAGCCCGAAGATGAGATGAATCGCGGTCGTCGACTTGCCGGACCCGCCCTTTTGGTTGCCCAGCACGACAACTCGCGGGCGCACCGGCTTGCGGAACCAGTCCTGCAGGAAATCCGGTGTCATGAACGCTCTGCCCGGTTCGTCGCCGGGCGGTTCGGGTCGCTTTGCACTGGCCTGGACCTCGGCGATTTCATCTCACAATGGCATACCGTCACATCGACGGCAACAACATATTGCATACCATGCCAGGGCCGTATACTATATCTATGTCATGGAGTCGGCCAGTGACATTATGAGGGGACCTACGTGGGGCGTCAGGCGGTCATGGAACCTAGGGACAGTCGCACGACCGATCGATCCCCGGGGACCGGCCACCCATCGAACCGGGTTGGGAATGAGGCTCTTGCCGGCTTGGTCGCTTGCGACGAGAGCACTACGGAGCAAACCATCCAACTCCCGGTTTCGGGACGCTTTAAGGAGGTAGAGAGACGATGCAAGTGATGGCATTCGCCGCGCAGAAGGGCGGCTCGGGCAAGACGACGCTGGCGGCAAACATTGCGGTCGAGGCGGAACGCAGGGGCGATGGTCCCGTGGCCCTGATCGATACCGACCGGCAGGGCAGTCTGACAGACTGGTGCAGGCAGCGCAGTAACGAAACCCCGATCTTCGTGCAGGCTTCGATGGCCCGGCTCGCCGAGCACATCGAGAAGCTGCGCGAGCAGGGCATCAAGTTGCTCATCATCGACACGCCGCCGGCCATCACCTCGACCATCGGCCACGCGATCAACGTGGCGGACATCGTGGTGATTCCGAGCCGGCCGAGTCCGCACGACCTGAGGGCGGCCGGCCGAACGGTCGATATCGCCGAGCGCCTGGACAAGCCGCTGGTCTTCGTCATAAACGGCGCCCACCCGCGCGCGCGGATCACCACCGAAGCCGCGATCTCCCTGTCGGAGCACGGCCCGCTCGCCTCGGTCGTCGTGCATCAGCGCACGGACTTCGCCGCCAGCATGATCGACGGACGCGCCGTCATGGAGATCTCCGGCAGGTCACGCTCGCCCGAGGAGATCGCCGCGCTCTGGAAGTACCTGAAGAACCGCATGAAGCGGAACCAGCGGCGCGTGGTCGCGCAACGCGGTCCCAAGGCGGCCCGACCAAAGCGGGCTGCGCACGCGGGCTAGCCGCTGGCCGATGGGCGCCATGAGCAAGAAGCGAAAAAAAGTCGCCTCCCTATCCGGGTCGCTGCTCGCCCAGAACGGGAAGGACTCGTCGTCGGGCTTCGTCATCTCGCTGGTCGACAGGCTCAAGGAGTCGCGGGCGGCGGCGAGCCCGCGATCCAGGCAGGCGCCGCGAACCGGCGGCAAACCCGCGGCCGGGCAGCCGGCCGGGCCCGCCTCCTCGGTCGACATCGCGGACGGCATCCAGCCGGAACGGACGGAGGGCGGCGCGGAAGCGCGCAAGGCCTCCCGCCCCGGGACGGCCCGGAAGCCCCGCAAGGCCGCGGCGCCGCGACAAGGACCGCGCTCCGCCTCCGCCGACGGACTGCCGGCGGCGACCCTTGGCGAGGAGACCGCCGGCGGCGGGGCGCAACACCTAGTCCAGGCCCTGCGCCAGGGCGAGATCGAGCGCGCCGAGGCCCTGTTCGGCCGCATGACCGGCCTGAGCGCGGGCTCGGTCCGGCGCGTGCTCTACGGCGAGGAGGGCCGTAATCTCGCGATCGCCTGCCGGGCGCTGGGACTCGAGCAGCTGCAGTTCGTCTCGATCTTCATGTTGAGCCGCAGGCTCGGGCTCGGCGAGAACGCGCTCGAGCCGCGCCAGCTGACGCAGATCGTCGGCTTCTTCGACCAGATCAGCGATGCGAGCGCGCGGCAGAAGCTGAACCAATGGCTGTGTTACTCCGTTGACTAGGGCGGCCGCCCAGCGGATCGCAAGCGAACCGGCCCCCGACGGCCCCGGCGGAGGGTTCGGCGTCCGCGAGGCGCCGTTCGAGGCGGCGGTCGATCCGCGCTTCGTCTACCCGCACGCCGCGCTGCAGCGGGTCTGCGCCGAGCTGCTCGTCTTTCATGTGAGCGAACGCCAGGGCTTGTTCCTGATCGTCGGCGCCCCCGGGACCGGCAAATCGACCCTGCTCACCGACATCCTCGAGGCCCGCCGCCTGGGCGAGCCCTGCGTTCTGCTTGCCTGCAGGGACGGTCTCTCCTTCGAGGCGCTCGTGGACGCCTGGTGCGCCGCGCTCGGCCTCGCCGATCCGGCCGCCGACCATGCGGCGCGGCTGTCCGCCCTGACCAAGCATTGCAGTACGCAGGCGAAGCAGGGGGCGACCCCGACCCTGCTCCTCGACAGGGCCGAGGCCCTGCCGGACGACACGCTGCGGGCGCTGGGCGATCTCGTGCGGACCGGCACGGCCAAGCGCAAGCTGGTACGGATCGTTCTGGCCGCCCGGCGCGAGCTCGGGGCCCGGCTGGCGCAGCCGGGCCTGGCGGCGGTCAAGCAGGCCGTCGCTTTCGAGGCCCGCCTGGAGGCGCTGAGCGAAGAGGACGTCGGCGCCTATGTCCGGCACCGGCTCGCCGCCGCCGGCCACGGCGGCCAGGAAATCCTGTTCCCGGCCGAAGCGCTCGAGATGGTTGCCCGCGCGTCGACGGGGGTGCCCCGCCTGATCAACGTTCTGTGCCGAACCGCCCTGGAGATTGCCGAAGCGACGGGACAGGCCGTCGTCTCGCCCGGGCAGGTCGAGACGGCGATCCAGGCCTGTCTGCAACGCGCGCAGGAGTGCCTCGTGGCAGAGCGGCCCGCGCCGCCGCCCGACGTCGAGGCGGGCCATGCCGGTCCGGCCGCGCGCCCGGCCCCGCCGCGCCCGGCCGGCGTTTGGCCGCTACCCGTCGAGGACATGACCGTCGGGGCCGACCCAGCGCGGTTGCCCGGACCGGCGGCGCCGAGGCGGCCGGGCCAGCTGACGTACGCCGCGGCTCGGGTCCTTGCGGCCCTCGTCGTGGCCGGTGCCGTCGTATCCGTCTTTCCGGCGCGCACCGGCCCGACCGAGACCGTTCCGGTCGCCTTGGTTCCAAAGCCGCCGGTCGAGGCACCGGCGGTCGAGACACGGGCGATCGAGGCGCAGGCGCTCGAGGCACGGGCGGTGGAGGCACGGGCAGTCGAGGCCGGGCCAGCTGTCCTGGTTCCAGAGCGGCCGATCAAGGCGCAGGCGCTCGAGGCCGAGCCGGCTGTCCAGGTTCCAGAGCCGCCGGTCGAGGCGCGGGCGCTCGAGGCCGGGCCAGCTGTCCTGGTTCCAAAGCCCCCCGTCAAGCCGCACCTCCTCGCCACGCGCCTCGAGGCGCCCGGGACTCCCGGCAAGGCCGCGGTGGCGCCGCCCTCCCCCGACGCCCACGACGCCGCGGCCAAGGCCCGAAAGCAGGAACAGGGGCCGACCTCCTGGCTCGGCAAATTGGCCGACTTCTTCAGCTCTGCCGAGCCGCCCCAAGAACCGCGGCAATTCGGACAGTACCCCGATCGCTAGATGCGGCGGCCTCCTAGCCCAACTTAAACAATTCGGTAGGTTGGCGAAGGCTATTATATCGGATTCCTTCGAGTCACACTTCAAAGGTCGGCAGTACAGGCGGCTGGCTGGATCAGGTGGTTTTGGCGGCGGTCAAGCAGGCTGTCGCCTTCGAGACCCGGCTGGAGGCGCTGAGCGAAGAGGACGTCGGCGCCTATGTCCCCGCCGCCGGCCATGACGGTCAGGAAATCCTGTTCTCGGCCGAGACGCTCGAGATCGTCGCCCGCGCGTCGAC
>CAMYKD010000083.1 GCA_947258885.1 uncultured Kiloniellales bacterium | reverse complement strand
CAGAACCTCGCCCGCCTTCGGGCCTTCCAGTTGCACGGTTTCGATGCTGAGCGGCTTGCCCGCCTCGAACGCCACCGCGGCGCGTACATCCATGGTCCTTAGCCTCCCTTGGTTTGTGCTAGTAGCGTTAGTCGCCTCGTTAGCGTCTGCGATCTCCCCGGTCCTTCGAGAGCGGATGCCCGACCACCTCGAACCGCGTCGCCGACGCTGTTGTAGATTCGTCCCCGATCTGCTTGGCGAAACGGCCGGGCTGATCATCCGCCCCCGGTCAGAGGCAGCTTCAGGCGTATGCCGTCCTTAGACAGGCAATGATCGACTGCCCCAGAGAGACCTTGCTGCGGTCACGGGATCAGTCGCGCAGGACGCCCGCCGCCTTGGCCGTGTGGGTCGCGATCGCATCCATCAAGGGCGGCGAAAGGCAGTCGTAGGGTTCAAGTCCGATTTCCTTGAGCCACGTCCTGATGTTACCCATCTGATCGGGTTTGGTGCCCGACTCGATGACCGAGGAGACGAAGGCGGCAAATTCAGGCGGCGCCCAACCTTCCTCCTTGGACAGCTCGGTGTGTATGAAGTCCAGGCCGTAGAACGGATGCTGCTGGTTTTCGATGCGGCCGTACAAGTGAACGCCGCACCCCTTGCACGCATGCCGTTGTATGGCCGCGGAGGCGTCCACGACCTCGAGCTTGTCCTCGTTGGCGGTGACGCTGAGGTTGTCGCGCGACACGACCGCGACCTGCGAAAACGTCGCGCCTTCGGGCTTCCAGCACTTCGTGCAGCCGCAGACATGATTGTGGGCACACTGTCCCTTGATCGTCACCTCGACGGGGTCGTGAGCGCAATGGCACACAAGTGTCCCGCCCGCAAAATCCGGCGCACCGGGCTTCAGACCACGATCCACCGCAGGGTGGATTGAAAGCGTAGCCGTCATTTTCCTTACCCTCCCTTTGCATCCGACCCGACATTCTTGGTTGAGTATTTTTCGCCGCGGGTCCAGGTAGAATTGATCATGCTACATACTGCGACAGCTTCTCAATGGTTTTTTGGACTGCTGGCACCGACACTATGGCCGATCAGTAGCACGCGGCAAACGGCATGGAGGCGGCCCGGGTCTTCTCAAGCCAATGCCGCCGTTGCGTCGAGACCGCCCGATCGGCGCGCTTTGGTTCGGTCGAGGTGTCGCCCAGTCCCGATGTGTCCTTCCAATGTCCCGAACGTCGAGATACCCAGACCAAAGCGTTGAAAGATTGGCTCGCAACCCATCAGGTGAGTATCACGGCCCTAACGGGAGTCTAACCGAGTTCTCGTGAGATCGTCCTCGTATGGGCCGGTAAAGGTGCGAGGATCGAACGGATTTGCCACATCTCGCCGGTATAGTATGTATCAAGGCCCAAGAGGGACAAACCCGGGTCAAGACGTTGAGGATATTTCAGATGGGACTTTGCGCGCGCGCGGTCTTCGCCACTGCGTTTCTTGCTCTGCCGGCGACCGGGGTCGCGGGGGTCAACGAGCCGCCGTGGAAGGCCGTTGCCCTGGCATCGACAGGAGACCGGAGCCAGGCCTGCCGGACAGCCGGCGCCTGGCTCGACCCGGCGACGGGAGCGAGGCTTTCCGCCGAACAATTGATGGCGTCGTTGGCAAAACGGAGGATCGTGCTTCTCGGCGAAAGCCACGACAAAGTCGAGCACCATCGTTGGCAGCTCCACACGCTTGCCGGGCTCCATGCCCACCAATCCAAGCTCGCCGTGGGTTTCGAGATGTTTCCGCGGGCGGTCCAGCCCGCATTGGACGCCTGGTCAAAGGGCAAGTCGTCGGAAGCCGATTTCTTGGCGACCTCTCGCTGGCGGGAGGTTTGGGGCTACGACTCCGGCTTGTACCTGCCTTTGTTTCATTTCGTCCGTCAGTCCCGCCTCCCGATGTTTGCGCTGAACGTCGACCGCGAACTGGTCGCGCGCGTCGGCCAGGAAGGCTGGAGCGCGATTCCACGAGGCGCAAGGGAAGGGATATCCGATCCGGCCCCGGCAACGGACGCGTACCGGCGCAGTTTGGCGGAGGTCTATTCGCTGAAGCGAGAGGGCCGGCCGGAAGGTTCCGTGCCGCAGGAAGGCGATGATCGGCCGCACGGAAACGAAGCGGGCGAGAGGTCGGACCTCTCCGCCATCCTCGAGAGCGAAGATTTCGCGCGCTTCGTCGAGGCGCAACTGACCTGGGACCGCGCGATGGCGGAGGCGCTTTTCGAGGCGCGCAGCGAGAACCCCGAGGCCCTGGTCGTGGGGATTCTAGGCCGCGGGCATATCCAGTACGGTTACGGCGTTCCCCATCAGCTTGCCGATCTGGGCGAAGAGAGCGTGGCAATCCTATTGCCCGCCGAGACCGGCGTGGCGTGCCAAGCCCTAGAGCCGGGTGTTGCAGACGCGGTTTTTCTGGTGGCGTCCGACGAAAGCAGCGAGGGGGAGCCGGCCAAGCCGCGGCTCGGCATTATGATTGAGCAGGCGGAGGACGGCATCCGGGTCTTGGAAGTGTTCGAGGGGAGCGTGGCCGAGGTGGCCGGGCTGACGCCCGGCGATATCATCCTGAACGCCGCGACCTTCCCGGTGGCTCGCACATCGGAGCTCATTGAGATTGTCCAGCGGCAGGCGCCCGGCACGTGGCTTCCGCTTGACGTCAGGCGTGGTAGTGAAACGCGCCGCTTCGTTGCCGAATTCCCCTCCCGGTTCGAGTAGTCTTCATGCGCTGCCTCTCCATCCTCGCAGCATTTCTCTCGATCGCGCTCGTCGCCGGGCCTGCCCTTGCAGACGCCTCGCCCGTCGTGAGTCATGAGATCGGGGTGCGCCTGGATCCGGCCAGTCGCGAGCTCCGGGTCGAGGATGAGTTCACGGTGGACGCCGTGGGCGCCATCGAGTTCGAGCTTGCTACCTGGCTCAGGCTGGTCGAGGCACGGGTGAACGCAAGGCGTGCCGAGGCCCGGCGGACCGGCCGCCTGGTCACGATTACCATGCCGGCGGCGGGGAGCCGTCGGGTCGAGCTGGTTCTGCAGGGCGTGGTCCCGGAGCTGCCGGCCGCCGACGCGCGGGCCGTGCCGGGCGGCGCCGTGTCGGGTGCGGACGGCAGCTATCTGCCCGGTTATTCCGGCTGGATGGCGAACACCGGCGAGGATCGCATCCGCTACCGCCTGACCGTCGAAGTGCCTCAGCCCTACCGGGTCGTCGCAACCGGGCGACTGATGGAAGAACAGCACGGCGCAGAGGTCTACCGCGCGTCTTTCGCGGCGGACAGGCCGATCGAGCCGCCGTCGATTTTCGCGGGGCCTTTTGTGATCCAGGAACGGCTGGAGGACGATCTGCGGATCAGGACCTATTTTCACCCGGAACTGGCCGCGCTCGCCGAAGGCTATCTGAAGGTCTCCGCCGACTATATCCGGCGCTATGCGGAACAAATCGGGCCTTATCCCTATGCGGATTTTCATATCGTTTCCGCGCCGCTTCCCGTCGGCCTCGGCTTTCCCAACCTGACCTATGTAGGCCGCAGGGTCCTTCCGCTGCCCTTCATGCGCGGTCGCTCGTTGGCTCATGAGATATTGCACAACTGGTGGGGTAATGGCGTTGCCGTCGACTATGCGAGAGGAAACTGGGCGGAGGGACTGACGACCTACATGGCGGATTACGCGTTGGCGCGGGAGCGGAGCGGCGCGGCCGCTCGCGAGATGCGTCTTGGCTGGCTGCGAAACTTCGCCGCCCTGCCGCCGGAACGCGACGTCCCGGTCGAACGCTTCACGTCCAAGCAACACGATGCGGCCCAGGTCGTGGGCTACGACAAGGTCGCGTTCATATTCCACATGCTGGACCGCGAGCTGGGCGAGGCCGCATTTGGTGCCGGTTTACGCAGGTTCTGGAAGGATCATCGGTTTCGGGTCGCGCGTTGGCCGGACCTGCAACGCGCGTTTGAACAAACGTCTGGGAGGGACCTCACTTGGTTCTTCGACCAGTGGGTGCGGCGCGCCGGCACACCCGGGATCGAACTGGTCGAGGCACGCCGAGAGGGCGTCGAGGGTGACTACCGAGTGACCGTGAAGGTTCGTCAGGGTCGACCGCTCTACCGCACCCGACTGTCGGTCGTGATCGACACGCCCGCCCGGTCCCAGCGCGGTGAAGTGGTATTGGACCAGCAAGAGCAGGAGTTTCGGATTCCTTCACAACTGAAGCCACTGTCGGTTCGAATTGACCCGGACTTCGACACCTTTCGCAGGCTGCTGCCCGGCGAAAGCCCGCCGATATTTCGCGACGTGACGCTCTCCGGCGAGACCGTGCTCGTTCTGCCAACGCGAGATCCGGACATGACCAGGGCCGCACGGCGGCTCGCCCGCCGGCTGCTGCAGCGGGACCCCGCTATCTACGAGGGTGATCTCCGGGACCTCCCTGCGGCACCCGTCCTCGCGATCGGTGCCGCGAAGGATATCGAGGATTTGCAGGCGCTCAGGGTCACGGTCCAAGCGCTCGATCCGGCCGGAACGGCAACCGCACGAGCTTGGATCGAGCGCCGGGCCGACGGTACCCCCTGGCTCTTTGTGGCGGTCGACGGTGCCCGGTCTCTCGAGGCCGTCTTGCGGCCCTTGCCCCATTACCGGAACCAGAGCTACGTCGTGTTCGAGGGCGCCAAAGTTACGACAAAAGGACTCTGGCCGGCAGGCGCTAGTCCGCTGAGCCACCGTTTCGACGACTGATGCGAAGCGTTGTTGAGATGACCGGCGGCATTGGCGACCGCGGAGTTGCAAGGCGGTATGGTCTTCCTCGGCCGTGGACCCGCGCTTCGGCCATGCGTTCGAATTGAGGCCGGCTCGATATGGATACATTGACACAAGTTGCGCTGGGGGCAGGGGTCGGACTGGCCGTCCTGGGGCGGCGCATCGCGCCGCGCAAAGCGGCGCTCGTCGGCGGGGTGCTGGGCATCGTGCCCGACCTCGATGTGCTTGTTGGCTTCGACGATCCGATCGATGCCTTCGTTCTGCATCGCGGGGCGAGCCATTCCCTGATCGTCCAGGCGGCCGTCACGCCGCTGTTCGGCGAAGTGCTGATGCGCGTGTTCAAGGATTTGCGGCAGCGGCGGATGGCCACCTACATCGCGGTCTATCTTGTTTTCGCGACCCACGCCCTGCTCGACGCCCTGACGGTCTATGGCACGCGGCTTCTCTGGCCGGTTTGGACGGAAGCCGTCGGCACGGGGTCCGTCTTCATCATCGATCCGATCTACACCGTGCCGCTCCTGGTCGCGCTGATCTGGGCGCTATGTCTGGGCTCCTGGACTCCCCGGTTCCGGACCGTTCTGACCGCTTGCCTTGCCGTCTCGACCGCGTATCTCGCCTGGGGACTTGTCGCCCAGCAGATCGTCTATGGCCGCGCCGCGCAGGTTCTCGGCGATCCGGGGAACGGGCCCGAGCGCATGCTCGCCACCCCGACACCGTTCAATACACTGTACTGGAAGGTGATCGCCGTTGACGACGAGCGGTACGTAAATCTCTACCTGCCGGTCTTCGGTTCGACTGGGTCGGTTGTCGCCTACGTCCACCCGCGGGGTGCCGGTCTCGCCGGCTGTCTTGCGGGCGTCGAGGCACTCGATAAGCTGGCCCGGTTCAGCGACGGCTTTTACCGGATCGACCTGCACGAGGGCGAATTCGTCGTGTCCGACCTCAGAATGGGCCTGACGCCGAACTACGTGTTCCGGTTTGCCATCGCCAAGCAGAGCGGCGACGGCGTTCGGCCGATTCCGCCGGAACGCCGCGATGGCGGACGCGGCGCGCCGGGGGACCTCGAGTGGCTCTTCGCCAACCTGTCCGGCGAACTCACTCTTCGCCCCGCCGAGGCTGTGGCGGCTGTCGCGGACGCCAGGCTGTCGACGCTGGCTGGCTCCTCGGAAACCTGGGCTGCCTGCTGATCACCGAGCGCTCGATTGTTATGCCGCGCTCGAGTCGCCTCTCGCCCCTTCGAGATACCCGTCGTCGGTCGAGGCGTCCCAGATTTCGTGGGCCGCGCCCGCGAGGTTCTCCACCGCGAGCAGCGCCGACACCATGGCATGGTCCTGGTTGATATACTTGTGCATGCCATTGCGGCCGATGAGCTGCAGGTTTCGGAACCGCGACAGAAAGCCGCGCACGGTCTCCACGTGCGATCGATAGCCCGTGTCGTACATCGGGTAGGCCTGGGGCACCCTGACCACCGTCCCGTCCAGGACGTCGGCGCGCTCACCGAGACCCGCCAGCTCCAGTTCGGCGGTGGCCAGGGCCACCAGATCCGCATCGCTCGATTGCCAGAGGTCGTCGCCCTGCGAGCAGAAGTACTCAAGGCCGAGACAGCTCTTGGCCGGATCCGGAACCATCTCCGGGCTCCAGTTCTTGAAGTTCTGTATGCGCCCGACGCGCACCTTGTCGTCGTGGATGTAGATCCAGTTG
This sequence comes from uncultured Kiloniellales bacterium, assembly GCA_947258885.1. Taxonomy (GTDB): domain Bacteria; phylum Pseudomonadota; class Alphaproteobacteria; order Kiloniellales; family JAKSDN01; genus CAMYKD01. Next base: position 21,656 of record CAMYKD010000083.1, on the reverse strand, counting down.
TCGGCGAAGATATGGGCCTTGTCGATGATCAGCGCGACCAGGATGAGATCCCGGTAGCCCAGGCTCTCCGCCGCTGTCCTGACCTCGGGCGGCGCCGGCGGGCTCATAGCGCGAACGAGGTCCCGCATGGCGATGGACGAAAGGAAATGCGATCCGCAAAGGCGCTCCTCCAGGCTGTCGGCGGTCGCTGTGTCGACGGCGGTAATGCCGTCGCCGGTCCAGTGGATACGCGTCACCGAATGCCCGCGCCTGACCTCGCCGCCGGACTGGGCGATCCTTTCGGCGACTCGCTGCCAGAGCATTCCGGGACCCAGACGCGGATAGTGGAACTGGTCGATCAGGGTGCTGACCGTGGTCCTCGATCTCGACTCGAACAGCGAGTCCTTGATCGCGACGGGAAGCGAAAGGCCTTGGATGCGCTGCGCCGCCCAGTCGGCGGCTATGTCCACGCAGGAGACGCCCAAGACCTTCTCGGTATAGGTCTTGAAAAACGCCTCGTACAGCTTGCGCCCGAAGCGATTGCTGACCCAGTCCTCGAAGGTCCGCTCGGGCTCGACGCGCCACACTCGCGCCCGGAGATAGCTCGCCAGGAAGCCGATACACGACCAGGGTCCGAGCCCGAGGAGTACGTTGAGCGGGCGCAGCGGATAGTAGAAGAACCGGCCGCGGTAGAGGATCCGGGACAGTCTGGGACAGACGAGGAAGTCGCTGCCCAACAGGTCCTCCCACATCGACTGCACCCGATCGATTCGGGTGAAGAACCGATGCCCGCCAAGATCGAAGCGGTAGCCTTTGTAGTCGACGGTCTTGGCCAATCCACCGACCATGGGGGCTCGTTCCAGCACGGTGCTGGGAACGCCCGACCGGCAAAGCTCGTAGGCCGCCGTCAGTCCGGCGGGACCGCCGCCCAGGACGATGACCGGGCCGAGAGGCGGTTTTTCATTGTGGTCTTTCGGCATATCCCGCAACCGGTTGCCCAACTTCGCCGCCCAGCCTGCCCGAAAAGAAAATGCCGTGCATCCTCAAAAGGAGCGCCGCAGCCTCGCCCGCAAGCAGCACGTCGGTCGCGGGTGGCGCGGGCCTTTGCGGGAGATACAGGGCCGGCGACGCCGCCATGGGGTATCGAGGTCCCGGAGAACAGGAAGCCGGACGCGGTTTCAACCGGCGCCCGGCTTCCACTTTGCAGGGAAAGCTCCGAGGGCGGCCTCAGTCAGTCGCCTCGAGTTTTTTGACCTTCGCTTCGAGCGATTTGATCTTCTTGTTCACGGAGGCGAAGTTGTACCACTGCTCGCCCTCGACCGGGTAATCCAGCTGGGAGCCGTAAACTCGCCAGGACTCGTCCCAGTTCGCAGCGTCGTTGAACCCGAGCAGCCTGAATTGCAGGTAGGTCAAGGTCGACCGCGTGCCGGTCTGGCAATAGGCGATCGTACGCTTGCTCTTGTCGAGGGAGCCGAAGGCCTTCGATGCGGCGTCGGGATCGAGGTATCCGGTCGGCTCCATCTTTCCCGTCTTCGCATTCTTCGCCTGGAGCAGCGTGTCCACATGCGACACGTTGAGCGTTGCGTTGGGCACGTGGCCGCCCCGGATCGCCCTGATGTCCTTTCCGATGTATTCGTTCGTGGTCCTCGAATCGACGAGTTGCACCCCCTGTGCATCTCCGTTCGCGATCCTGAGGATCTCGTCCGTTTCGGCATAGGTGCTGGGCAAAGAGCGTGCCTTGAAGGTGGTCGGGCTCTTCCGGACCGGCTTGTTGTCGAGCCTGTTGCCTGCCTTGCGCCAGGCTTCGAGACCGCCATTGAGGACATGGGCCTTGTCATGGCCCAGATGCTCGAGGACCCAGAAGCCGACCGTGGCGTCGGTCAAGGTCTTGAGGTTGCCATGATAGAAGACGACGTGAGTGTCGTTGCCGATGCCCACCTTGCCCAAGAGCTTCTCGTACTTCGAAATGTCCCTGAACGCTCTTGCTGTCGTATCCCTGAGCGCGCTCTTGCAGCGTTTGCCGAGGCTGATGGCACCGGGAATGTGGCCCTTGGCGTAGTCCTTCAAGTCTCTGCAGTCGACGACGACCCAGTCCGCCTTCCCGATATTCGCTTTCACCGTCTCCGGCGTGACGAGCAGATCCGGATTGGCCCATTGCGCCGCCGAGGCGGTCCCGGCCCAAGCGGAGAGAACGAGGCCCAGAACGCCGAAAGCGAAAAACCGCCATACTGATAGTCTTGTCATAAACCGCCTCCTTTAGTGTTGATGCGGAGCAACGCTCGCGCGTGCGTCAAGCCGACCCTGACGGCGGGGAATGTTCCCAGGCGCGGCGTCGTTGCGCAGTCGGTTTCGAATGGCTCGAACCAAGAACGACGAGCAGCGCAGACCATGCAACCAGAAGAGGTAACAGGCCGGGCCGCGTAGCACTTGGCAGCAGGCGGGCAACGGCACGCGCCGCCCCCCCTTGTTCTGTCTGCACTGGCGCATATTCCCCACACAGTACTGGATTGTTATCCAGCCCGCATTGATTAGGAATGATGCATATGCATCATGCCACGAACTCGCGGCCCGGCCGGAGACCTCGGTTCTTGAAGGTTCTCGGCTTTTTGCGCCGAGGGCTGGTATGCTCCGGCCATGACGGAATCAGGCCTCATCTCGGTCATCATCCCCAACTACAACGGCGAGGCCACGATCCGGTTGTGTCTCGAGGCAGCGCTTGCGTCCGAATACGGAAATTTCGAGGTGGTCGTCGTCGACGACGGCTCACAAGACGGCTCCGCCGACGCGATCGGCAGGTACCCCTGCAGGTTGATCAGCCTGGACCGCCGCTGCGGCGCTGCCGTGGCAAGGAACGTCGGGGCGTCGAACAGCAGAGGACAAATCCTGTTTTTCACGGATGCCGATTGCCTCCTTGCGAAGGATGCCCTCTCCATCGCGTACAAGGACATATCGGCATACGGGCCGGACGTCATTGTCGGGGGAACCTATACGCGGACGCCCTACGACGACGACTTCTTCAGCACGTTTCAGTCCGTCTTCATCAACTACTCGGAGGCCAAGCGGCCGGAGGCCCCCGACTATGTCGCGACGCATGCCATGGTCGTCGATGCCGGAACCTTTCGCAAAGGGCGGGGCTTTGCCGAGGATTTCTTGCCGATACTCGAGGACGTGGAGTTCAGTCACAGGATGCGCCGGGCAGGGTGCCGCCTGGTCATGAACCCCGCCATCCAGGTTCGGCACATCTTCGGCTTCTCGTTGGTCCGGTCGCTTCGCAATGCCGTCGTCAAGTCCATGTACTGGACGGTCTACTCTCTGGGAAACAGGGACCTTCTCGCGGATTCCGGCACCGCCTCGCTCGAGCTGAAAATCAACGTGGCGGTCTGTTTTCTGGCATTGATCCCGCTTGGTCTCTACGGCCTCTTCGATGACACGCTCGTTCTCCTGCCCCTTCCCGTGATGATCGCAGCAAATCTCTATGTCGGCCGCGGATTGCTGAGAGCCTTCTATGATACCAAGGGCTTGCGGTTCGCCATCGCCGCGGCGTTATACTATGCTTTCGTGTACCCGCTTGCCGTGGGCGCCGGTGCGCTCGCCGGGGCGGTGAGGTCGTTCGGACCCGATGGCCGGAGATGAGACGGGAGGGCCGCCGATGTATTCGCCGCTGCGCCATATTCCCTCCGTCTTCGGGAAGGGGCGGCCCATACAGCTCACCTTCTTCGTCACCCGAAAATGCAACGCGCGGTGTCCCTACTGCTTCTATCTGAGAAGCGATCGCGAGGCCGCGGACGAAGCCGAGACCGCGGCGGAGGAGCTGTCGCTCGGCGAGGTTAGGGAGATCGCCTCGTCCCTCGATCGGTTGCTCTGGGTCGCTTTTTCCGGGGGGGAGCCCTACCTGCGCAGGGACCTCGTCGAGATCAGCAAGGTCTTCTACGACCGGAACCGGCCATCGTTCCTGCTCTATCCGACGAACGGCTCGCTGCCCGAGCTCATCGCGGCGAATACGGAACGGATCCTCCGGCACTGCGACAAGAGCGTGGTCGTCGTCAAGCTGTCGCTCGATGGGCTGAACGGCGACCACGACGCGCTGCGCGGCCTGCCCGGCGGCTTCGACAAGGTCATGGCGACCCACCGGCTTCTTGCCGGGCTTGCCGAGAGATTTCCGAACTTCGAGCTGGGCATCAACACCGTGTTCTGCTCCGAGAACCAGGACTCGATGGACGAGATCATCGATTTCGTCGGCGATCTTCCGGACGTCACGACGCATACGATCTCGCTGGTCCGCGGCGACTTGGCCGAGGCGCACTACAAGGAGGTGGATCTCGACAAATACAGCCGAGCGATAGACCGGCTCGAAAGCGGCCTCAGGAACGGCACCTCGGACATCCACCGCTTCAGAGGCGCCCGCTTCAAGGCCGGGCAGGACATTCTGCAGCGTCGTCTCATCCTTCGAACCCTGCGCGAGGGCAGGAGACAGATACCCTGTTATGCGGGAGGCCTGAGCCTGGTGTTGACGGAATCGGGAGACGTCTATCCCTGTGAAATCCTGGCGGAGAGCTTCGGAAACATCAGGGACCATGATCATGACATGGGGAAACTGCTTCGATCGGCTAAGGGCAGGGCCGTCCTGGAGTCGCTTTCGGACAACGAGTGCTTCTGTACACACGAATGTAATTTCATAACGAACATTCTGTTCAACCCGCGCCTCTATCCCGCGCTGGCCAAGGAGTGTCTGCAGCTATAACGCGGCCACTCGGCTCCGTTCACGGCCTTCCGCCTTCCGTCTTCCGGAGACGAAAACCGTCCTGTCGGCCCACAACCAGAACAGGCTCTTGATCCCGCGGACGGCCGCCTTGACGTCGCTGGGCGTTCGTAACGCGCAGATCCTTCGCACCAGGAAGGACGGCCGGGAGTAGAAGCGCCGGAACGCCAGTTGCCGGAGCGCCAGGATGTCGTCCCTGGTCATCGTGTCGGGAACGAAGGCCGCCCCCTGATATGTGAAGTCCCCGAGGTCGCCGGACACGGCGCCGTATTCCCGCGCATGATCATAGAGGTGGGTGCCCGGGAAAGGCGTCAGCGCGTGGAAGTTCGCCAAGTCGGGATCGAGCTCGATCGCGAAATCTATGGTTCTCAGGGCGTCCTCGACGGTTTCGCCGGGGATGCCGATCAGAAACGGCGTGTTGACCCGAAGCCCCACGTCCTTCGCGGTCCGCACGGCCCGTCGCAGCTGCTCGAGTGTTATCCCTTTTCGGAGCGTGTTGAGGTTTCTCTGCACCCCGCTTTCGGCGCCGATCAGGATGGCCCAGCAGCCCGCATCCTTCATGGCCCTGAGCAGCGGCTCGTCCACCTGGTTCGCGCAGGCCGAGGCAAACCAAGTGAAATCCAGCCCTCGTGCCTTGATCTCCCGAGACATCGCCATGGCCCGGTCGTAGTCGGCGGCGAAGGAATCGTCGATGAACTTGATCTCGCGGTATCCCTGTCGGAGGCACTCTTCGATCTCCTGCAGGACGTTCTCGACGCTCCTGAAACGGACCCCGCGCGCACCGCTCTTCCTCTCCTTGTCCATTTGCCAACAGAAGATGCAGTGTCTGCTGCAGCCTCTCGAGGTGAGGACGACGGCGACGGGCTTCCTCTTGTAGGTCGCGGGCGCCGGAAGGTATGCGTTTTGATCGCCCAGCAGCCCCCGTTCCGGGAACGGCAGCTTGTCGAGGTCCTCGAGCAGCGGCCTCGGCGGATTGCGAACGATGCTCGAACCCCGCCTGAAGATCACGCCCGGCACGCCGTCGAGATCGCTTCCGGCCTGGAGGCGGTCCAGGATCTCGACCGCCGCCAGCTCCCCTTCGCCGACGACTACCGCATCGATGCCTTCGCCGCCGTCGCGCAGGCAGTCTTCCCCGGCCGTGGTTGGATAGGGACCGCCCACGCAGGTGAATATGCCGCTGTCCAGGGACTTGACGGCCTCTGCGGTCTGGGCCGCTGCCGGCCACCCGAAGGTGGTCGAATAGATGCCTGCGAAATCGGGTTGGAGCTCCCCGACCCGCCGCATGATCTCCCGGTGGCTCAGGAGGGCGCCATCCAGAAAGGTGACGTCATGACCGGCCTCGAGAAGGGAGGCTCCCACGTAGAGGGCGCCCAGCGGCTGCCAGTAGTTGAGCTGCGAGCTGACGGTCCTGGACGAGAATATTTCGTCCGGCGTCCATGCGGGCATGATCAACACGCATCTCATGACCGCGCCCCGCCGTGCAGCCCGCACCCGGATCCCGGGGCAGCGCGACGACTATTCGCTGAGGCTCTTGTAGTAATTCTCATACTCCTCGCTGATGCCTTCGGTCGCGGCATCGCCGCCCGCGCCGGCACCGTAGCCCCCGGTTTCCACGGCTTCGAAGAAGCCCGGCTCCACGCCCGTTTCGGCGGAGACGCCGTAACCTAGAAGAAACGCGAGAACCCCTGCCAGCAGGACGTTCGTCAGCCAGAGAGCTGTGCGCAAGATCCTTCCTCCTCAGGCCTCGTTCATGGGCTGAAAGACGCGGTCTGTCGCGGGCGCCCGATCCTTGGGCCCCTGTCAGTTATCCTTCAGCAGATCGCGGTAGTATTCCTCCATTTCCTCGTCGACATCCGATTTGATCCCGACATCGCGGCCTTCCCCCCCGCCACCGATCATGCCGACCTCCAGCAGGGGGGGCACGGCATAGCCCATGAGAAAGCCGGAGAACCCGACCACCACGAGGATCACTTTCCAGAAACTGCTCGTCATACTCGCCTCGTCTCGTCCAGAACGTGTCTCACCCGAGCACTTCCGCGAGCCCGGCCATGGGCCCGCATGAACATCAGGCCTTCTGGATGTTCCAGTTGCATTGGGCTCCCTCCTGCGACCGGCCGACGATCTCGTTGCCCGTGATGTCGCACATGGTGGAGATCGATTCGCCCGACGACGGGTTGTCGAAGACCACCTCGAGAACGTCGCCCGGCTGCAGCTTCTCGAGCGCTTTCTTGGTGTAGATCTGCGGATGGGGGCAGACATACCCTTTCACGTCGAGCAGATACGCGTGATCCGCCTTCTTTTCGAACTTCATGCCACATCACCTCCTTTCATACGTTGCGAGAGAGTCAGAAATCACAAGCGGCGAACTCCTTGGCCATCTTCCTCTCGGTCCACCAGTTGAAGAATTTGACCCCGATGTAGGCGCCGCCGATCATCCCGAATCCGAACAGCCAACCCGAGGGGTCGCCCTGGGAGACCCGCACGAAGAAAGCGCCGACGTTGCAGCCGAGGCCGAGCCGCGAGCCGATGCCCATCAAGGCGCCGCCGATCATCGCCCAGGTCGCGAGCTCCAGGGTCGGCTTCTTGAACTTGAACTCGTTGTGCAGCAGCGCCATCACCGCAGCGCCGCCGATCAGCGCGAGCGACATCCAATCCGCCGGGTTGATGGCGGGGTTCGGGATGCCGTTGACGAAACCGAAATAGATGTTGTCCATGTTCTCCGTGCCGAGCTTCTGAAGGACCCAGCCGACCCATTGCGCCTCCTGGGTCGTGACGTACCAGTAGCCCGGATCGAAGACCGTCCCGTTGACGGATATGCCGAAGTCGAAGCCCATTCGCTCGAGAAGCGTGCCCGCGTTCTTGACGCCGAATTTGACCCGCAAGCCCTGGATCACGAACATGTGGAGCCCGGCCGCGATGCCCAGGACGAGGCCGGCGATCGCGGTCCTCTTGGATGCCAGGATCATGGTCCAGTACCCGGCAAGCTCGTCCTTGAAGGTAAAGTCGGCCTGGCCGCCCGCCTTCGCCCGTTTGTTCTTGAAGCCGCGGCGCGACCAGAAGACGTAGACGACTGCGAGAAGCGCGGCCGCCGGCAGGACGACGCCGACCATGAGGTTGCCGAGAAAGGCCCCTGCCACCGACTCGTTGGACCATCCCATAATCTGCGCGTAGGTCGTGACCGGCTGGTTCCAGACGTAGCCGGCCAGGTACTGGTCGACCCAGCCGTCGCTTACGTTGATCACCTCGGGCAGTCCCTTGGACAGGGCCGACTCGTGCCAGGCCTGAGGCACGAGATGGTTGGTCCAGCCGCCGACGTCGGCGAAGATCGCCTGCGTGACGCTGATCGATAGGATGACGATCACGGCCACGCCGTTGCCCTCTCCGGCTTTGTAGAGCGAGCCCGACGCACAGCCGCCGGCGAAGACCATGCCCACGCCGAAGATGAAGCCGGCGACCACCGAGTGAAAACTGGTGGGCGCGGGATGGAAGGTGCTCAGTCCGGTCGCCGTCACGAAGGCCCCGACCAGCGCGAACAGCACCGTGGCGATCATGATGCCGACGGCCATTCGCGGGACGCCGACGGCGAAGAGGTCGCGAAACGCCGAGGAGAAGCAGAACCGCCCGTATTGCAGGCACACGCCGTAGATGAAGCCGAACCAGAGGTAGACGGACAGATAGGTGTAGTACTCGTTGTAGGCGAAGGTCCCGAGGCTGATCAGGGCGAACAGGCCGACGATGCCATAGGCCCAGAGGATATTCCTGCGTGGAACCGCGGTCGCCTCGGCCCCTGGAAGGGCGATCGTTTCGACATTCGTAGCGCTGCTCATCTCATAGCCTCCCCACCATTCACGACGCGCGCCATCTCCGGACTCCTCTAGATCGGCTGGTAGACCTTCACGATCGTCTTGAATCGAAACACCTTGTCCGTGGCGGCGAATTCCCCGCTCAGGCGATACCCGGCGATCCTCCGCTTCAGCGTTTCCGGCAGCGGTTGGTTGCTGTCCGCCATGACAATCACCACCGTCGCTTCGTCCGCTGGTAGGCCGTCGCGGGCAGCGAGATGCCTGACGCTGTCATAGTCCCAGGTGAAGCGGACAGGCGACGTCTCGACGAAGCGCGGCCTTGAGGCCCTCGTCGCATCGGCGTGAAGCGCCACGGTCTTGTCGGTGTAGATGTCCAGGATCGGAACGGCGACGGCCGGATTGACCGCGGACCGCGTCTGCGGAAGGGCAAAGACCTCCACGTGCTCAGAAGCAACCGTGTCCAGGTGCTCGCCCGCTTGCTGAAGGTTGGCCGCGCTGATCGTTTGCAGAAACGGGAGGTAGGCGAAGGCCGCCGTTACCAGCATCGCGGCCAGCGTGCACGAGACCACGTGTCTGCGGACCCTCGCGTTCGCGATCTCCGCCAAAGCATAGGCGGCCATCAATGCGAGCATGGGAAAGGCCACGAGCAGGTATCGAATCCGCTCTGCCCCCAGCGCCAGCAGGAGCAGCAGCATCCAGCAGACGATGGCATACCTGTAGTCCCGCTTCTTCACGGCGACGAACACCGAAACGGCCGCGGCGACCGCGATGAAGGGATGGAGCTGAAAGAAGAACGTCGATATGTGGCTCTCCCCCCATCGCGACAGCGCCGGCAGCTGATAGCTTTGCAGCAGCCTCGACTGCTCCGAGACGACGTCGTACATGCCGAGGATCAGGCCTCCCGCCAGGAGACTGGCGCCCAGCGTGACGACGGTGGCTCGGCGGGCGAGCACCTTCAGGTCGAGGTCGAGGTGGGTCAGGAAGATCACCGGAACGATGCTGAGCAGCATCCAGTTCGAGTACTTGGACAGCATCGCAAGCGTTATCGCGACCGGCGCCAGCACCAGAAACCCCACCCCGCCGTGTCGGACGGCGCCGATGGTCGCATAGACCGCCAAGGTCATGAAGAACATCGCCGGCACGTCGGACAGCATGAGCGGAACCTGTGTGAGGAGGTAGGGCATGCCCAGAAGCAGCACGGCGGCACAGCAACCGACGGTCTCGTTCCAAAGCGTTCGCCCTATCAGGTAGGTCAGCACGACGGTGCCCGAGAAGAGCAGCGTCGTGAACGCTTGGATGGCGATACGCACCTCGCCGAAGCAGACTCTTGGCCTGGATGAAATACCTGGAAGCGTCGATGTTCACCTCCGGCAGGCGCCAAAAGAACCCCGCGACCGCGAAAGACGAAACGAACAGCCAGATCGCCGGGTTCGACCACCGGAGGGTCACCCTGGAATAGGCTTGGGCAAAGAAAACGCCGACGACGAGAGACAAGAACACGAGGCGCAGGTTCGTGCCGTCAAAGACCCACTGCCAGCTGGTGAGCCGGTTGTCATCCAAGGAACGAAGAACGAAGAGTCCGGCGAAGAGGGTCAGGGTCAGCAGGGAGACCAGGAACAAGAGAAGGTCCTCGTCATCGATCGAACCAGACCGGCCGCCCGCCGTCGCCGTATCCTTGCCCGGATAATCGAGCAGCATCCTGGTCCGAGGGTCCGTCGACGGCACCGTTTCAGTCACCAGGATATGACCTTATCGCAGTCGAAAATACTGTCGATGACGGTCTCGTAAGAGACGTCGTCCTTCGACAGGTCGATCACTTCCAATTCGTTTTCCTTGGACTGCGCCTCCATTATTCGGTCGGCCAGTGCCTTGGGGCCATCGTTCAGTATGTAAAGGACCTTCATCGCCGTTTCTCTCATCTATACCCGTCACTACGTTGCAGGCGGCGCATGCTCCCGACGCGCCTTTTTGCAGGGTTACAAAACGATCACCCGGTCCGCGTCGCGGTTCATCATGGAATAGTTCAACTGGCTTCCGCGGACGACGGACTCCGGCAGCCCGTCGCCCTTGATTCCCTCGCGGTCCATGCTATGGCCGCAGGCGCACATGGAAACGCCGGGAAGACCTGCCAAACCTACGAAGAGCGCATCATCCAGGAGCCTGGTGCCGCTATCCATCGCAAAGATCCTCACCTCGTGACTCTTGCCCGTGGCCGCGCGCGTCAGCCCGACGATGTGCGCGAGGTGGTCGACCCTGTTGACCAGAATCACCAATTTCATCCCGCCGATCCCCTCTTGGTTCCGGACACACGTTCTCCTGTGTTCACAATCACCTATCCCCCCAGTTAAGCAGGATTCTAGGGTGGTGATGTGGTTGAAGGAATGATGCGAATGCATCATATCGCGCATCGCATGGCGCCCGCGCGGAGGACAGGGGGTCGCGCAGCGCAGGCCCCTGCGCGATTACCGCGACGGGTCGAGGGGCCGCCGCGCTCAGGGGATGCGCATGTGCCTGTCGAATTGGACGCGGGTATCAATAGGGAACGACGTGATCGTAATGAAGCAACCTCAATGCCATCTCGTCGGTGGACAGGTATTCCAACCCCTCTCCGCCTTCGACGTTCGTGTAGATGTTCATTTCCAGCTCTTTCATCAGCTCGAGATCAGCCGCTGCCGGGCCTGTCTCCTCGAGCGTCCCGTCAAGTACGAACACATCGACCGCATCGTCGGAGAGCGTCATACCCAAGGACATCCTCAACGCCTCGTCCTGCCTGTCGCGTACGAGAACAGCGATCTTCTTGGCCATCGTTCTCTCCTCCTGGACGGGCTGGGTCACACCGTCCGGGTGCTGGTCGTGGTGGATTTCGGGATGAGGTTGTGCCGGTACATGTAGGCCACGGCCTCCAGCTTGCTGTGCACGCCCAACTTCTGCTGGATATGTTGGACATGGTTGCGGACCGTCACCGGACGGATCGCCAGCAGCTCCGAGATCGCCTTGGTGGAAAGACCTTCGGCCATGAGTTCCATGATCTCCTGCTCCCGCCCGGACAGGGGCGCGAGCGCGGCACTGGCGGCGGGGCGGCCCGGCGGTCTCGCGGCAGGCCGTCGTTTGTGCCGAACGGGCCAGTCGATGGCCTCGAGAGGGTCCGTGGCCGCGTCACGGCGCAGGAGGTGCACGCAGGTCCACATGTCGTTCTTATGGGACGGCACCAATATGATGCTCACCGAGAGCGGCAGCCTCTCCCCCTTGGCGTCCAGGGTCCAGAGGGAGAAGGTCTGCGGCGCTCGCTCGCCCTGTCCCAAGCGCGATACGCAGCATCCCGGCCGGCAAAAAGGCACGCCGAAGGGGTCCCTTCCCTTGAGGACCTCGCTGCAGGGCCGTCCGACCGCCTGTTCGGCGGAGATGCCCAACAGCTGGCTGCAGGCCGGGTTCCAGAAGCTGATCCGCTGATCGGAGTCCACGGCGAATACGCCGTCAACCGTGTGCAAGAGGACGTCAGCAAGCGATGGCACGGATCCAACCTCCCCTGTCGTCGGTACGAAGGGCCAGCGACGCTCCGCCGATTGGCCAAGTCAGCAAAAGCATACTAAATCTGAGGATATTGTCACCGTAATTCTCATACCTAGGGGATTGACCTAAAGGCCGAGCTGTTCGGCGCGGTCAGCTGAAAGCGTCGTCGCTCCCCGCCGTCAGTCTACTTGTCCCTTGTATTCGTTTCTTCGACCCTACGCATAAGCCGTTGTTTATTAGCGTTTTTCAGTCTGCCGCAGGGATCAAGGTTTTACTTCGGAACACACAGCAGCAATTGCCGCCTCGACCGCCGCGTGCACGGGATCGACGACTGGAACACCAAGGACGGTCTGCAATTGATTCTTGTAAGACGTCATGCCGGCGCAGCCCAATATGATTGTGTCCGCTCCGTCGGCATCCCTAAGTTGCTCGCCGACCTGGACGAGGCGGGCGAAGATGGCCTCGGCATCAGTGCCGAGCGCGGTCACGCCGAGACCGACGGGCCGGTCGCCGGCGAGGGACCCGCCGAGTCCGAGATCGTCGATGGTGCGCCGGTGGCGGTCGAGCGACGTCTCGAGGATCGAGATGACGCCGAAGCGGCCGTGGTTCGCCACGGCCCGGCGGTAGGCGCTCTCCGCGATGCCGAACACGGGCCTGTCCGTCGCCCGGCGCAGCTCCGCGAGGCCGGGGTCGGAAAAGCAGGCGTCCACGAACGCCGCGGCCTCGCCGCTCATGCGCTCGACGAGGCGGACCAAGGGCGCCACGACCTCTTGGATATGCTCGTCCGTCTCTATGCCCGGCGGACCTTCGGCGAGGGTGACGCAGCGGATCGCGGGCCGCTCCGGCCGGCGCAGGCCGTCGAGGGCCCGGTCCATGGCGTCGGTCACGGCCCGGGTGCTGTTGGGGTTGACGACGACGATGGCGGGCTCCGCCGCGCGTTTGCTCATGCGCCGCCCGTCGGTGGCTCGGCGCCGGTCCGCTCGACGATGAGGCGGTAGTGCTCGGGGCGGCGGTGGGCGGCGAAGTCGAAAATTGTCCGCTTGTTGAACTGGCACTTGTCCAGGTCGCAGTCCGCCACGATCAGCTCGTCGTCCATGGTCTTCGCCTCGGCGACGATGACGCCGTCGGGGCTGACGATGACGCTGCCGGCCATCAGCTCGTGGCCGTCCTCGTCGCCGCATTTCGCCACGCCGACGACCCAGGTGCCGTTCTGATAGGCGCCGGCCTGCATCGACATGTGATTGTGGAACATGCGCAGCCCGGGTTCCTCGTCGTCGGACTGCGCGTTGCCCGTCGGCGTATTGTAACCCAGCATGACCAGCTCGACGTCTTGCAGGCCCATGACCCGGTAGGTCTCCGGCCAGCGCCGGTCGTTGCAGATGCACATGCCCAGGTTGCCGCCGAGCGCCCGCCAGACCGGAAAGCCCAGGTTGCCTGGCTCGAAGTAGCGCTTTTCGAGATGCTGCCACTTGCGCTCGGGGTCGTGCTCGGCGTGACCGGGCAGGTGCACTTTGCGGTACTTGCCGATCAGGGCGCCTTGCTTGTCGACCAGGATGCAGGTGTTGTAGCGGTGGATCGCGCGGTCTTCCTCCGTGAGTTCCGCGTAGCCCAGACACACCCCGATCCCGGTGTCCCGGGCCCGCTCGAATAGCGGCCGGGTCGCCGCATTCGGCATCTCCCGCTCGAACCACCCGTCCATCTCGCCGATGTCCTCGGCGTACCAGCGCGGGAAGAAGGTGGTCAGCGCCAGCTCCGGGTAGACGACGAGGTCGCACCGCTCGGCCCGCGCCCGCTCGAGCAGCGCCAGCATGCGCGCGACCACGGCCTCGCGGCTGTCCGCCTTCTGGATCGGCCCCATCTGGGCGCCGCCGACGCGTAGGGTGCGGGTCATGTCCTGTCCTTCTGCTCAGTCGTCGGCCGCCGCGGCGCCCGAGACGGGATCGAAACCGTGGACGGAGCGGTCCAGGGGCCTAGCGGCCTCCGGCAGCCCGCAGGGCAGGAACCGGCCCTGTCCCGGCGTACCGACCACCTCGCCGTCGCGCCACACCGCCCTGCCGCGCGACAGGGTCAAGACCGGCCAGCCGGTCACCCTGCGTCCCTCGTAGGGGGTGTAGTCCATGTTGTCGTGCAGCATTTCGTGGCCGATGGTGACCGTCTTGTCCGGGTCCCAGACGGCGATGTCGGCATCGGCGCCGACCGCGATCGTCCCCTTGCGGGGGTAGAGCCCGTAGAGCCGGGCCGCCGCCGTCGCCGCGACCTCGACGAAGCGGTTCAGGGTTATGCGGCCTCGGCCGACGCCTTCCGAGAACAGCAGGGGCAGCCGGACCTCCAGGCCCGGCACGCCGTTCGCCACCTTGTCGAAGGGCATGCCGGCCCCGTGCGCCTGCTTGCCGTCCGGCCCGGCGTAGCGGTAGGGCGCGTGGTCCGAGCTGACGACTTGGAACACGCCGTTCGCAAGGCCGCGCCAGATGTGGTCCTGGTTCGCCGCGTCGCGCGGCGGCGGGCTGCACACGTACTTGGCGCCCTCGAAGCCGGGGCGGTCGAGGTCCCCGGCGGTCAGAAAGAGGTACTGCGGGCAGGTCTCGCCGTAGATGCGCAGGCCCCGGTCGCGGGCGGCGGCGATCTGCGCCATGGCCTCCCGGGCCGAGACGTGAACGATCAGGACCGGCGTGTCGGCGATCTCCGAGAGCGCGATGGCCCGATGGGTGGCCTCGCTTTCCGCGGCGGCGGCGTGGGCGACCGCGTGGTACTTGGGCGCGCCGCGGCCCGCGGCCAGCAGCTTCTCGGTCAGCCAGCCGATGATGTCGTGGTTCTCGGCGTGCACCATGACCATGGCTCCCTCCGCCCGGGCGCAGGCCAGCACCTCGAGCACCTGGCGGTCGTCGAGCTTCAGCGCGTCGTAGGTCAGGTAGATCTTGAACGAGGTGTAACCGTCCTTGATCAGGGCCGGCAGCTCCTGGCCCAGCACCTGGGACGTGGGGTCCGAGATGATCAGGTGGAAGGCATAGTCGACGTAGGCCCTGCCGTCCGCCCGGGCGTGGTAGTCCGCGACCACCTGGCGCAGCGACTGGCCCCGGTGCTGTGCGGCAAAGGGGATGATCGTCGTCGTCCCCCCGCACAGGGCCGAGCGGGTTCCGGATTCGAAGTCGTCGGCCGTCTCCAGCCCGGAGGAGCTGGTCTGGGCGATATGGCAGTGGCTGTCGATGCCCCCCGGCAGCACCAGCTTGCCCTTCGCGTCAACGACCTCCTCCGCGCCGGTCAACTCGTCGGCAAGGGCAACGATCCGCCCGTCCTTGACGCCGACGTCCGCCGCGAAGGTGTCGGCGGCGGTCGCCACCGTTCCGCCCTTGATGACAAGATCGAGTGCCGCCATCGCACGCCCTCCAGAATGCGAGCCTATTTCCGCTTGGTCTCCACCGCAAGGCGGGATGGGGGCAAGGGACGATGCGGCTGATCGGGTCGCGGAGAATTGCGCCTGGGATACCCGATGAAGCCGCCAAGCTATGCGATCGTTAGCACCTCGGCATCGTCGCTGTAGAGCGTATCGACGAGGCCGGCCCGCCGTTCCAGGACTGCGCGCTGGTTGATGTAGCCCTTGTCCGTGATCTCGTTGGCGTCGATATTCGGCGGCTCCTTCAGCAGCAGGGCCCGTCCGATCCGCGTGCTCGATCCCGGGTTCTCGGCGTTGTAGGCGGCGAGGCCCCTGCGGAGCGCCTCGCGCACCTTGTTGCTGGCCACGATCTCGGGCAAAGGCGTTCCCGGCTCGAAGCCCGCGATCTTCGCGGTGCCCGCCGGACTGGGAAAGACGAGGAGCCCTACCTCGTTGCGGTCATGGCCGGCGACCACGGCGTCCTGGATGACGGGGGCGCCGGCGGCGATGGCGGCGACGCGCAGCGTCCCCGTGCTGACCCAGGAGCCGGTCAGGAGCTTGAAGTCCTCGGCGACGCGGCCGTCGAACAGAATTCCCTTGGCGGGATCGTCGGGGTCCGTCCGGGTCGGCCAGCTTGCCGGCGTCGCCGATCTTGTAGAAGCCGTCCTCGTCGAAGGCCTCCCGGGTGAGGTCCTCGCGCTTGTAGTATCCCGGAGTCACGTTGGGTCCGCGGACGCGCAGTTCCAGCTTGCCGGCGTTCGGGATCATCTTGAGCTCCGAGCCGGGCGCGGGAAGGCCGATCACGCCGGCCCGGTCGATCGGGAAGTGGACCCCGGTCACGAGCGGCGCCGTTTCCGTTGCGCCCCAGGCGGAGGTCATGACGACCTTCTCGCCGCGGGCGGCCACCGAGAGCGCCTCGAGACGCTCCCAGAGGTTCTGGGGCAGAGCGGCCGCGGCATAGAAGATCGTGTCGAGGTTTGAGAAAAAACGATCGCGCAGGGTCTCGTCCTGCTCGAGGTAGGGCACGATCATGTCGAAGCCGCGCGGAACGTTGAAATAGAGCGACGGCGCGACGTCGCGTAGATTGGCCACGGTCTTCTCCACGAGCCCGGGCGCCGGCTTGCCCGCGTCTATGTACAGGGTGCCGCCGTTGCGCAGGATCATGTTGAAGTTGTGGTTGCCGCCGAAGGTGTGGCTCCAGGGCAGCCAGTCGACCAGAACCGGTGGACGCCGCGTTATGAAGGGCCAGATCTGGGCGATCGCCTGCTGGTTGGAGCAGAGCATGCGGTGGGTATTGAGCACCCCCTTGGGTAGGCCCGTCGATCCCGACGTGAAGAGGATCTTGGCGACGGTATCAGGGCCGACCTGCGACAGAGCCGCGTCGACCGCTTCGGTCGGCGCCGTTCCCGCCAGCGCGGCGAAGGCCGTGACGCCGGGCCCTTCCGGCGGGTTCCGCGCCACGACGACCTCGACACCCTCGAGATCGAGCGCGTCCAGCGCCTTGGCGAACATCTGCCCGTCGGCGGCGAAGACGAGCCTGGGCCGGATCAGGCCGAAGACGTGCTTTAGCTTGCCGAAGTCCCGGGACATCAGCGAATAGGCCGGGGAGGTCGGCACCACCGGCACGCCGGCATGCATCGCGCCCAGCTGCAGCAGGCCGTTGTCGATACCGTTGTCCGACAGGATCATGACGGGGCGGTCCGGTGTGACGCCCCGGTCGAGCAGCGCCTGGGCGATCGACCGCGCGAGATCGCGGGCCTCTCCGAACGAGATCCCGCGCCAGCGTCCCTCCGGATCGCGCTCCGCCAGGAACTTTCGATCGGGTGTCCTCTCCGCCCAGTCCGTCAGGTGCTCGCAAAGGTTCGAGGCATAGGGGTCGAGCTCCATCGGCGAGCGCAGAATGAAGCCCCCGCCCGGCAGGGTCTCGGTATCCACGCGAGCGGGCGCGAAGTCCAGGCTTGCCCGGGGCGCGTCGATCATGACCGCGGCGTCCGTCGTGTGTTCACCGGTCTCCGACCCGAACGACGGCGGCCATGGCCGTGTCCCCCGCCGCGCAGCCCTCGAAGAGACCGGTGCCGCCTCCGCGCAAGGCGAGCTCCTCGATGAGCTCGATGATCGCGCGCAGCGCAGTCGGCCCCTGTGGATGGCCCCAGACCAGGGGGCAACCGTAGTTGTTCATGTCCTCGAGATCGGCGCCGGTCTCCTTGGCGAAGACGATATCGTTCACGGCGAAGGGGTTGTGCGACTTGATGGCATCCATGTCGGCGATGGCGAGCCCGGCCTGTTCGAGGGCACGCTTTGCCGCCGGCACTGTCGCCTCGGGCATGAAGGCGAGTTCTGCGCGCGCCAGCCCGAAGCCCAGGATCTCCACGGCGACCTTGGGATCGCTGCTCAGGTCCCGCGCGCGCTCGGGCGTCGTCACGACGACCGCCGCGCTGCCGTCGGCCGGATGGGTCTGCGCCCCGTAGGTCACGGAGCCGTCTTCGCGCACCGGCCTGAGCTTGGCGAGGCTCTCCTCGTTGGAAACGACGACACCCTCGTCACCCTCGATGGTCGCGGCGACCTTTCTGTAGTTCGGCGCGGGCACCTCGAAAGGCAGGGTCATGTAGCGCTTCTGGAAGGCGCGGTCGTCGGCGAGCGCGTCCTGGTACTGCGCCTGCCGCCGCAGCACGAGCGCGTGCTGCTGTTCGGTCGACACCTGATGCTTGCTGGCAACATTCTCGGCCGTGTCGATCATGGCGTGCCGACCGAGGGGGTCGCAGGAGAAGTTGTCCAGCACCCAGTCTTCCGAGCCGCCGGTTCCGCCGGGTGCCCTGGGGCTCGGATAGTAGACGTGCGGGCCGTTCGAGGTCCGGTCGCAGGTGACGACCAGTGCAGTCTCGGCGAGACCCGACTCGATCTCCTGCGCGGCGGTCAAGAGCACGCGCGTTCCCGTGGCGCAGGCCTGATTGATCGTCGGCCCGCCGACCTTGCCCGCACCGATCAATCCCATGAGCCAGGGCAGGCCGTAGAAGGAGTGATGCTGTGGCACGGTCATGCCGAGCACGCCGTAGTCGAAGGTGTCGGGTGCGATGGCGCGTTTTTCGAGCTCCCGCTTGGTGACATGCGCGGCGAACTCGAGGCTGTTCAAATCGGCCAGGCTGCCTTGCCATTTCGCGAAGGGAGTCGACCAGTAGGTGCCGTAAGGGATCTGGGCCCGATAAGCCATTTTCCGTGTGTCCGATACCGTGATGCCGCTAGCCGATCTCCGCCGCCACGTCGCGCATCGCCGCCTCGGCCCGTTCGAGGGCTTCGGCGACATGCTGCCGGGTGGTCACCGTCGAGAGCGCGATCATGCCCCGCGGGGCGAGGAACAGCCCGTGGTTCAAGGCCGCGAGGTGGAACCTGCTGACGATCTCGCCGTCCTCGCGCACGATCGAGGATTCGGGGGCGGACTCGCTGAAATAGAGGTTGAGACAGGAGCCGAAGTGGTTGATCGAAAGCGGCAGGCCGACCCTTATTGCGGCGCCGGCCAGACCGTCCTTGAGCTCACCGCACAGCGTCTCCATGCCGGCGATCCTGTCCGCGGTGAGTTCGCGCACCGAGACACCGCCCGCCGTCGTGGTCACGGGATTGGCGTTGAAGGTCCCGGTGTGGAAGACCTTCATGTCGGTGGGATCGAAGACGCTCATCAGCTCCTTGCGGCCGCCCGTGGCGCCGACGGGAAAGCCGCCGCCGATCAGCTTGCCGAACATGGTGAGGTCGGGCTCGAGGCCCAGCTGGGCCTGGCAGCCGCCCGCGGCGAAGCGGAAGGTCAGCACCTCGTCGAACACGACCAGCGCGCCCGCCCTGCGGGCCGCGGCGATCACCCCCTGCAGGAAGCCCTTCGAGGCCGGAATGACGCCGCCCGAGCCCAGCACCGGCTCGAGGAACACGGCGGCGATCTCGCGACCGTGCGCGTCGAGCACCGACTCGAAGTCCTGCAGGTCGTTGAAGCGCGCGAGATAGGTGAACGGCCCCTCCCGGCCGAAGGAGCCCGTCTCGAACTCGAGCAGCGAGCCGTGATAGCCGTAGCGGGCCATCAGCAGCTTGCTGCGCCCGGTGACGATGCGCGCCACGGTAAAGGCCAGCGCCCCCGCCTCGGTGCCGGAATTGGTGAAGCGTAGCTGCTCGACCGACGGCACGAGCCCGACGATCTGCTCGGCGAGGCTGGTCTGCGGGATGTTGCCCGCGGCCCAGCCCGTGCCCTGCGGCAGCTGCCGCGCCGCGGCCTCGACAATGGGCGGATAGGCGTGGCCGTGCACCATGGCCGTGTAGTTGTTGATCAGGTCGATGTACCGGTGGCCGTCGACGTCCCACAGGTGGACGCCCTCGGCGCGCTCGATGGTGAGCGGATAGGGCGTCCAGTAGCCGGCTTGGCGCGAGGTCCCGCCCGGCATCACGGTCTCGGCCCGGGCATGGGCCTCGGCGCTCTTCCGCGTCCGCTCAAGATAGGTCGCGTGTGTCGGCGACGGCGCGGCGGTGTTTTCCAGCACCGCCGCCGGCTGAGTCTGCGTAGCCATGGTTTTCTTCCCTACCAGTCGTAGGCGTCGACATCCTTCGGCAGCGCCTCGAGAAACGCGCCGGACTCGAACAGCGCGGCCACGGCCTCGATGTGGTCGGTCATCGGCTCATCGTGATCGAGATAGGGCACCTTCTCGCGGACCAGACCGTGCAGGGCCTTCGTCGCCGAACTCAGCTGCTCGACGCCGCGGATGTCCGCGGCCTGGCAGGCGCAGATCAGCTCGAAGGCGAGGATGTTATAGCAGTTCTTCAGGATGTCGCGGGTCCGCCGCGCGGCGACCAAGCCGAAGGACACGTGGTCCTGGAAGTCGCCGGTCGAGGGCAGCGTCTGGATCGACATGGGCGTGCACATCTGGCGGATCTCGGCGGTCAGCGACGTGGCCATGAACTGGCCGCCCATGAGACCCTGACGCATGCCGGGGTTCTCCCGGCACAGGAAGGGCGGCAGGTCGCCGTTGTGGGCGGGATCGAGCAGGCGGTCGTTGCGCCGGTCGGAGAGGTTGCACATGTTGACCAGCACGATGGCCAGCTGGTCCATGGCGTTGGCGATGTACTGGCCGTGGAAGTTGGCGTTGTGCACGGCGTCGCCCTCGGCGACGACGATCAGCGGGTTGTCGTTCGAGGAGTTGAGCTCGGTCTCGACGGTCTGCTGCACGAACAGCAGGGTGTCGACGACCGGGCCCATGATCTGCGGCGTGGCGCGGATCGAATAGGCGTCCTCGATCTGCTCGTCGAGGCCGCGCGGCTCGTCGCTCGCCATCTTGCGCAGCCACTTCTCGACCTCGGCGTCCTGCACGATCATCGTGCTGTCGGCCAGCGTCGAGTAGATGCAGTCGGCGACGCGGATCTGGCCGGGATGGGGCTTCTGCACGTGGGCCGCCGGATGGAAGGGCATGATCTTGCCCTTGAGCACCTCGAGGCTCATGCAGGTGGCCAGCGTGTAGGCCTTGACCAGGCGCTTGGTGTCGGAAACCAGACAGGCGGCCAGGCCGGCCATGGCCGAGGTGCCGTTGATGAGGGCGAGGCCCTCCTTGTAGCTGAGCTTCATCGGCTCGATGCCGGCCCTCTCGAGCGCTTCGGCCCCGGGCAGGATCTCGCCCTCGTATTTGGCGCGCCATTGGCCGGTCCCGACCAGCGCGATGCAGGCCAGCGGTCCCAGGTCGCCACTCGTGCCGAGCGAGCCCTTCTCGGGGATGCAGGGCAGGATGCCGCGATTGTACATCTCGATGTACTTCTCGAGATTATCGAGCGAGATCGCCGACACGCCGCGCCCCAGCGAATTGATCCGCGCCAGCATGGCGGAGCGGACATAGTCGTCGTCGAGATAGCGGCCGACGTTGGACTGGACACAGCGCAGGATGTTGTTCTGCACCTGCTCGGCCATCGACGGGGGGACCAGCCAGTTCACGAAGCCGCCGACGCTGGTCGTGACGCCGTAGATGATCCGGCCGGAGTCGACGAACTTGTCCAACAGCTCTCTCGAGGCGGTGACCCGCTCCCGGATTTCGGGCGTGATCTCGATCCGGATCTCCGGATCCCGGGCGACCGCGGTGAGTGAATCGACGGTCAGGCTGGTGCCGTCCGGAACCATGATGCGTGCATCGGATTCCGAGGCGGCTGTGCGGGGTGCTTCGATGGTCGGGCTGGCGCCGTCTGGAGACATGATTGCTCTCGCGCTGGTGATGGGAATGCA
>CAMYKD010000082.1:16536-17644 GCA_947258885.1 uncultured Kiloniellales bacterium | reverse complement strand
TCGGTGAAGGCGCCGAAGACGGCCAGCGTCTTGGCGATGTCCTCTTTCGTGTCGACGCCGAATTCCTGCATGTAGTCGTACTTGTCCTTCATGGCCTTGTAGCGCAGGAAGGCCGAGTACTCGGCCTCGGGCATGCCGATGGTGTCCAAGAGGTGCGAGTAGGCGGCGATGTGCACCGTCTCCATGTTGGAGAACGCCGCCAGCATCATCTGCACCTCGGTCGGCTTGAAGACCCGGGCGTAGTGCTTCATGTAGCAGTTGTTGACCTCGACGTCGGCCTGGGTGAAGAAGCGGAAGATCTGGGAGAGCAGGTTGCGCTCTCCTTCCGAAAGCGTGCGGCTCCAGTCCTTGACGTCGTCGGCCAGCGGCACTTCCTCGGGCAGCCAGTGGATGCGCTGCTGCGTCAGCCAAGCCTCGTAGGCCCAGGGATAGCGGAACGGCTTGTAGACCGGGTTGGCGTCCAGCAGCGACATGTGCGATGGGGTTCCTTTGAAAAGAGGGGCCGCTCCCGGTCCTGGAGGCGGCCCCAGGGCAAGCCTGTCTATTGACAGGCGAGGCATTCCTCGTAGTCCGTGGCCTCGTAACCGGGTGCGTCCGGCTTGGGCCGCTCGGTGCCGTTGATGGCCCCCAAGTGCGGCACCGTTGCCGCGCCGGCCCGCTCGCCCGGCGCCGTCTCGGCGCGTTGGAGCGACTTTGAGCGGCAGTAGTAGAGGCTCTTCACGCCCTTCTTCCAGGCCTGCAGGTGGATCTGGTGCAGGTCGCGCTTGTGCACGTCGGCCGGCAGGAAGACGTTCAGCGACTGCGACTGGCAGACGTAGGGCGCGCGGTCGCCGGCCAGCTCGATCAGCCAGCGTTGGTCCAGTTCGAAGGCGGTCTTGAAGACGTCCTTCTCGTCCGGCGTCAGGAACTCGAGGTGCTGGACCGAGCCCTCGTTCAGCGTGATCGAGGTCCAGGTCTCCTCGTCGTCGCGGCCCTTCTCGGCGAGCAGGGCGGCCAGGTAGCGGTTGCGCACGTTGAACGAGCCGGTCAGGGTCTTGTGGGTAAAGGAGTTGGCGGCGGCCGGCTCGATGCCCGGCGAGGCGCCGCCGCAGATGATCGAGATCGAGGC
>CAMYKD010000082.1:0-16521 GCA_947258885.1 uncultured Kiloniellales bacterium | reverse complement strand
GCGGCGTCGGGGCAGGGGCCGCGCTCGGCCGCGAGCTTGCGCGAGGCGGCGTCGGCCTGCTGGCGCAGCTGTCCGAAGATCTTGCGGTTCCAGACCTTGGCCATGACCCCTTCGAGCGGCACGCGGTTCCGCTGGAGGAAGGAGTGGAAGCCCATGACGCCGAGCCCGACCGAGCGCTCGCGCAGGGCCGCGTAGCGCGCGCGGGCCATGGACTCCGGCGCCCTGGCGATGAAGTCCGAGAGCACGTTGTCGAGGAAGCGCAGGACGTCCTCGATCAGGCGCGGCGCGTCCCGCCACTCGTGGTAGGTCTCGAGGTTGAGCGAGGAGAGGCAGCAGACCGCCGTGCGCTCCTCGCCGTGCTGGTCGAGGCCGGTCGGCAGGGTGATCTCGCTGCAGAGGTTCGACATCTTGACCGAGAGGCCGGCCAGCTTTTGGTGCTCCGGGATTGCCCGGTTCACGTGGTCGCCGTAGACGATGTAGGGCTCGCCGGTCTCGATCCGCGCGGTCAGCACGCGGACCCACAGGGCGCGCGCCTTGACCGTCTTGACGACGGCGCCGTCCTTGGGACTGACGAGCGCCCAGTCGCCGTCGGCCTCGACCGCGCGCATGAAGGCGTCGGGGAGCACCACGCCGTGGTGCAGGTTGAGCGCCTTGCGGTTGGGGTCGCCGCCGGTTGGGCGGCGCAGCTCGACGAATTCCTCGATCTCCGGGTGGGAGACCGGCAGATAGACCGCCGCCGAGCCGCGCCGTAGGGACCCCTGGCTGATCGCCAGGGTGAGGGAATCCATCACGCGGATGAAGGGCATCACGCCCGAGGTCTTGCCGTTGTGGCCGACCCGCTCGCCGATCGAGCGCAGGTTGCCCCAATAGCTGCCGATGCCGCCGCCGCGCGCGGCCAGCCAGACGTTCTCGTTCCACAGGTCGACGATGCCCTCGAGCGAATCGCCGGCCTCGTTGAGGAAGCAGGAGATCGGCAGGCCGCGCGTCGTGCCGCCGTTGGACAGCACCGGCGTCGCCGGCATGAACCAGAGCCTGGAGATGTAGTCGTAGAGGCGCTGGGCGTGCGCCGTGTCGTCGGCGTAGTGCGCGGCGACCCGGGCGAAGAGGTCCTGGTAGGACTCGCCCGGCATGAGGTAGCGATCGGCCAGGGTCGCCTTGCCGAAGTCGGTCAGGTTCCGGTCGCGCGCGCGCTCGATGTGGACCCGGATCCCGCGCTCGTTCTGGAACTCGTCGCGGATCCGCGCGCGGCCGAGCCGGTCGAGCGGCGCCTCGGGCGCCGGCTCGGCCTCGGCGCGAGGCGCGCCGTCGTCGGCGAGGCCGCCGCCGGCCAGCTCGCTCAGCGCCTTGGCCGCCTCGGCCAGCGCGCGCGCGGTCTGGACGCCGGTCTCCGGCCCGGCGACCGGCCCCGCCGCGCGGTTGTCCACAGCCGGCGCGAGGCTCTCGCCGCGCCGCTCGTCCTGGAAAACCGCAGATCCGTCCATGACCGCCGCTCTCTTTCCACAGCTGTGGATTGGATCGTTTGTGTACAACATATAGCGTGCCCATCGGCAACGGCCACGAAATGTAGTCGAGATGACCCTTTCCTGTCATCCAGAACATAACAGGAACATGCAGATTATGCGACCGGCGGCCCGACGGCAAGGGGGAATCGGGTGCCCGATTCGCGCTCGCGCCGGACGCCATCCGGCCCGCCGAAACGGAGGGACACAGGGACTGGCTCCGTGTCGCGTCAGCGGCATGGTGTGGACTGCACCCCCTGTGCTGAGACAAGAAACTAGGGACAGTTGGTGTGTGGCAGCCTGGGCTGCTGCGCAACAGCCCAGGCGTCCTCATTGATCTGCTCACCTGGGTCGCGCTGGGCGAGTAGCCTGCTCGGGCCGCTTGGCTGGCGCGGTGTCCTGCGCCACGATGGCGCCATGTGCGGACGCTACTCGCTGACCACGCCCGTCGAGGCGCTGCGCCGGGTCTTCGGCTTCCTCGAGCAGCCAAACCTGGCGCCCGGCTACAACATCGCGCCGACCCAGGCAGTCGCCGCCCTGCGCCTGGGCGCGGACGGCGAGCGCCACTTCGCCCGGCTGCGCTGGGGACTCGTGCCCGCCTGGGCCAAGGACCTTGCGATCGGCGCGCGCATGATCAACGCCCGCGCCGAGAGCGTCGCCGAGAAGCCGGCCTTCCGCTCGGCCTTCCGCAGCCGGCGCTGCCTCGTCATGGCCGACGGCTTCTACGAGTGGCGGAAGCGCGACAAGGGCCCCAAGCAGCCCTACCGCGTGACCCTCGAGGACGGCGGGTCCTTCGGCTTCGCCGGCCTCTGGGAGAGCTGGACCGACAAGGGCAGCGGAGACACCGTCGAGACCTGCACCATCGTGACGACCGAGGCCAACGAGCTCCTGGCGCCGATCCACCACCGCATGCCGGTCATCCTGATGCCGGAGGAGGTCGACGCGTGGCTGGACGCCGCGCGCCCCTTGGGTGCCGCCGAGGCCCTCCTCAAGCCCTGTCCGCCCGGCATCCTAGTCGCCTACCCGGTCTCGACCCGCGTCAACAAGGTCGCCAACGACGACCCCGGCGTGATCGAACCGCTGGAAGAGGACGTGGAGCCGGAGGAGGAGCCGCAGGGGCGGTTGTTGTAAGCGCGGGCGGACACAAAATTACCCCAATACAGACTGGCTCGGGCGGGCTTAGGGTAGCAGGGGGGGTGAGATCCGCAGGGGGCGGATCCCGGTCGGAGGTGCTGGCAAGATGGGGCGCAGGCAGATGACTCAGCGAAGGCTCGTTCTGGGCGCGGTTGCGGCCGGGCTGGCGCTGGTGTTGGCGGCGCTGCCGGTGACGCCGGATCTCGGCACGGCGGGCTTCGACAGCGCGGCGGCGCTGGCCAAGAACGGTAACGGCGGCGGCAACGGCAATGGCGGCGGCAACGGCAATGGTCACGGCGGCGGCAAGGGCGGCCACGGAAAAGACAGCCACCAGGCGACCGACAAGGTCGACAAGACGCTCGACAAGGCCGAAGCCAAGGCCGCGAAGACGCGCGACAAGGCCGCCGCGAAAGCGGAGCGGGCCTTGGGCGGGAACGACGACAGCGACGCGGTGAGCGGCGTCGGTCGCGGCAAGGACAAGAGCGCCGAGAAAAACGGCCTGACGGCCTCGTCGCTGGGTCGTCTGAACGCCGCGCACGCCTCGCCGAGGGCGCGCGAACGCGCCGCGCCCCATTCCGCGGTCGGCCTGATGGGCCAGTATGTCGACGCCGTCGAGGCCGACGACCTCGAGGCGGCGGCGGCCGCGCTCGCCGCGGCGGCGAACAAGGACATCGATGCGGCGGTCGTGGGCGCGGTCGACGATCTTCTCGGCCTCGAGGTCGACGAGGCGGATGAACAGGAGATCGCCGACCTGGCGAGCGAAGCCCAGGCCGACGAGACCAACAACGGCCTCGGCAATGCCAAGGGCGGACCCTCGCCGGACGACGACGACGGCGACGAGGACGGCGACGCGTTCGAATAACCGCGGCGAGGGCCCGCGCGCCGGGGGGCGTCGCCGCCGCCGTTGCCAAGGCCGGCCGCGACGCAGGGTCGTTCCGGGCCGTGGCCGGCCTGCACCCCTAGGGCGGGTCGGCCGCGCCGGAACGGGCGCCGTCGGGCCCCGTGGAGTCGGCGACCGACGGGGCCGAGGGTCGTCGCAGACAGGCGATCTCGACCGTACCCGCGACCTCCTCGAACACGACGCCGTCCGGCGTCGGCCGAAAGCCCGCGTTGCCGCCCGCCTCGGCGCGGCAGCGCTCGGGCAGCGTCACCGCCAGCCCGGCTATCGGTTGCGGCGCGTGCAGCCGTATCGTGCAGCGCTGCCCGGACTCGGTGCAAAGGGTGTCGAGCTCGATCGCGTTGCGGGCCGCCCACCATGCGCCGTAGTCGGAAAGGGAGCCGAACCAGGCCCAGTCCTTGACCGCGGCATGAAAGGTCTCGTGGAACGCGTACTTGTGGCCGAGCTCGTTCGGGTGGGTCAGGACCACGAAGCTGCCGCCGTAGCGGGCGATCCGGCGGGCCAGGGCCACGGCGTCGTCGACCCGGTCGCCCATCCGCGGCGGAATTTCGTCCTCCACGGTGACCGGGAATTCGAAGATCCCGACCTCCCGGCCGCTCTCGCGGCCGTAGTTGAGCTGGAAGGGCAGGTGGGTGAGCGCCTTGTTCGCGGTCATCGAGGAGCTGTAGCGGTAGCCGGTGGCCTCGAGCGCCTGGGGCAGGCTGACGGGATAGGACAGATAGCCCGGCCGGAACGAGATCACCGGCGGAACCCCGCCCAGCCTCTCGAGCAGGAACTTGCTGACCCGAAGCTCGCCGAGAACCGTGCCGCCGCGCGCGGAGTCGAAGTCGATCACCACGGGCCGGTAGTCGGGATAGCGCTCGTCGCCCGCGCCGAGTGGGAAGGCCGAGAGCGCGTTGGCGTGGGCGACCGTGTGGCTAGCGACCTCCATCCCCAGCTGCACCAGCTTCTTCACGTGCTCGACCGCCTCGTCTCCGAACAGAATGATGTCGTTGTAGTCCTCGACGTACTTGGTCTGGATGAAGAATGTGCCGCGGATGCCGGCGGAACGCAGGAACTCGGCGTAGTCGAGCATTATCTCGTAGGACTTCTCGGCATCCACGTCGTAGGAAAAGACGACGGAGAGGTCCCGGCCGTCGGGAACGCTGTCGAGGGTCGCGGCGTCCGGATTGCCGCGCAGATAGATCTTCTTGATCAGCCGCGCCAGAACATCGCCCGCCGGCTCGAAAGCGTTGGCATAGCTTCGGTGCGCCGCGTGATGGCGCGCGTGGTGGCCCCTGAAGAAGAAATCGCCGATGTCGAAGCCGAAAGCGTAGGCGCGGCCTTCGGCATAGGCGCGTTCGATGATCGCGGCGCTGCCGTCGCCATAGACGGCCAGCGCCTCATGCGGCTCGGAATAGCCGAAGGTCCCGACGATCTCGGCGAAACGGTCCGGGTCGCCCAGGCGTACGGTCTGTTCCCGTTCCTCGGTGAAATCCGCCAGCAGCGGTGAGCTGGCCGGGTCCAGACGAATATCGAAGCGCCGGCGCGACGACAGGGCCTCGCCAAAGCCGAACACCTCGTTCATGCCGCCGCCCAGGACCTTTACGCCGATCAGGTGTCCGCCCTCGCGCGGAAAGGACGCCAGCGCCTTGAGCTCGTCTTGCGAGAGAACCTTGCCGGAAACGATCGGGTAGACCAGGACGACCTTATGCTTCAGCGCCTCTTCGACGGAGGTCGTGATGCGAAACGGCACGCCGAAGGACTTCAGGGCGTGAGCAAGGCCGAGCCATGACGAGTCGCTGTCGGTCAGGAGCACCGCCAGCCGGCCGTTCGAGCCTTCGGCATAGCGTTGCCAGGAGGTCCGCGCTTTCGGCGCCACAATGGTCTCCCCGGAGGGGCCGGCGACCCCGGGAAACTCGTGGACCCTATGCTTGGTGATTTCTCGGGCCACGGCATAGGCGGTCGCCAGCGCAACGGGAACACTTAGGCAGAGCAGAAGGTATCTCACGCGGGCGGTTACCATAGTGCGCCTTCCATGACGAGCGAGGCTGCATTCGACCCCGCCAAGCGACGTGGCATTTTGGGGATAGCAACTCGGCCACCCGGCACCTTGCCTCGAATATAGTTGAATTAGAGTAGCAATATTCAGCTAAAACGTTGTTAACGAGCAACTTCGCTACTGGCGACGGCCGAACCGTGCAGCTCAGCCGAAGCGCTGAACGATAAAATCACGGTGGCCTACTTTATGACCGAGGTGCCCATAGCCAGCTGTTCGTAACCCGGCGGGGCTCCAATGTCCGCAGGGCGCGACTATACCTAAGAAGCTAGTCTTAATAGCTTATTTACTGCGGCTCTCTACCAATAGGCAGGAGTAATCTTCTACGGGTTTGCACATGCATTCGGTTCTGGTCGTCGATGATGACGAGATGCTCGTCAGGGTCCTGGAGCGCCTGCTCATGGTCGGCGGATTCGAGGTCCAGGCGGTCGACAACGGCGAGGCTGCGCTCGAGATCGCGGCGGCCGCGCAGCCCGATCTCGTCATCCTCGACTGCATGCTGCCCGGCATGCACGGCTTCGAAATCCTGCGCCGTCTGAAGGAATCCAACGCCGTGAAGGATATCCCGGTCATATTGCTGACCGCCCAGGACCGGGAGGAAGACATCGTCCACGGACTGTCGCTGGGCGCCACCGATTACATCGTCAAGCCTTTCAAGGCCAAGGAGCTCGTGGCCCGGGTCGTTCGCGCCTTCGCAACCGCGCAGGCGGCCGTCGGGTCCTAGAATTCAACATGTCGCGAAACTTCCAGGCCCTCGTGCGTGTGCTCTGCGGGGCCCTTGTCGCATGGTCGATCTGTACCGCGGGAGCCCCGCTCGAGGCGGCGGAGGACGACTACGGCAGACTCTACGAGACCGCGCGCCAGGCGCGTCAGGACGGGGACTTCGAATCTGCGGCGGCCGCTCTCGAGCGGGCCCTCGCGATTCGGCCGAACAGCGTCGATGCGCTTTATCTCCTCGGCATGGTTCTGGCCTATCAGGACCGCAATCCGGAGGCGCTCGCCAAGCTGCGCAGGGCCAGGGAACTCGATCCGGCGAACGACGACGTGCGGCTTGGCCTGGCACGCGTCCTGGGGTGGTCGGGCGAGACCGGCGCCGCCGAACGGGAGGTTTCCGTCGTGCTCGAGCGCCGGCCCGAGAATAGCGAGGCGCGACTCCTGAAGGCCCGATTCGCGTACTACCAGGGCCGCCTCGCGGCGGCCGAGAAAACCCTCGCGGCGATCCTGGAGCGTGAGCCCGAGAACCTGGAAGCTCTGGAGCTGATGGGCGACGTCAAGATGGCCGCGGGCGAAATCCCGGTCGCCCGGGACTTCTACCGCCTAGCTCTCGATATCGCACCCAATTCGCCGGGCATCGAGCGCAAGCTGGACCAGAGCCGGCCGATACCCTGGCGGTTCGACACCGGCTACAGCTACAGCAATTTCTCCAGGGAGAACCGTGACGACTGGCACGAAGGCTTCGTTCAGCTGCGCTACGGGATAACTCCGGTGACCGGCCTGCTAGGCCGTGTCGAGGTCAGCCATCGCTTCGACGAGGAGGACATCTTCCTTGCCGCCGGCGCGGACCACAGGCCCACCGAGTGGCTGAGCGGTTACGTCCTCTTCGGCGGCACGCCCGACGCCGATTTTCGCGAGGACTGGTTCGTCTCCGGGAGCGCCAGCGCGCGCCTTTGGCCGGATCTGGGGGACCTCGGCGCCACGCTGCTCACCCTCGATGCCAAGCGCAGCAGCTACGACACGGGCGAGGTGGACACCATCTCGCCGGGCCTGCAGCAGTATCTCTACGCGGGCCGCATCTGGCTGACCGGCCGTTGGATCAACACCTTCAACGAGGACAACGACTGGACGACGGGCTGGCTGGCCAGGCTCGACTGGCAGGTGACCGAGGAGTTCCTGCTCAATATCGGCGCCGCCGACGCTGGCGAGACCGTGGCGGGCGAAACGGTCGACACCCGCTCGTACTTCGCCGGCGTCGTGGTCGACCTGCCGTCCGGCCGCGGCCTGCGTTTCGATTATCTGTACGAGGACCGGGAAGGGTCCTACATTCGTCACTCCTTCGGCCTCGGCTTCTCCCAGCGGTTCTGAGGGGCCGGGCCATGGAGTTCTATGATTTCCTCTGGATCGGCTCGCTATGGCTCGGCGGCCTGTCGCTGGGGCTGATGATGTTCCTGGTGCTCCGGCGCATGGTCATGGATCGCTGGCGGCGGCGTCTCAAGGCGCACAGGGACGAAATGCTGTCCCGGCTGCTCGACTACCTGGCCGAGGACGAGCCGACCGACGACGTCGAGCTCGCTGTCAAGGTGCGCGACGCGCGGGTGTTGAACGAAGTCATCGAGCACCTGCTGCGCAGCATCCGCGGCGAAGAAAGGGACCGGCTGGTCGTCGTGCTGCGCTCGCTGGGCGGCGTGGATCAGAGGCTGAAACAGCTGCGCCGCGGCAAGGAGTGGGAGCGCGTCAAGGCGGCCACGGCCCTGCGCCATTTCGACCAGCCGAAGGTCATCACCGCCCTGCGCGCCGCGCTCGACGACCCGAGCTCCGAAGTCCGGGGGGCCGCCGCTCGGGCGTTGCTTGCCCTGGGCGCGGTGGACTCCGCACAGGTGCTGATCGACAAGCTGGTGATCGAGGGCTCGTTGCGACCCCATGCCATCCGGGACATCTTCCGCAGGCTGGGCAGGCCATTTTGCGACGATCTGATCGCCGTCTTGAGGAGCGACGTCGAGAGGGCCAGGATCGTCGCCATAGATGCCTTGGGCGCGAGCGGCGAGCTGCGGGTCGTCGACCCGCTGCTCAGGCTGATCAGCGAGGGGTCCAAAGAGATCACCGCCAATGTGTTCAGGGCCTTGGCCCTGCTCGGCGATCCCCGGGCGCTGTCCGTCGTCATGAAGGGCCTCCGGGACCCCGCCTGGGAGGTGCGTTGTCAGGCGGCCAGTTGCGCCGGGCGGATCGGGGCAGTCGAGGCCAAGGGCCTGCTGGCACGCAGGCTGGAGGACCCAAACTGGTGGGTGCGCTACCGCTCCGCCGAAGCGCTCCACGAGCTCGGCGAACAGGGCGTCTGGATCCTGCGCGGGCTGACCGTCCAGTCCACGCACGCCGGCGAGACCGCCCGCCTCGTGGTCGCCGAGAAGGCCGCATAGGGCCAGCGCATGGGCGGTGACCTCGCATCGTTGCTCCAGCTTCTGGCGGAGGTCGTGCTCGGCGTCTCGTTCCTGATTCTGGCCAACGGATTGATCCAGAACGCCCTGTTCGCCCTGCAGCTCTACTGCGGGTTCAGGGAGCTGCGCAAGCGCCGCCCGAGGTACGGCGACGACCGCTTATGGTGGCTGATGACCAGCCACGCCACCGTGCCGATCTCCCTGATCGTGCCCGCGCACAACGAAGAGGACAGCATCGTCGACAGCATCCGCTCGATCCTGTCGCTCCACTACCCGCAGTTCGAGGTGGTGGTGGTCAACGACGGTTCGACGGACGGGACGCTGCAGGCCATCATGGAGGCCTTCGACCTCTCCCCCGTCGACCGATACTACGACACCACCGTGCCGCACCGGCCGATCCGCGGCCTCTACGGCAGCGGCCGGCACGCCAACCTGCTCTTGATCGACAAGCAGCAGGGCGGCAAGGCCGATGCGCTCAACGCCGGGATCAACCTGTCGCGTTCGCCCGTATTTTGCGCCGTCGACGCCGATTCCGTCCTCGAATCCGATGCCTTGCTGCGCGCGGTGCAGCCCTTTTTCGAGGAGCCGGAAAAGACCGTTGCGGTCGGCGGCACGATCCGCATCACCAACGGCTGCCGGGTGCGATCCGGCCGTATCCTCGATATCGCCCTGCCGCGTCAGGTTCTACCGCTGCTGCAGATCGTCGAGTATCTGCGCGCGTTCCTGATCGGGCGCCTGGGCTGGAGCCACCTGGACAGCCTGATGTTGATCTCGGGGGCCTTCGGCATCTTCGCCCGGCGCATCGTCGTCCAGGTCGGCGGCTATAGCACCGACACGGTGGGCGAGGACATGGAGCTGGTGATCAAGATGCACCGCTACCTGCGCGAGAACGACCTGAAGTACTCGGTTCGCTTCGTGCCGGATCCGGTCTGCTGGACCGAGTGTCCGAGCAGCCTGAAGGTCCTGGGACGCCAGCGCATGCGTTGGCAGCGCGGCGCGCTCGAAACCTTCTTCAAGCACGCCTCGATGCTGTTCAAACCCCGCTACGGCCGGGCCGGTTTCATCGGCATGGGGCACGTTTTTCTGATCGACGTGCTCGGGCCGCCGCTGGAGGTTCTCGGCTATTTCATCATCCCGCTCGCTTGGTACATGGGCGTCATCGACTGGCGGTTCTTCGCGGCCTATATGGCGCTTACCGCCTTGTTCGGGGTGTTTCTCAGCATCGGGTCGCTGATCCTGGAGGAGATGGAGTTGCGCCGCTTCCCGAGTGCCTGGGACCTCCTGGTGTTGACCCTGGTCGCCGTGGCCGAGAACTTCGGCTACCGGCAGCTCGCCAACTTCTGGCGGATCGGCGGCTGGTGGCAGTACCTGCGCGGCGTCAACTACTGGAACGCCGAAGCGCCACAGGCCGAGGCGCCGCAGGGGGTAGAGGCGTTTCCCGGCCCCCCTGGGGTCGCCGCCGCGGAGCCGGAGCCCTGTCGGCCCGCGTCGCCCGACGAGGCCCGCCGTGCGGCCGCGCCCGCTGGAACCGGCCAGGAGGGGCCGCGGGCGGGGCGGCAAGCCGCCATGGAAGACCCTGAAGCCGAGGCCGACCGGATCGAGGCCGAGCGGATCCTGACGGTCGAGCGCGACCGCCGAATGATCTTCGAAAGCTGCGAGCGCGATGTGGTCCTGGTCGAAGGGCACCTCGAGACGAGCGCTCGTGCGCGGGTCCTGTGGGTCGGTCCGGGCGCCCGTTTCGTCGGCAAGGCCGAGGTCGAGTTCGCCGAGATCCACGGCCAGTTCGAAGGCGACCTGTCGGCCTCGAAGAGACTCGCGGTCCACGCCGCCGGGCGCATAACCGGGGCCACGCACTACCGGGAGATCGTGGTCGAGCCCGGCGGCGAGATCCGGCCCGGCGCGCCGGACCCTCTGCAACGCATCGTGGTAAGCGGCCAGGCTTGAGCGCTTCAGCTCCGGCTGTCGCTGAGCAGGCGTTCGAGCAGCCGGGGCGTCAGCCTGCCGTCGACAGACAGCCCGGCCGACTTCTGGTAGGCGCGGATCGCCTCGCGCGTGCGCGGGCCGATCAGGCCGTCGACGTCTCCGGCCGGATAGCCGAGCCGGTTCAGGGTCACCTGTAGGTATGTCACCGTGGGCGGGTCGGCAAACCGTGTGTTGGACCGGGGCTCGAAGGCCGCCGCCCGGGATTCGGCCTCGTGCCGCTGTCCGGCGCTCAGGCGCTTGGCGAGGGCCGGGCGCAGGCTCCCGGCCTCGCCGTGGCCGCGTTCGGCGGCGATCAGGATCCAGGTGTAGCCGGCCGTCGGATTCTCGGGCAGGCCGTAGCCGGCCGACAGGATCACGCCCATGGCATACTGCGCCTCGAGCTGACCCTGGCGCGCCGCCTTGGCATACCAGCGCGCCGCCCAGGCCGGGTCCTTGGGCACGCCCTGGCCATTGGCGAAGGCCTTGGCCAGCAGGTACTGCGCGTCGGCGTGGCCCTGCATGGCCGCCTCGGCCAGGTACGCGACCGCCCGCTCCCGGTCCCGGTCGACGCCCGTGCCGGAATAGAAAGCGGCGCCCACCAGGTACTGGGCCCGGGGCTCGCCGCGGTCGGCCGCCAGGTTGAGCCACTTGGCGCCGGCCCCGAGGTCCCTCGCGACGCTGTGGCCCCCGGTGTAGGCGCGGCCGAGCTCGTAGCTTGCCCCGCCGTGGCCTTGCTCCGCGGCCCGCTGGAAGCGCCGGGCGGCGGTCTCCTCGCGGCCGGCCTGGCGGGCGGCGAGCCCGGCCTCATACAGCGCTTCGGATTTGCTTGGCGGCGGCACGGGCTTGGCGGCGGGCCGTGCAGCCTTGTCGACTCCGAACAATCGGTCGAGGCGCTCCGCGGCATTCTGCGTCGAGCGCTTGAACGCGTCGAGGTCCGTGCAGGCGGCGGTCAGCAGCAGGGCGACGAGGGCGGCGGCGAGACGCTTGGTGGCCATGGGGCCTGGGGTCCTTGGCAAAGGCTTGCGACCCATCGAGGGTACCGGATGAGGGTTTATACCAGAGGTCCTTGATATTGGGTTATTTTCAATGGCCTTTGGTACAACCGTGGACGGCAGGCGGGTGCGCTTCACGATGCCGTGCGGTCCTCTGGACAGAAACCATGGCAGCGTCCACATAGCTGTCGAGCTCCAGCAGGAGTGCCGTCGTGACCGCCGAGACCGCCGTATCAGACCAGGCCGCCAGGCCGGCGCCCGCGCTGCCGGGCCCGGACCTGCGTGTCGTGGCCGTGGCGGCGCTGCTGCTGGCGGGCGGGGCGCTGGCGATCGGCGGGACCTTCGCCTGGCGCCAGGCCGCGCTTTACTTGCTGGGCGGGGCCCTCGGGCTGGTGCTCTACCACGCGGCCTTCAGCTTCGTGTCCGGCTGGCGGCGCTTCGTCGCCGAGGGGCGCGGCGCGGGCCTGCGCGCCCAGATGGTCATGCTGGCGCTCGCCACCGCGATCTTCCTTCCGGTGCTGGCCGAGGGCAGCCTGTTCGGCCGGCCGGTCGGCGGCGCGGTCGCGCCCGTCGGTGTCTCGGTCGCGGCGGGCGCCTTCCTGTTCGGGGTCGGCATGCAGCTGGCCGGCGCCTGCGCCTCGGGCACGCTCTATACCGTGGGCGGCGGCTCGACCCGCATGCTGGTCACCCTGGTGTTCTTCATGGCCGGGTCGGTAATCGGCTCGGCCCACATTCCCTGGTGGCTCGAGCTGCCGAAGAAAACGGTCTTTTTGCCGGCGGAGCTCGGACTCCTGGCCGCGCTCGGCCTGCAGCTCGGCCTGTTCGCGCTGATCGCCGGTCTCAGCGTGGTGATCGAGCGCCGGCGTCACGGGCGGCTGGAAGAAGCCAAGGCCGGTGGGCCGACGGGCTGGCGGCGCTTCGTGCAGGGACCCTGGCCGATGGTTTGGGGCGCGGTCCTGCTGGCGCTCTTGAACGTGGCGACCCTGGGCCTCGCCGGCCATCCCTGGACCATCAGCTTCGGCTATACGCTGTGGGGCGCCAAGGCGGCCGCGGCGCTCGGCCTCGACGTCGCGTCCTGGCCGTTCTGGACCTGGCCGTTCCCCAAGCAGGCGCTGGAGAGCAGCGTCTTCGCCACCTCCACTTCGCTGATGAACTTCGGCATCGTCGCCGGCGCCTTCCTGGCGGCGGGCCTGGCCGGCAGGTTCGCGCCGGCGCGCGAGCTGCCACTCAAGCCGGCGCTGGCCGCCGCGCTCGGCGGGCTGCTCATGGGCTACGGCGCCCGGCTCGCCTTCGGCTGCAACGTCGGCGCCTACTTCTCCGGGGTCGCCTCGGGCAGCCTGCACGGCTGGCTCTGGTTCCTAGCCGCGCTCGCCGGCACCTATCTGGGCACGCGCCTCAGACCCGCATTCGGCCTTGAAGCCG
Organism: uncultured Kiloniellales bacterium; assembly: GCA_947258885.1. Classification (GTDB taxonomy): domain Bacteria; phylum Pseudomonadota; class Alphaproteobacteria; order Kiloniellales; family JAKSDN01; genus CAMYKD01. The sequence goes on along the minus strand of CAMYKD010000082.1, from coordinate 3,427 downwards.
CGCGGCCGATCGGCGGGTGAGCGCCGCTGCCGGTTCGATGCCCGCCGCGCGCGGAACGTGTGTCAAGGCGGCACATTTCGGCTATCATCTGGGTTCTAGCCAGCAAGGAGGAACAAGACAGTGAGCGTGGAGTTCGGGAAACAGGCCATCGTCATGAGCCTGAAGCCAATGTTCGAGAAAGCCGAAGCCAAGGGACTGTGGTTCTTCCACGAGTCCAGCGAGGTCGGGGAGCTCTGGTGCTCGCCCGAATACCTGCACCTCAAGCAGTCCCAAGGGGAGCTGATCTGGGCGCCGGAGCACTGGGAACTGCGCAGTCCGCTCGGCTACATGAAGTCCCTGCGCGCCCAGGCCGACCAGATCGTCAAGGAGTTCAACGACCTGTCGAAGCGCTTCGGCCACGACAAGTCGCTGGAGCTGAGCGAGGTGGCCGGCGCGGACCCCGCCGCCGAGGATTGATCCGGTCTTTGGCAAGAGGTATTATAATACCACATGTATAAGTTATTTTAAAGCAAGGATTTTTGTACGTTGACAGGCCGCCGGGCTTCGGCTAGAACCCGCCCGCGCCGCCGGACGGCAGGGCTTGCCGGCGGCTTCCGTTTCCAGAACATGGGTCCTAGAGCGTCATGAAGACCTACTCCGCCAAACCGGCCGAGATCGAGAAGAAGTGGTTCCTGATCGACGCCGACGGCCTGGTACTCGGGCGGCTCGCCAGCCAGGTGGCTTTGATCCTGCGCGGCAAGCACAAGCCCAGCTATACCCCGCACATGGACTGCGGCGACCACGTGGTCATCGTCAATGCCGAGAAGGTGGCCTTGACCGGCAACAAGCGGGCCGACAAGACCTACTACTGGCACACCGGCTATCCGGGCGGCATCAAGGAACGCACCGCCGACCAGATCCTCGGCGGCAAGCATCCGGAGCGGGTGGTCCTCAAGGCGGTCGAACGCATGGTGCCGCGCAACCCGCTCGGCCGCCAGCAGATGCGCAGCCTGCGGGTCTATGCCGGACCGGAGCACAAGCACGAGGCCCAGCAGCCCGAGCCGCTCGACATAGCCGGCATGAACCCGAAGAACAAGAGGAGCGCCTGAGCATGGCCGAGGAAAGCCAGACCCTGACCGACCTCAGCGAGCTGGGCGAGGCGACCGGCGCGATCGCCGAGGCGGCGCCCGCTCCGGCCGAGCCCAAGCTGGACGACCGGGGCCGCGCGTATGCCACCGGCAAGCGCAAGGACGCCGTGGCCCGGGTCTGGATCAAGCCGGGCGCCGGCCAGGTCACGGTCAACGGCCGCGCGTTCGAGACCTACTTCGCGCGCCCGGTGCTGCGCATGGTGATCCATCAGCCCTTCGAGGCGGTCGGCCGCAAGGACCAGTACGACGTGGTCTGCACCGTCAAGGGCGGCGGCCTGTCCGGCCAGGCGGGCGCGCTGCGTCACGGCATCTCCAAGGCGCTGACCTTTTACGAGCCGGAGCTCAGGGGCGTGCTCAAGCAGGGCGGCTTCCTGACCCGCGACTCGCGCGTGGTCGAGCGCAAGAAGTACGGCAAGCGCAAGGCCCGCCGCAGCTTCCAGTTCTCGAAACGCTGAGGCGGCCCAAGGCACACCGATCCGTCAAGGGGCACTGTTCTGAGTGCCCCTCGGCTTTTGACGGGGCCGCGATAGGCCCCGCCCTTCCCGGACCCTCCTAGGACATGGCGTCGAGGAAATCCCGGACCACCGGATTGACGAGATCCGGCCGGGCCAAGGGCACCATGTGCCCGCCCTCGGGGATCGCCACCTTGGCCATGCCGGGCAGCTCGGCCGCCAGGATCTCCGCGATCTCCTTGATCGGGCGCTTGGTGCCGGCGGCGTGTACGAGCAAGCTCCTCGTCGCCAGGTCACGCCACGCCTCGACCGGGGTCATCTCGTTCATGACGCAGTCCCATTCATGGAAGACGGGCGGTAGCATGCCGAGAAACCCCGAGCGCCGTTCCGGCGACATGGCCGCCCAAGCGCCCTCACCGTTCCAGTAGTCGGCGAAACGCCGGCCGACCCAGGCCCAGTCGCCGGCGCCACCGTGGCTCTTCGTGTCGTCGCGCAGGGCCTTGATCTCCGCGAAGGCCGCGTCGCGACAGTGATGGGCGAGAAGATAGAACGGATTGGGTTCCAGAAGGATAAGGCTCGACACCTGCTCGCTCAATTGCAGAGCCGCCTTCATTGCGACCGCGCCACCGAAGGAATGGCCGACAAGGTGGAGCGGCTCCCCAATCCTTTCGGCCACGGCGGCGACCAGCGCCGCTTGGTCGTCCAGCGTCTGCAAGGCGCCGTCGGGCCAGGGCGTCGTCCCGCCATAGCCGAAGAGGTTGAGGGCGACGACCCGGTAACCGTCCTTGAGATCCTCGATGAGCCGGCGCCACTGCCTGTTGCCGCAGGCCGAGCTGTGAAGCAACATGACGGCGGGGCCGGCGCCGTCGTCGCTGTAATCGATGTCGTAGCGCCCGGTAGCCAGGACTGGCATCACGCACAGCTTCCCCACTCGAAAGAGCCGGCTGAGTGTAGCAATTTGGAGTCGTCACCGATAGCTCGACGGCCCGGGCCGGTTTTCTCGATCAGAATGAGATGAGCAGAATGACCCCGCCGCCGATCGACCAGCAGGTCACTTTCATCTACAGCCGGGACCTCGCGCGCAGCGTCCGCTTCTACGCCGAGGTGCTGGGCCTGGAGCAGGTGCTCGACCAGGGCGCCTGCGGCATCTTCCGCGTCGCCGGCGAGGCATTCCTGGGAGTCTGCACGGACCCGGCGCGCGGGGTCGCGCCCGAGGGCCTCACCCTGACCTTCGTGACCCCCGAGGTGGACGCCTGGCATGACCGGTTGGTGGCCGCGGGGGTAACGGTCGAGGGCCCGCCCCGGGAGAACCCCGACTTCAAGATCTACAACTTCTTCGCCTGCGATCCGGACGGCTACAGACTGGAATTCCAGCGCTTCCTGGACCCGGCGTGGCCCGCCAAGGCGCCGTGAGCGATGGACCGGCTTTGCCAGCCATTGCAGGCTTGCTAAAAGAAACTGTGAGGGGAGCACGGCCATGACACTCGGCAAGGGCAAGATCAGGATCGGGATCCTCGGGGCCTCGGGCTATACCGGGGCCGACCTCGTGCGCCTGCTGGCGACCCATCCGCGGGCCGAGATCGCGCTGCTGACCGCCAACACCCAGGCCGGCAGGCCCTTGGCCGCGGTCTATCCGCACCTGGGCGGGCTCGCCCTGCCCGACCTGATCCGCGGCGAGGAGGCGGACTGGGAGGGCGTGGACCTCGCCTTCTGCGGCCTGCCGCACGGCACGACGCAGGAGATCATCGCCGGGCTGCCGGATCGCCTCAAGGTGATCGACCTCTCAGCCGACTTCCGGCTGACCGACACCGAGACCTACGCCCAGTGGTACGGCCACGCGCACCGGGC
>CAMYKD010000081.1 GCA_947258885.1 uncultured Kiloniellales bacterium | reverse complement strand
GCCTGATCGAGGACGGCCGGCTCTACCTCGCCCAGCCGCCGCTCTATCGTCTGACCCAGGGCAGCCAGACCGTCTACGCCCGCGACGAGCGCCACAAGGAGCAGGTCCTGGCCGAAGAGCTCACCGGCCGCGCCAAGGTCGAGATCGGCCGCTTCAAGGGCCTGGGCGAGATGTCCGCCAAGCAGCTCAAGGACACGACGATGAACCCCGAGACGCGCATCCTGCTCAGGGTCGCCATCGCCGACCGCGAGGACCCGGACCCCAAGGCCGAGCAGAAGCGCTCGTCCAAGACCGTCGAGCGCCTGATGGGCCGCCGCCCCGAGCTGCGCTTCCGCTTCATCCAGGAAAACGCCCGCTTCGTCGAGGCCGACCACCTCGACGTCCAGGACGCGGGCGCGGAATTACGAACGGCGGGAGCAAACGACGCTGTCGCCCGCGAATGCCGGCTTGCCGCGTGACAGCTACCGCTGGCCTTCGCCCCAGTCATACCAGAGGTCATTGATAGTGGCCCCTCGTAGGACGGGATCGGGTCGGCCGGGTCGCCGTGGTGCCCGAGTGAGATTCTTAAGCGATGCGGACATCGGGCAAGAGCCGCGCCCAAGCCCCTTGTCCTCGCGGGCGGCGCACCCGATCTTATGGGTCGAGGACGTCGAACCGACGCAACGCTGGAGGAGGCAACCAACCATGACCAAGTTCGCGCATCTTGCCCTCGCGCTCGCGGCGGCGGCGCTGGCCGCCTGCGCCGGCCAACCGGTGATCAGCCACGGCCATGTGGTCGAATACTACGAGCCGCAGATGCTCGGCTATCCCGCGTCCAAGGGCGGCATGTACACCGAGGTGACCGGCAACCCCTTCCAGGCCGAGAAGGCGGCGCTCGACCGCCAGGTGACCGAGGCCTTCGAGGTGGCCCACTTCGGCCCCAAGCTCGCCTTCTTCACCGAGAAGCCGACCGACTACAGCCCGGCCTACCGGACGGTCGTGCTGTTCAACCCGGCGCCGAACGCCAACGCCGAGCGTCTGTGCAGCAGCCCCGACCGGCCGCAGGCGCCGCACGCCACGGGCGAGGTCGGCGTGATGGCGGCGCTGTGCAGCTCGGAGTCGCGGCTGACCTCGGCCTCCGGCTACGTGACCGGCGCCAAGGGTCCGGACGATCCCGCCGTCGGCGGGCTCCTGCGGGACCTCGGGTTCAGCCTGTTCCCGCCGGCACCGGGCGTGCGTGGGGACAATACCGATATCATTATCCCTTGAGTCGGGACGGCTCTGCTCAGGCGGCCGCGAGCCAGTCGGCAAGCGCCTCGGTCACGGCGGCCGGGCGCTCCATCGGCGCCAGGTGGCCGCAGTCCTCGATTACGACCAGCCGGGAGCGGGCGATCCCGGCCGCCATCTCGGTGTGCCGCACGAGCGGCGTCAAGGCGTCCTGGCGGCCGCATAACACCAGCGTCGGGCAGGCGATGCGCACCAGGTCCCGCCGGCTGTCGGGCCGGCCCATGATCGCCTCTTGCTGGCGCAGAAAGGCGTCGCGGCCGATGCGCTCGGCCATGGCGGTAATCGCCGCCGGCAGTTCCGCCTCCTCCAGGCGGGCGGGGTGAACGAGCAGCGGCAGCAGACGCCGGGGGACGCCGCGGAACCTGCCCTTGCGGGCCAGCTCGATCAAGCCGCGCCGCCGGCGCGTCTGCTCCGGCGTGTCGGCCCGCGCGCTGGTGTCGAGCAGGGCGAGACGCGTGACCCGCCCGGGCGCCTGTCGCAGCACCTCAAAGGCGACGTAGCCGCCCATGGAGAGCCCGGCCAGCGCGAAGCGCTCGGGCATCGTCTCGAGCACGCTCGTCGCCATCGCGGCCACGCTGTCCTGGCTCGTGAAGTCGGCCACCCGGCAATCGGCCAGGCCCGCGAGACCTTCGATCTGTGCGCGCCACAACGCGCCGTCGCACAGCAGGCCCGGCAGAAGCGCGAGCGGCACAGACTCCGTCATCGGGCCCCCTCTCCTTTTGTCACGGCGGCGGCCAGCACGACGACGGCCTCTCTCGACAAGCAATAAAAGCACGCTTTGTTTTACAGCAAACGAAGATTATTGCGTCTCTTGCTCCCTTCCAAATTAATTCGCGTTCCTGAGGGAGATTGTTGACAAAACGCCTTGAATTCTTATGATGGCGCGACAATCTGTCGCGCTAATGTTTAACCATAGCGTGACCGAATTAATACCGAACAGATAAGGACTTGATGACCTTCGACGATCTTGGACTCAGTCCAAAGGTCCTGCAGGCTATAGCGGACGCGGGTTACACCACGCCGACGCCGATTCAGGAACAAGCCATACCCTACGTCTTGATGGGCCGCGACGTGCTCGGCTGCGCCCAGACCGGCACCGGCAAGACCGCGGGCTTCACCCTGCCGATGATCGACATCCTGGCCTCGGGCCGGGCCCGGGCGCGCATGCCGCGCTCGCTGATCCTCGAGCCGACGCGCGAGCTGGCGTCCCAGGTCGCCGAGAACTTCGAAATATACGGCAAGCACAACAAGCTCTCCATGGCGCTCTTGATCGGCGGCACCTCCTTCGTCGACCAGGAGAAGAAGCTGGATCGCGGGGTCGACGTGCTGATCGCCACGCCGGGGCGCCTGCTCGACCTGTTCGAGCGCGGCAAGATCCTGCTGGCCGACACCAAGATCCTGGTGATCGACGAGGCCGACCGCATGCTCGACATGGGTTTCATCCCCGACGTGGAGCGCATCGTCGGCCGGCTGCCCAAGATCCGCCAGACCCTGTTCTTCTCGGCCACCATGCCGCCGGAGATCCGACGCCTGGCCGACGCCTTCCTGATGAACCCCAAGGAGATCGCCGTCTCCTCGCCGACCTCGCCGGCCGAGACTGTGGTCCAGGGCCTGGTCCGGGCGAGCGCCCAGCCGAAGGACAAGCGCGCGACTCTCCGGGCGCTGATCGACCGCGAGGCAGTGGCCAGCGCGCTGATCTTCTGCAACCGCAAGCGCGACGTGGGCATCCTCTATCGCTCGTTGAAGCGCCACGGCTACTCGGTCGCCGAGCTGCACGGCGACATGGCGCAGCCGGTCCGCACGTCCACCCTGAAGTCCTTCAAGGACGGCGAGGTCGAGCTGCTGGTCTGCTCCGACGTGGCGGCGCGCGGGCTCGACATCCCCAAGGTGTCCCACGTGTTCAATTTCGACGTGCCGGTCCACGCCGAGGACTACATCCACCGGATCGGCCGCACCGGACGGGCCGGGCGCTCGGGTCTGGCCTTCACCCTGACGACGCCGGCCGACAGCAAGCTGCTCGCCGCGGTCACCCGGCTGATCGGCCGCAGGATTGACGAAGCGCCGGCCGCCGCGGGCGGCAGCCGGCCGGGACCGGCCGAGGCCGCGCCGGAGCTCCCGCCGGAAGTGGTGGCCGAAGCGGAGCCCACGGGCCCGGCCCGGCGCGCAAAGGTCAACGGCCGGACCAAGCGCGGCGAAGCGCGCGGCAAGGCCAAGACCCCCAAAGGTCGGGAGACCAAGGGCCGGCGCGAGGCCAAGCCCGATTCGACCCCGAGCCGCCCGACCAAGTCCTTCGGCGACCACACCCCGGCCTTCATGCTGCGCGAGGTCAAGCTCGCCGCCAGCGCCTGAGCCGGCCGGCCGTTCCCGTAAAGAGGCGCCCCCGAGGCGCCTTTTTCGTGCCCGGCACCCTGCGGAGCATTGGCCCCGGCGACGGATCGGTTATCATGGCCACGGACGGGGCCGGTCCGCGAGCGCGGCGCCGGATGCCCCGGAGTGCGAGAGGACTCGAGCGATGACGGAGCCCGGCGACTGGGAAGTTCCTCCGGCCGTACAGCCGAAGGCCGAGGAGGTCGTTTTCGACCTCGACAGGACGCTGGCGTCCGTCGTCTCTCTGCGCGCGGAGATTCCCGAGGATGCCTTCACCGCCGGGATCCTCGGCACCGAGCGCGAGGGCAACGGAGTCGTCATCGGCGACGACGGCTTGGTCCTGACGATCGGCTATCTGATCACCGAAGCCGACACCGTGTGGCTGGTGTCCGAGCAGGGGACGGCCGCGCCGGCCCATGTCGTCGGCTACGACCAGAGCACGGGGCTCGGCCTCGTGCAGGCCCTGGGACGGCTCGACCTTCCGGCCATCCCGATGGGCGCGTCCAGCGGGCTGAAGGTCGGCGACCAGGTCGTCGTCGCCGCACAGGGCGGCCGCCGGCACGCACTGAAGGCCCGCGTCGCCGCCAAGCGCGAGTTCGCGGGATACTGGGAGTACGTCCTCGACGAGGCGATCTTCACGGTGCCCGCGCACCCGAACTGGAGCGGCGCGGCGCTGATCGGGCCCGATGGAAGGCTGCAGGGAATCGGCTCGTTGCTCGTCCAGGAGGCGCGCGCCGGGGGACCGCCTCAAGACTGCAACATGTTCGTTCCGGTCGACCTGCTCGACCCGATCCGCGACGACCTGCTGAAGTTCGGCAAGGCGGGCGGGCCGCCCCGCCCCTGGCTCGGCATGTACACGGCCGAAGCGGAGGGCAAGCTTCACGTCGCCGGGCTGGCCAAGGACGCCCCGGCGGATCTGGCGAATGTCAGGGTCGGCGACATCGTCCTCGAGGTCGCCGGCGCGCCGGTCGCCGGCCTGGCCGAGATGTTCCGCCGGATCTGGGCGCTCGGGCCGGCCGGGACCGTCATCCCCCTGACCGTCGCGCGCGAGGGCGAGGAGCTCAGCCTTCGCGTTCACTCGGCCGACCGCAGCAACTTCCTCAAGTCGCCCGAGTTGCAGTAACCTCCGGCCCGATCGGCGGGCGACCGGGCGAATGGAGGAGCGGGAGCTCCCGCATGCCCAAGAACGCGAGCGCACGGTAGACTCAATGCCGGCTTGACGGCCGTCGGCAGTCGATACGGCGCCGGCGCCTCTACGCTGCACTCGCCTCCGCTGCCAGCCTCCGCGGCCCTCAAATCAACGTCGCAATCTCGCATGTGATGAGGCTCAACAAGGGGAAGGCATGCCCGGAGGCTGAGAAACTCGTCGAATCAGGGAAACTCGAATGGCGCGTCTCGCCGAACCACGCTTCTCCGCAGCAAGAACTACTGTCAGTAATTGCACATTGGGGTATCTTCAGCCACAATGGCGGGAATTCTGAGTAGTGTTTATGAACTAACTTAAACTGTGGCGGTCATCATGGCCAGCCAGCATCAGAAGCTGGAGATTGCGGTCGTCGGCATCGGCGCTTCGGCCGGTGGCGTTGCCGCGTTGAAAGGCCTCCTCCCCAATCTTCCGAAGGGGAGCAGGTTCGCCTATGTGGTGGCGCTTCATATGGATCCCACGCACCGCAGTTTGCTCGTCGATATCTTGGAAAAAGAATCGGCGATGCCGGTAAGAACGATCATGGACGTCGAAAAGCTCCGGCCCGAAAAGATATACGTACTGCCGCCCGATCACGACTGCACCGTGCATGACGGCAAGTTGCGTCTGCTCGACCTGCCGGAGAAGATTGGCCCCCGCCACTCCGTCGACATCCTGTTTGCGTCCTTGGCGGAATCATACGGCAAACGCAGTGCCGGTATTGTCCTGTCGGGAACCGGCTCGGACGGTATGCACGGCATGCATGCCGCGGTCAATCATCGATGCCGGTCTCGCCGACCTCGTGCTGCCGCCAGCGCGGATCGGCCGTGCGCTGGCGGAAATCATGCGCGGTCCGCGGAAGGTGAAGATGCCGGGCGCGACCGCGCATCCGAAGGGCGAATTGGACGCCTTACTGACGGTCCTGTCGCACAAGTCGAACTGCGAGTTCAGCCAGTACAAGGAAAGCACGTTGACAAGGCGGGTCGAGCGCCGAATGGCCGTGCACAAGCTGGAAGACCTCAAGGCCTATACCGCGCTGGTCAAGAAGTCCGACACCGAGGCGGAGTTGCTTTTCAAGGACATCCTCATATCGGTGACGGCTTTCTTCCGGGACGAAGACACGTTCAAGTCGCTCCGCCAAGCCGTGAGGAAGATCGTTGCACGGAAGTCACGGGGCGAGGACATTCGGATCTGGGTGCCTGGTTGTGCCACCGGCGAAGAAGTCTTCTCCATCGCCATCCTGTTGGACGAGGCGCTTGGCCCAAAATCGCTTTCGACGCCGGTCCAGATTTTCGCCACTGACATCGATGCCGGGGCGATCGCCTTCGCACGGCGCGGCCTCTATCTCGAAACCTCGATAAAGACCGTTCCCGGTCGGCTCCTAAAAAAATACTTCATCAAAACCGGCAACATGTATCAGGTCGTCAAGAAGATCCGCGACATGGTCGTCTTTGCCCGCCACGACCTGATACGGGACGCGCCCTATATAAACCTGGACCTGTTGAGTTGCCGAAACGTCCTGATCTATTTCAGGCGGCCGCTACAGGACAGGCTGGTTCCCCTCTTCCACTACAGCCTGAGGCCCGGCGGCTATCTCGCGCTTGGGCTGTCGGAAGGCATCGGCAAATTCACCCACTTGTTCGAGCCCTTCAACCAGAGTGGGAAGGTGTTCGGCAGAATCGGCGAGGGACGAAGTCTGCACGCGATACTACAATCGCCGCATGTCGCGCGCCGGCAGGCCGAGATGCCCCAGCCACGGCCCGAAGGAGCGAGCTCTCTCAAGGACCACTACAGGGACCTCGTTGCCGAGGCGTATGCGCCGGCCGGGGTGCTCGTGAACGGTCGATTCGAGATCGTCCACGTTCAGGGAGACGTGACCCGTTTCGTCCGCCTGCCACCCGGAGACCTGAACGTCAACGTCATGAACATGGCGATTGCCCCCCTAAACCTCGAAACGCGGTTGGTTCTCCAGAAGGCGCAGCGGGAGCAGGTTGTCGTTCGCGGTCACCCGGTTGACCTCAAGGACGAGCAGGGCATCAGCCGGATCACCACGATTGCCATTCCGGCCATGGCCGAGGCCAACGGAGGCAGGCACACGCTCCTCCTATTCGAAGAACGCCGGGTCGCTGAACCGGCCGAGGTGGCGGAGAGCTCCGAAGAAGACACGGACGCCGTTCGGATAAGGGACCTGGAACAGGAGGTGCTAGCGACGCGCGAGCAGCTCCAGACATCCGTCGAAGAGCTGCAATCGTCGAACGAGGACCTGCAGTCCGTCAACGAGGAATATCAATCCACCGCCGAGGAGCTTCAGTCGGCGAACGAGGAACTCCAGACCACCAACGAGGAACTCCAATCGACCAACGAGGAATTGCGGACGGTCAACGATGAGCTGAAACTAAAGTCGGAGGCTCTGGCATCCACGAATGCGGACTTGGAGAACGTCCTCAACACTGCGCTGTCAGGCATCGTGGTGCTCGATCGGGACCATCGGGTGGTCCGATACTCCGAGGCCAGCAAGCAAGTTTTCGACCTTTTGCCGACCAGCATCGGCAAGCGTCTTGTCGCCGTCGGCGGTCCTTTCGACTTGACCCTCCTATCGGCCGAGATCGAGCGGGTGACAAGAACAGGGGTCCAGGTGGTCCGTGAGCTGGCGCTGGGCGGCAGGATTTTCTCGGTCAGATTGATCCCCCTTTTCGAGGAGGGGGCTACGCGCTCCGGCACCGTGGTCACCTTCAGCGATGACACCGAGCGAATACGGGCGGAGCAGGATGTACGCCGTCTAGCTACGGTCGTAGAGGATTCCAACGACGCCATCGCTGTCCTCGACTTCGATGGCAAGATCCTCAACTGGAACCATGGCGCCGAGCTTATGTACGGATATACCGAAGCCCAGGCCCGCGAACTGACCATCGGCGACTTCGTTCCCGAGGGGCAAGAGGCGAGGATGTTTCAGTTGATCGAGCGGCTTGTCGGCGGCGATAAGGTGGCGTCTTTCGAGTCGAAGCGCCGGACCAAGGACGGCCGGTCAATAGATGCATGGCTCACGGCAACTCTGCTCCGCGATGAAGACGGGACCCCGCGCGCGGTGGCAACGACCGAGCGCGACCTTACCGAAATCAAGCGCTTGGTTGCCGAAAAGGAGATCGTCCGCCGGGCCGATCAAGACAAGTCAGAATTTCTTGCCCGCGTCAGCCACGAACTCAGGACCCCCCTGAACGCAATCCTCGGATTCTCCGAGATCATAAAGAACGAACTGTTCGGGCCCGTTGCGCAACGCCGGTATGTGGCATATGGGCAGGATATTCATTCAAGCGGCCAGTATCTGCTCGCCCTGGTCAACGATATCCTCGACCTATCCAAGATCGAGGAGCATGAATTTCAGCTTGAAGGGGTGGTTCTGGACCTGCACGGGCTTGCGGAAGAGATGATTCACATGCTGAGCCTCGAGGCCAACAAGCAGGGCATCTCGCTCTCGATCGACACGGCGGCCGAGCTGCCGAACCTCAGGAGCGACCGCCGGGCCATCCAGCAGATTCTTCTCAACCTTCTCAACAACGCCATTAAATTCACTCCAAGCGGCGGTCGCATCAGCTTGGAAATGCTCTTGGATCACGACGGCAATCTGAGACTCGCGGTGTGCGACACCGGCATCGGGATCGCTGAAGAGGATATTCCGAATATCCTGAAGCCATTCACCCAAATACCCAATCGTCTCGGAACCGAACAGATGGGAACCGGATTGGGCCTGCCGATCGCTAGAGGCTTGGCGGAGTTGCTCGGAACCAAACTCGAAATCGCGAGCGAGGTCGGTACCGGGACCACCGTGACCATGCGGTTCGGTAAGGAGCGGCTGGTCTGGTAGTCGGCTGTTCGCCGACCGCAATGACATCGAGTACAGGCGGCCATAGGTCAGAGGCCGACCTCGAGAAGTACCTGGGGACCGCCGCGGGACCGCAACATGTTCGTTCCGATCGACCTGCTCGACGCGTTCCGCGACGACCTGCAGAGGTTCGGCAGGCCCCCACATCTTCGTAGCGAATTGCGGTCACGCGCGCAGCTGCCGGGCGGCGAAGGCATAGCCGCCGCCGGCGCCGTCGACGAAATGCATGTGGTCCGGGGTCAGCGCGGAGGGCACGACGCAGGTCATGAGCGCCTCGTCCTGCAGGTGCAGGCCGTAGCGAAGGACGCCCGCGGCGGCGGCCTCGCCCAAGATGGCGCGCAGCCGCGCGACCGTCTCCGGCGAGCAGTCCACGGTCATCATCAACGCGTCGTCGAACTTGCGGAAGTCGGTGTTGACCGCGACCTCGCGCCGGTAGCGGTCGGGATCGAAGCCGCCGACGCGCAAGCCCGTCTTGAACACCAGCCAGATCAGCGCCGTGGTTGCGAGTACCCCCAGACGCCGCCGCCAGGCCGGGCGCCCCCTGTCGGCGATGCGCGCCTGCAGGGCGAGGGCGCCCGACGGCCAGCGCACGTCGGGTCCGGCCGCCGGCACCGGGTTCAAGGCGGCGGCCGCCTCGAGGACCGAGATCACCTCGGACGCGATCCCGGCGAAGCGTTCCTGCGCGGCGCCGGACGCCGGCTTGACGATGAGCGAGAGGATCCTGCCCTGCCTGGGCCGGATGGGGCCCCATTGGCAGGACAGGCCGGTCAGGTCCGGCTCGTCCCCGGCGGCCGCCGGCGCGATGCCGATGGCGCCGCCCTTCAGCTGCGCTTCGGCCCATTCCAGCCCGCCGCCGGTGAACATGGCGTAGCGGACGTGTTCGGAGGCTTGCCAGAAGGCCGCGCGGGCGTCGAGGCCGGCGGCGCGCACTTCGGCGACCGTCGTCATGCCCACCCGCAGGTCTAGGTTCAGGTCGCGCCCGGTCCACATGGCGACGCGAGCGAGCGCGTCGGCCGCCGCCAGACCCTGGGCCGGCGGGACCGCGAAGCGGGCGCCGTCGCCGCCGAAGACGAACAGCGGCAGGCCGCCGAGCGCATTGGTGACCGCGCTGATGATGCCGGCGCCGGCCAGGTTGACCGCCTTGTAGCGGCCGGCCTCGATCGCGCCGGTCGAATTCACGACGTCGGAGACGCCGATCCGCCAGTCGTCCGGCAGCGGGGCATAGCACGACGGATCGGCCGCCCGCGCGAAGTGGTCCAGGACCGGCACGCTCTCCACCCAGCGCTCGCTCAAAGGGCTGTCCTTCCTCTGTCCCGCAAGGCACGTTATACGTGATATCGTGCGGCAATGGATGTGGAGCAGTTCTAGTCGACCCAGGCCCGAACCGGGGGGACGTCGCGTGTGGCGTGGCTATGGCGCAATGGGGCTACAGCAGTCGACCGAGGGGAATTATCTCGCGCGATGCCGGTTCATAGGCGCCGCCCTTCCAGTCGCCGAGCCATTCGTCGACCCCGAGACCGGCCTGATCCAACATCTCTGCAAGCTTCTCCCGGGTCGTGAACCGGATCTTCGACGCCGCGGAAAAGCGATGTTTGCTCGCAACGATCTCATAGTGGGTCTGATAGGTGACGATATCCGTGCTCGCATCATGGACGGCCTCGTTCCAGGCTTCGACCGGACCGAGGCCAGGGTACTCGAACCTGCGTCTTGACTCCTTCAGGGTCCAGTTTCGCCACTCCCGGGCAGCGGGATTTCGGGTATCGAAGACAAAAAGGCCTCCAGGAGCGAGGTGCCCGGCAATGGTCGAAAGCACCGCCTGTTGATCTCCGCTCGTGAGGAAGACCTGAAACGCGTGTCCGGTGAGCAGCACCAAGTCGAAACGACGACCGAGCCGAACGCGCCTTGCGTCCGCTTCGACCCAGTCGACCCTCCCACCTCCCGGCCGAGTTCGTGCAATGTCGAGCATGGCATTGGCCGGATCGACACCGACGACCGTTCGACTCTCGCCCAAGCTTGCCGCGAGTCGGCCGGTCCCACATCCGAGGTCGAGAACGGCTGACGCGTCCTCCGCGAGTCGAACACAGTAGTCGAGATCGGGACCCCACTCGTTCTCCAGATCGTAGAATCGCGCCAGGTCCGGGTCGTGGTACAGATTGTCTCTTGTCGGGCCGTGTTGGGGCATGGAATTGGCTATCGGTTTCCGGTCGCGGTTCGGATCGTTTGAGTTCCGGTAACAGGAGCTCCGGTGCCAGTAGGAAAATTGGATACCGCGCCCGCGGACATTGGAAGCCTATCGAGTATGCAATCCCCGGCGGTACTTTTTTCGTGCCCGCCGCGCCGAGGGGCGTTGGCGCGGGCGGCAAATCGGCTATCATGGGGCGGCGAACGGCTGGGAAAGGCGCCATGCAGACGATCTTCATCATGGTCAAGTGCGACCTGGGCAAGGCCTACGAGGTGGCCGACGAGGCGGTGCTGGGCATCGAGCAGGTCTCCGAGGTCTACTCGACATCGGGCCAGTACGACCTGCTGGTCAAGTGCTACCTGGCCACCGGCGAGGACATCGGCCGCTTCGTCACCGACAAGATGCAGACCTTGCCCGGCGTCAAGGAGACTTTCACGCTGGTCGCCTACAAGGCGTTTTCCTGATATCGAAGGCCGGTCAGGCGCGCCGGTCGCACCAAGACGGGAAAGAGAGCAGAGCCTTGGCGGGGAAAAGACGCAAGCCGGTGGCGGCCTGCACGAAGTGCGGCGAACAGACCGGTCATGTCGCGCAGGTCGGGCGGCGCTGCTACCGCAAGATCGAGGGCGTGAGATGCCCGGGCGTGCTCCGCGGCGTCCTCGATCCTGACGATTGGGACGAATGCACATCCTGCGCGGCGGCCGGGTGGATCGAAGGCGAGAAATGCGGGTTCTGCGACGGCCACGGATGGGTGAACGCCAGGTCCGCGCAAGCCTGACCCGCACCGGTATTTCCGGGCGTGCGCTCTAGCTCCGGCGAATCTGCTCGTGGTTTCGGATGACCTCCTGGATGACGAAGTTGATGAACTTCTCGGAGAAGTCGGGGTCGAGGTGCGCCGCCTTGGCCAGCTCGCGCAGGCGGCGCACCTGCTCGCGCTCGCGCGCCTTGTCGGCGGGCGGCAGATCGTGGGCCTTCTTGTAGTGGCCGACCTTCTTGGTGACCTTGAACCGCTCGGACAGCAGAAAGACCAGCGCGGCATCGATGTTGTCGATGCTCTCGCGGTACTCGCGCAGTTTCGAATCGCTCTGCGGGCTCATGAGTCCCCTCTATGGTCGCCGATACCCGGTCGCCCATCGTGCAACACTTCGCCGCCACCGCCAATGCCCGCCTTTCAAGTGAGCCCTTGCCCTTGGAACCGGTCGTCGTGAATAATCGGAGCCGGCAGGGCGTCCGCGCATTGTCTTATCCGGAAGAACAACCCGGTGGCAGCCGTCTCTCGAAGCTGCAGAATTACGAGTTATGCCACCAAATAATCAATTCGGATCACTCAAAAACTCAGGAAAAACCTACAATGGCACTCAATATCGATCAACTTACAGAAGCCGAACTCATAGATTTGAACAATAAAATTGTGGAAAGGTTGAAATTCCTGCAGCAGATGCGGGCGCACTCGGCGATGTTGGAGTTCAGTGTTGGAGATCGTGTCGCATTCACTCCGCATGGCGGGCGACCGATTAGCGGCGTACTGATCAAATACAATCGAAAAACCGTAACCGTCATTGCCGATGATGGCCAGCGATGGAATGTATCGCCAGGTTACCTGCGAAAGGCCGCGACACCTGGCAAGTCGCCCAAAGGCGACAACGTAATATCGTTGAAGAAGGACTGAGCCGGGATTTGGCGCGTGACCGTCGGCTGCATCCGCAGCCGGCACGCGGCGGTGGCGGCGGCGGCGCGCTTGCGCTAGGATCGCGCCGCTTTCGGACAGGGAAAACCAGGGAGGACGGCCATGAAACGTATTCTCGTCGCGCTGGCGGGCGCCGCGCTGCTGGGCGCCCCGGCGACCGCCGCCGAGCCGGTCAAGATCGGCATGATCACGACCCTGTCGGGCGGCGGCAGCGCGCTGGGCATCGACATCCGCGACGGTTTCCGGCTCGCCGTCGAGCAGGGAGGCGGCACGCTCGGCGGCTCCGCCGTAGAGCTCATCGTCGAGGACGACGCGCGCAAGCCGGACAAGGCGACCGAGATCGCCAAGCGCCTGCTGGAGCGCGACAAGGTCGACATCGTGACCGGCATCGTCTGGTCCAACCTGGCGATCGCCGTGGTGCCCAAGGTGACCAAGGCCGGCGCCTTCTACATCAGCCCCAATGCCGGGCCCTCGCTGCTGGCCGGCAAGGGCTGCCACGAGAACTACTTCAACGTCGCCTGGCAGAACGACAACCTGCACGAGGCGATCGGCCAGTACGTCAACAACGAGGGCTTCGAGAGGCTCTACATCCTGGCGCCCAACTATCCGGCCGGCAGGGATTCGCTCACCGGCTTCAAGCGCTTCTACAAGGGCGAAATCGTGGGCGAGGTCTATACCAAGCTCGGCCAGAAGGACTACGCCGCCGAGATCGCGGCCCTGCGCAACGCCAAGCCCGACGCGGTGTTCTTCTTCCTGCCGGGCGGCATGGGCATCTCGTTCCTGAAGCAGTACGCCCAGGCCGGCCTGACCGGCCAGATCCCGGTCTTCGGCCCGGCATTTTCCTTCGACCAGACGATCCTGGGCGCGGTCGGCGACGCGGCGCTCGGCGTGGTCAACTCCTCGCAGTGGAACAAGGATCTCGATAATCCGGCCAACGTGCTCTTCGTCAAGGACTTCAAGGCGAAGTATGGCCGCCTGCCCTCGCTCTACGCCAGCCAGGGCTACGACGCGGCCCGCCTGATCGCCAGCGCGCTCGAGGCCGTCGGCGGCGACATCTCCAAGGCCGACGCCTTCCGAGGCGCGCTCGAGGCGGCCCGCTTCGAGTCCGTGCGCGGCAAGTTCCGCTTCGGCCCGAACCACCACCCGATCCAGGACGTCTATGTCCGCCAAGTGGTCACGCCTACGCCGTCGACTGCAAGATGTAAGCGGCGGCCCCGCGAGGGGCTGTTCGTACCGCGAACGCGACTGTCTTCCGCCGGCCGGAATGGTCCGGCGGGGCGCCCAATCGATTGTGTCCCGACAGCCGATTTGGCAAGATGCATCTTCAACGCTGGGTAAAGCGCGGACTGTCGCGGGAGACGCAGAATGACAACGGTGCAGCAGCTGCTCGACGAGAAGGGCCACGACGTCTGGTCCGTCGGTCCGGACGAGTCCGTGTTCGATGCCATCCAGAAGATGGCGACCAAGGATGCCGGCTCTCTGGTCGTGATGGAGGACGACGAACCGATCGGCATATTTACCGAACGGCATTACGCCCGGGATGTCGTCTTGAAAGGCAAGTCGTCGCCTACGACGCCGGTTCGCGACATCATGACCACGCGCGTCATCTGTGCATGGCCTGGGCAGACGGTCGAGGAATGCATGGCGGTCATGACCGAAAATCGCGTGCGGCACCTGCCTGTCCTGGACGACAGTCGGCTGGTCGGCCTGGTCTCCATCGGCGACCTGGTCGCAAGCATTATCGCGGATCAGAAATTCACCATCGAGCAGCTCGAACATTTCATCACGGGTGGTCGGAGTTAGACCAAAGGTCATCGTTAGCGGCCTTTGGTATGTCCCCCGGGCGCTGGACAGGGCGCCACCGTCAAGCCGGACGGCAATCTGGTCCGCCGGTCACCGCAAGCCCGGTCAAGCTGGCCTTGGGTCAGGCCCGACGCGTCGGCGAGCGAGGCGCCGGACAGGTCGGCGCCGTCGAGCCTCGCGCCCGCGAGCTCGACTTGGCGCAGAACGGCGCCGAGGCGCGCGCCGGAGAGGTTGCTGCCCCGGAGATCGACCCCGGTCAGCTCTGCCGCCGTCAGGTTCGCCCGGGAGAGATCGACGCCCTTCAGGTCGACGTTGGACAGCATCGCCCGCCCGAGGTCCGCATCCGCAAGGATCGCGCCGTCGAGCCTGGCGTAGAACAGGCGTGCCTCGCTCAGGTCGGCGCCGGCGAGATCGGCGCCGCTCAGGTCCGTGACGCTCATCCGGGTCCGCACCAGCCGCGCGCCGCCCAGCGCCGCGCCGGCCACGGCCGCCTCGCTCAGGTCGGCGCCGGTCAAGTCGGCGCCGCGCAGATTCGCCATGGCGAGCGTGCTCCGCGTCAGCCGTGCGGCGCGCAGGTCGGCCTTGGAAAGATCGGCGCCGACGAGAACCGCCCCGCTCAGGTCGGCCCGGCCGAGGTGGGCCGTCGCCAGGCGCGCGCCCGTCAGGTCGGCGTTGTGCAACACCGCGCCGCCGAGGTCGGCGCCCGTCATGCGCGCGCCTTCGAGCCTGGCATGCTGCAGCTTCGCTTCGCCGAGGTCGGCGCGCTCGAGCAGGGCGCCGGCCAGGTCGGCGCTGTCCAGGTTGGCGCGGGCGAGGCGCGCGCCCGACAGCACCGCCCCCGACAGGCTGGCTTCACTCAGATCGGCACCGGTCAGGTCGGCGCCGGTCAGGTCGGCCTTCGACAGGTTGCCGACGGCGAGGCGGGCGTGGCGCAGATCGGCCCGGGACAGGTCCGCATGGCTGAGATCGACGCCGGTCAGCTCCGCCCGCGCAAGCCCGGCCTCGGCCAGCCGCGCGCCGCTGAGGTTGCAGCCCGCACAGCCGCCCTCGGCCGCAAGCCGCGCCAGGTCCGCCGTCTCGAAGCCCCTCGCGCCGCCGCCGGCTGCGGCCAGGATCGCGAGGGCCAAGTAAGAGCGTTTCACCACGGTGTCCCGTATGGTCCCGCTTGCGAGACGAAACTTTCGGCAAGCCTGTGACGATCATAGCAATTTCGAACGCCCAGGGAGACCGTCCTTGGCCTTGGCCGAAGCAGCGTCGCCGATATTCGGCCCTGTGCGATACGGTCCAGATTGACCTGAATCATGGCCCCGTGGGGCGACCCGTGGTTTCTGGTTCGGGCGAAGGGGAAGCCGGCGCCCTCGGGCTCGCAGATGAGGTGCGCCATGAAAATCGAAACGCTTCTGGAAACCAAGGGCCGGGAGGTGGTGACGGTGCACCCCGCGGCGACGCTGGAGACCGTCGTCCACCGCATAAAGCTCGCACGCACCGGTTACGCCGTAGTGAGCGAGGACGGCAAGCATGTAGCGGGCATCGTTGCGGTCCGCGATATCGCCTATAGTCTGGCGGATTACGAGACCAGCTTCGCCATGGACATGCCGGTCTCCGAGATCATGAGCCGTGACGTCGAAACCTGTACGCCGGAAGACACGCTGAAGAGCGTCATGCAGAATATGACCCGCGCGCAGGTCCTCCACGTGCCCGTGCTGAAGGACGGCGAGCTGTACGGCATCGTCAGCATCGACGACGTGGTGAAGTACGCGGTCCATGAGATGGAGCTTGAAAGCGAGGTGCTGCGCGAGGACCTGGTCCGCCTTCAGACCCTGAGCGCACTGCGCTAGAGCCAGAGAGGCCGACGCCACTCCTGGTGGTCCTCAGCGCGGAAAATGCCGTTCGATGCGATCGAAGGCCGTCTCGATGGTCTCCTCTGAGACGCAGTAGGCCATGCGGACGTGGTGCTCGCCGCCGGGCCCGAACGCGCGTCCCGGCGTGACCGCGACCCCCGCCGCTTCGAGCAGGCCGATCGAGAACGCGACGGAGTCCTCGTGCCGGACGACGATCCTGGGAAAGACGTAATAGGCGCCCTCGGGCTTATGGTACTGGAAGACGTGTGGAACACGGTCCAGGCGATCGCAGATCAGCTGGCGCCGGCGGGCCAGGATCTCCTCGAACGCGGCGAGGTGCGTCGGCTCCCCGGTCAGCGCGGCCAGGCCGGCGACCTGGGAGATCCGCGGCGTGCAGATAATCGTCGCGTCGTGCACCTTCAGCACCTGCCGCTTGAGCGCCTCGGGCACGATCATGTAGCCGAGCCGCCAGCCGCTCATCGCGTAGGTCTTGGAAAAGGTGAAGAGGTAGGCGATGTGGCCGCTCAGCTCGGCCACCGAGGCCAGATTGAAGTAGCGCGCCCGGTTCTCGTAGGTGAAGTGGCAGTACGGGTCGTCCAGAAGGATCAGCAGATTCCGGGCCAGGGCGATCTCGCCGACGCGCCGGAGTTCCGGCTCGGAGAAGATCTTGCCGGTCGGGTTCGAAGGCGACACCAGGACGATCGCCTTGGTCCTGTCGGTGATCAACCCGGGCAAGGCCTCGACGTCCAGGCTCCAGCCCCGGGACTCGTCCATTTCCCAATGGACCGGCCGGCCCCCGCAAAGCTTGATCTGCTGGAAGTGCGAGGCGAAGCCGGGGTCGGTGACAATGATCTCGTCGCCGGGGTCGGTGATCACGTGGAATAACGCGTTCAGGCCCTGCATGTTGCCTGCGGTGATCATCACGTTGCGGTCCGGGTCCACCTCGACCCCGGTCTGCGCGAGGTGCTCTCCGGCGACGACCCGGCGCAGCTCGGGCAGGCCGTCCGGCAGCGCGTACTTGCCGATGTCCGGGTCGGCCTCGAGTTGCTCGGCCACCGCGCGCCGGATCGGCTCGGGGGTCCTGAACGAAGGGAGCCCCCAGGACAGGGATACCGCCCCCTGGGTCGCGGCGCTGCGCATCGCCATCTCCTTGATCGCGGAGATCGCGATGCCCGATACGCACTTGGAGACCCAGGCTTCGTTCTTTTCCATGGCGCTGTCCTCGCTTTGCCGGTTGCGCTCGAAGTGCCGCTCCCGGTGGGTGGTGGATCCGGGACACCGACTGTAGGATACCCCTGTCGTTGGAGCAATTTCTCAGGTTGGAGCGGGAAGCACCGGTTTGTGCTACGCTTCTCGGGCACCGGGGGGGGTAAGCCTTTGAGTCATTATCAGTGGCCTTCGGTATAAGGGGAGACGCACAGCAATGAAGGAATATTTCGCACCTTTCGCACTCACGATCGTTCTGGCCCTGTCGGCCTGCGCGAGCCAACCGGAATCCCGTCCCATCGTCAGCGACCGGCAGCTTTCGCCACGGGAGATATCGCCCGGTGAGAGCATCGAGGTCGCTTTCAGCTTGCAGGTGAAGGATCCGGCCGACGTAGAGCGCGTCTATATACGCGGTCTGCCCGAGAATACGGTCCTCGTCGGCACCCGGACCGGGTTACCGCTGCCGAGCGCGAAAAACACGGCCTACAGGTCGCAGGTCGAGGTGCGCGCGCCGGCCGCCGACGGCAATTACAGCCTGGACTTGGTCTTCGAGACCTCCGGAAAGACTTATATCGCTCCGCTCGGCTCTCTAGCCATTCGCGACACCCCCAGCCGCATCCTCTATACGCAGTTCCTGCCGGGCAACCACGCCGCCGCGGGCTGTTTGGCCGGCACCAAGCTCCTGGCGCTCGAGTACACCGTCGCGGACGACAACGGCGCATCGGATTTCGTCGCCCCGACCCTCCTGGCCGCGAATACCGCTTCCAAGAAGTTCGTCTTCTTCCCGCATTGGGAGCCGATCACCTGGTTGGGGGACAAGCCAGGCATAATGCTGGAGCGGCCGAAGACGAACACGGCGAGGGAGGAACTCGTCAAGAGCGACATCCGCATTCACTGCCGGGTGCCGAAAGCCACCCTCTACGAATATGTGGTGCGCGGGCAGAGCGTTTCGCGCCTGACCGGAAAATCGACGCCGGCCGGCAGCAATCCAGCCAGCTACTACGTCGAGTGACGCCAAAAAGAAAGGACGTTCAGCTTTTCGGGGTGAGTTGTGGACTGCACCCCCTTTCTCTCCAGGCGTAGAATTGCAAACCATCGGCATCGCACTTCGTGCAGCCGCCGCAGGCCCCGCCGGCCGGCACAGGCCGCACCAGGCCCCGGCGCATCAGCTGCTCGAGCATCGCCCGCATGGCGGCGGGCTCGACCTCGAAGCGGGCCGCCAGGCCGGCGACGGCGACCGGCCCGCGCGCTGCCAAATGGGCTTTTAGCTGCGCGAGGATCATCGCCGGTTACTCCGCCGGCACCGCCGCGGGCGCGCCGCCGGACCCCAGGCGCCGCAGGACCAGGACGGTCCCGGCGAGCATCGCGGCCACCGCCGCAAGCCAGGCCGCGGAGCTCAAGGGGTGGGCGGCGAAGCTGCCGAGCTGGTAGGCCGTGACCGCCGCGGCGTAGGCAACGCCGCTGGTCCAGGCTGCGATGAACAGGGTCGGTCTGGGGCCGAGCTCGCGGCTGATTGCGCCCAGGGTCGCCACGCAGGGCAGGTAGAGCAGGATGAACAGCAGATAGGCGAAGGCGCCGAGGTCGCCGTCGAAGCGCGAGGCCATGGTGCCCAGCGTGCCGGGGCTGACGCCCTGGGCGGCGGCGGCCTCGGCCAGGTCCTCGGCGCCGACCACGCCGAGGCCCAGGGGATCCGTGATCAGGTCCTTCATCGTGGCCAGGTTGGCCGGGACCGTGGCCAAGGCGCGGGCGACTCCGCCCCAGGGATCGAAGCCGGCCGGGGCCTCCTGTGGTGCCCCGCCCGCAGGCTCCGAGTAGAGCGCGTCGAGGGTGCCGACCACGGCCTCCTTGGCGAAGACGCCGGTGAAGATGCCGACGGCGGCGGGCCAGTTCTCGGCGCGGATGCCCATCGGCGCGAAGGCCGGGACGATGGTCCGGCCGACCACGCTCAGCATCGATTTTTCGGTGTTCTCGTTGCCGAAGGAGCCGTCGGTGCCCCAGGAATTCAGGAAGCTGAGCACCACGACGACCATCACGATGACCCGCCCGGCCCGGGTCAGGAAGCTCTTGAGGCGGATCCAGGCGTGCAGCAGGACGTCCCGAATGGCCGGCAGGCGATAGGGCGGCAGCTCCATGACGAAGGGCGTGTTCTCGCCCCTGAGCACGGTGCGCTTGAGGGCGAAGCCGGTGGCGAGCGCCACCGCGATGCCGGCCAGATAGAGGCCGAACACCAGGTTCTGGCCGCCCGTCGGGAAGAAGGCGGCGGCGAACATGGCGTAGATCGTGAGGCGCGCCCCGCAGGACATGAAGGGCGTCATCGCCACTGTCAGCATGCGGTCGCGCTGGGTCGGCAGGGAGCGCGAGGCCATGACCGCGGGCACGTTGCAGCCGAAGCCGACGATCAGCGGCACGAAGGCGTTGCCGGGAAGGCCGATGACCTGCATGAAGCGGTTCATGACGAAGGCGGCCCGGGCCATGTAGCCCGACTTCTCGAGGACCGAGAGGAACAGGTAGAGGAAGCCGATGATCGGCACGAAGGTGGCGACCAGCTGGATGCCGCCGCCGACCCCCTGGGCCAGTAGGGCGGTCAGCCATTGCGGGCCGTTCAGGGCCGCGATCGCCGCGGCCAGGCCGTCGACCAGGATCGTGCCGACCAGGATGTCGAAGAGGTCGACGAAGGCGCCGCCCAGGTTGATGGCGAACATGAACATCAGATACATGACGCCGAGGAAGACCGGGACGCCGAGCCAGCGGTCGAGGACGACCCGGTCGACGAGGTCGGAGACCGAGCGCCGCGCCCGGCCGCCCTTGCGCACGGCCTCGCCGACCAGCCCGTGGACGAAACCGTAGCGGCCGTCGGCGATCAGGAACTCGGCCTCCTCGCCCGAGCGCGCCTCGATCCCGCTGAGGAGGTCGGCGAGCAGCGCGTCCGCCGCGCCGGCGGCCAGGGCGCGCGCCTGCCGGTCGCACTCCAGGAGCTTCACGGCCAGCCAGCGGGCGTCGACCTCGGCGCGGCCGGCGGCTTGCCCGACGGCCGGCCGCAGGGTGGCGACCGCGCGCTCGACCTCGGCCGGGTAGGGGATCCGTGCCGCGGGCGCCCGCCCGTCGCCGGCCACGGCCGCGATCGCCTCCATCAGCTGTTCCAGGCCTTCGCGGCGGCGCGCCACCATCGGCACGACGGGGCAGCCCAGGCGCGCGGCGAGGGCCTCGGTGTCGATCTCGAGTCCCTGGTTGCGGGCGGCGTCCATCATGTTGAGCGCGACCACCATGGGGACCTGCATCTCGACGAGCTGCGCGGTCAGATAGAGGTTGTGCTCCAGGTTGGTGGCGTCGACCACGTCGACCACGACCTCGGCATCGCCGGACAGGAGGTAGTCCCGGGCAATCTTTTCATCCAGCGCCTCGACCGAATCGAAGACGCCGAGCGAGTAGACGCCGGGCAGGTCCACGACCTCGAAGCGGGTCTCGCGATGCCGGTAGACGCCGGTCTTGCGGTCCACGGTTACGCCGGGCCAGTTGGCGACGTGCTGGCGGCCGCCGGTCAGCGCGTTGAACAGGGTGGTCTTGCCGCAGTTGGGGTTGCCGGCGATGCCAAGGGTGATGTCGGCCATGGCTTACTCTCCCGTAGCCGGGATGCCGCCGGGCGCGGGGGCGTCGACAGCCGTCACCAGGATCCCGGAGGCCGTCTGCATGCCCAGCGCCAGGCGGGCGTTGTGCCGCAGGACCACCAGCGAGCCATCGCCCCGGCAGTGCACGACCTCGATCTCCGTGCCGCGGCGCAGGCCCAGGTCGCCAAGGCGTTTCGTCAGCCGCTTTTCCGCCGCGAGGGCGGCGACCAGCAAGCGCTGGCCTTTCGTGGCGAGGGTCAAGGGAAAGCTGCGAAGGTGTCCGCCGTCTGGGCTCATCTTCGTCCGCCCCTGCCCCAGTTATGCCGGATCATGGGCCGTCTCCAATTTCGTCAATGACACTCATTCGCAAACAATACCCATAAAGCATTTATGGGTATGAAAGTCAAGCAAAATGCGAACCGTTCGCAGTTTCTGAGGAGCTGGTCGGACCGGATACCGGCCCGCGACTAAAGGGATTGCCGCGCCGGGCGCTTTTCACGGACGTGCCACCGGCTCTCCGGCACGGCCGGGGTCCTGCCCGAAGATCATCATGGGCGGCAGCGGCGCGGGCAACAAGAACCAACAAGAGTCCAAGGACGGGCCGTGCAATCCGGGTAAACATCTTGGCACCTCCCGTTTCAAATCAACGGTCTCTGGTTTTGTCACCGGGTCGATGGATTTCGGTCATCTCGTACCACCCAACAACAGTGCGCAAAGGCCCGAAAGGCTGTCGCAGATCGCAGAGAGGACTTCAGGTCGAGTACCCGTGGCGACGAGCCCAGCGAGCAGCTCGCCTTACTTCGCCCTGGCCTTTTCCAGGTCGGCGATCCGCGGTTTCAGTTGCGCCGCGGCGATCATGCCGCTCGCGATGACAAAAAGCAGCGCCAGGATCACCGCCAAGCGAAGGAACTTGCGAAACAGAAAATCCTTGGCATCGCCGATGGCTACCCATCCGGGTAACGGGTCCCAAATGCCTTCGGGCCAGGAACCGGCGAACAGCGGCTCGAGGTACGTCGACACCTCCAGCAAGAGGATCATGACAAGCACGGCGACCGGTAGCCATGCCAGCAGGTTGACCAACGCGGCCCTCAGCACGATCGCGACCCCGGACAACAGGTTGATGCCGTTGCCAGGCGACAGGTAGTTGCCGTGTTGCCGCAGATATCTCAGTAACTTCGCCTGGTCGGTGTCTGAATCGGCCGTAGCGGCTTCCATCGGACTCCGGCTGCCATAGGGAAAGTCGTCTGGACCTACGCCCGAGCCATCCTTGGTCTCGAGGAACCAAGTAAGAGACGACCCGATATATCCTCCACCCGAAACCGTCGACAGGTAGTCCATCTTTTCGAGAACTCCGTTCTTCGAGAGCGCCTGCATCACGCCCAACGAAAACGTTGCGGATCGGATACCGCCACCCGACAGCGCAAGGCCCATGAGCTGGTCTTCGTCATGCCCGGTAACCGTCCGCCAGGGTTCGAGCGCCTGCAGCTCCTGCCTGAGCAGCTCCTGCGAGCATTCTCGGATATCATCTGCCGCCAGTTGATTCGACACGCTGGGATCCTTGGATCGAACCTTCGGGATATACTCCTGAACCGAGACGATCGTAGTGTTTCGCCCGGACATCGTTCCGTCCCGCGTTTCGCCGGGCGGTTTCTTCTTCGACGCGGGGGCCTGCGCTATTCGGGCCAGACTCTCTCGATCTAACCCGTGAAGGAACCACGCTGATCCGACGCCAATCCCTGGCCGACAGCCGACAAGGTTTCCTGGGCCCGCTTGCGGGAATCGGTCATGGAAGTCTGGTGTCGCAGCTCGAGATATGCTTGCAGCAGCCTGTGCTCCTCCGCGAAGTCCCAAGTCTCGGGTCTATCTTCACCGAGCTCGTTGGTGATCCTCGCCACCGCTTGTGCGAGCGTCCGAGGCACATGACCTGGCCGGTTCACGTGCTGATCGAGCAGCAACGCAACCCCATATTCGGAGGTCACGTAGTCGGCGACGAAGTGGTCGCCGATCTTCTTGCGTGGATCGCGATAGAAATCATCGATCCGGGCAATGGCGTGCTCGATCTGCGCACGGCGAACCGCATCGTCGTGCCCCGCCCGCCAGAATCGATACGCCCAGTCCAACGACCGAAGCCGCTCCTTTTGGGCGGCGGTCTCCAAGGTCGTACCATCGAGCATGAATCGGCCCCGCGGCAGCCGACCCGCAACGCCGGTAACGTTCAGCCCATGGCGGCGAAAGTGGCGTTCGAACGCATCCGGGCTGTCTCGTTTCACGCGCTCGAGCAGGCCCGGCAGTTCTCCGGCCGAGTTCCCGGTGCCGGCGGTCCATTGAAAAACGCCGAAGGTCAGGAACGCGCTGTCCCAGGTGTTGATCGCCTCGAGCTTTCCCTCGTTGGCGGAAACCGCTTCCATCACTCTGAGGAGAGATGGCGCGAGGTCCGCGAACGAGGCCCGATGGCTCTGAACGAAGGCGGCGATCGACGTGCGACCGAAATTGAAGACCCCCTTCCTGAACTTCCTCGCGAAGACCGTGCCGTCGGGGGCCAGCGCATCGCTGCCCGCGAAGCGAAAACCGGCGGCGCGGTCGTCCTCCGGTTCCAGCTCGACATCGATAAAGCGGGAGAAGACGAACCCGGTCCTCTCGCCGAACCGGACCCTGTACCAGTCGTCATCTGTCCCAAGTATCTCGACCTCGGCGCCCCTGGGCAGGACGGATATCCGAGGGCCTCCCGGTGTTTCCCGAAAGTTCAGGCCAGAAGCGGCTAACACCGTTCCTACGCCGGACATACCGCGCCTCCTATTCGAAGGATCTCAACCGCGCATCCGAAAAGGACCCGGTCGGCAACGCGGATCTCCAAGGCGGCGATAAAGCACGGCCTGAAGCACCGGGCACCCAATCGTCGGCGCCGTCTCCATCCAAGGCCAAGCCCCCACGCTATTCATGATGCTCCCGATCGCACCGATGGTCTGTGACATTTCTCACAATTGCAACCCGGAATTGGCTGGTAATCACCCCGCTCGCAGCCGAGGGGTGTTTCCTTCGAAAACGATTGCCGCGCCGGGCGTTCGGCGGCACTTTGCCGTTCGCCGATCTCTTGGGGGTTCGTCTTTCCGTGCTTCTGGTCCTCGAGCAGGTGCTGAACGGCCTGCAGCTGGGCGTCATGCTGTTCCTGCTGGCCGCGGGGCTGACCCTGGTGCTCGGCATCATGAACCTGGTCAACTTGGCGCACGGCTCGCTGTACATGATCGGCGCCTTCGTCGCGGCCGGCGTGATCCGACTGACGGACTCCTTCCTGCTCGGCCTGGTGGCCGCGCTGCCGGCCGCGGCGCTCGTCGGCATGGCGGTCGAGGTGGTCGCGCTCCGCCGGCTCTACACCCGCCAGCATCTGGACCAGGTACTGGCCACCTTCGGCCTGATCCTGTTCTTCAACGAGCTGGTGCGCATCCTCTGGGGACCGCGAGCGCTCTTCATGGACGTGCCGGACTGGCTCTCCGGTACGGTCGAGATCGTTCCGGGCGCCCCCTACCCCGCGTTCCGTCTGGCGATCATCGTCGTGGGCGGCACCGTCGCGGGTTTCCTCTACTGGCTGGTCCGGCGCACCCGGCTCGGCATGCTGATCCGCGCCGGCGCCTCCAACCGCGAGATGGTGGGAGCACTGGGAGTCGACATCAAGCGGCTCTACACGCTGGTCTTCGGCCTCGGCGCCATGCTGGCGGCGCTGGCCGGGGTCATGGCCGGGCCGATCTACGCGGTCGAGGTCGGCATGGGCGAGCCGGTTTTGATCGTCGCCTTCGTGGTCGTCGTCATCGGCGGCATCGGCTCCGTGCGCGGCGCTCTGGTCGGCGCGCTGCTGGTCGGCCTTGTCGACACCCTGGGCCGCGCCTTCCTGCCGACCCTATTCAGGGCCTTCCTCGCGCCCGACACCGCCGATGGCCTGGGCGCGGCGCTGGCCTCGATGGCGATCTACGTCCTGATGGCCGCGGTGCTCGCCTGGCGGCCTCGCGGCCTGTTCCCGGCGCATGGCTAGGCCCGCCGTCACCCGCCTCGTCCTCTGGGGGGCACTGGTCTTGTTGCTGGCCCTACCGCCGCTGGTCCAGGGCCTGGGTGCCGATTTCGCGGTCGGCGTGGCGACGAGGGTCCTGATCTTCGCGTTGGTCGGCGTCAGCCTCAACCTGATCCTCGGCTACGGTGGCATGGTTAGCTTCGGGCACGCCGCCTTTTTCGGCGCCGGCGCCTATGTGGTCGCGATTCTGGCGCAGCACGATACCCAGGGCGAGCAGCTCGTGACTTGGCCGATTGTGATCGACGGCACGCAAAGCGCCTTGATCGCCTGGCCGGCAGCCATGGCGGTCTCGGCCCTGCTGGCTTTGGTCATCGGCCTGATCGCGCTGCGCACCAGTGGCCTCTATTTCATCATGATCACCCTGGCCTTCGCCCAGATGCTCTACTTCCTCTTCATCTCGCTCCGGGCCTACGGCGGCGAGGACGGCCTCAGCCTCTTCGCCCGCTCGGCCGCCGGGCCGTTCGACCTGGCCGACGACGTGCACTTCTATTACCTGGTGTTGGGTTTCGTGCTGCTGGCCCTCTGGATCAAACGCCGCCTGGTCGCCTCGCGCTTCGGGCGGACGCTGCGCGGCATTCGCGACAACGAGCGGCGCATGCAGGCGCTCGGCTTTCCGACCTTCCGCTACAAGCTGGCCGCCTTCGTCATGGCCGGCGCCGTGGCCGGCCTGTCCGGCGCGCTGATCGCCAACCAGACCGAGTTCGTCAGCCCATCGTTCCTCGACTGGCAGCGCTCGGGCGAGATCCTGGTGATCGTCATCCTTGGCGGCATGGGACGGGTCTACGGACCGGTGGCGGGCGCAGTCGCCTTCCTGCTGCTCGAAGAGGTGCTCTCGGCCTGGACGGACCACTGGATGCTCGTGCTGGGGCCGATCCTGGTCCTGGTCGTGCTCTTCGCCAAGGGCGGCATCTGGAGTCTGATCGAACGCGGGGAGACCACCGATGGTTGACCCGCTGCTCGAGATCGAAGGCCTCAGCAAGGCCTTCGGAGCCGTGGTCGCCTGCGACGCTGTCACGCTCGCGCTTCATAGCGGCGAGGTGCACGCGGTGATCGGCCCGAACGGCGCCGGCAAGACCACGCTGCTCGGCCAGCTCGCCGGCGAGATCCGGCCCGACGCCGGGCGCATCCGCTTCGCCGGCGAGGACGTCACCGGCCTGCCCGCGCACGCGCGGGCGGGGCGCGGCCTCGCCCGCTCGTTCCAGATCACCAGCCTGTTTCCGCGCTTCACTGCGCTCGACAACGTGGCGCTCGCGGTCCAGGCCCAGGCCGGGCACAGCTTCCGTTTCTGGCACCCGGCGGCACGCGAAACCGCGCTTGTCGCGCCGGCCCGCACGGCGCTGGCGCGCGTCGGCCTAGCCGAACGCGCGGACGTGCCGGCCGCAGCGCTCGCCCACGGCGAGCAGCGGCAGCTCGAGATCGCCATGGCCCTGGCCAGCGGACCGCGCCTGCTGCTGCTCGACGAACCGACGGCCGGCATGGGCCAGGAGGACTCGGGCCGCATGATCGCGCTGTTGTCCGCGCTCAAGGCCGAGGGCCGGATGACGATCCTGCTGATCGAGCACGACATGGATGCGGTCTTCGCCTTGGCCGACCGGATCACCGTGCTGGTCTACGGCCAAACGATCGCGACCGGTGCCCCCGAGGAGATCCGCGCGAACTCCGAGGTCCGGCGCGCCTACCTCGGCGAGGAGGCGGCGGCATGATGCTCACGGTCGAGGGTCTCGAGACCTGCTACGGCGAGAGCCGGATCTTGTTCGGCATGGCACTCGAGGTGGACGCGGGCGAGGTCGTCACGCTCTTGGGCCGCAACGGCATGGGCAAGACCACGACGGTGCGCTCGATCATGGGCCTCGTGCGGCCCCGTGCCGGGCGCATCGCCTTCGAGGGCAAGGAGATCGCCGGCCTGCCGTCCTACAAGATCGCCCAGGCCGGTCTCGGTCTGGTCCCGGAGGGCCGCCAGGTCTTTCCGAACCTGACCGTGCGCGAGAACCTGCTGGCAACCGCCCGAGCCCCCGACGGGCGCCGGGTGCCGCGTTGGACCCTGGAGGCGGTCACGCGGCTCTTCCCCGCATTGGGCGAGCGTCGGGGCGCCTATGGCGACCAGCTTTCGGGCGGCGAGCAGCAGATGCTGGCGATCGGCCGGGCGCTCATGACCAACCCGAAGCTGCTGATCCTGGACGAGGCGACCGAAGGCCTGGCGCCCCTGATCCGCGCCGAGATCTGGCGCGTGCTCGAGGCCTTGAAGGCCGAGGGCCAGGCGATCCTGGTGATCGACAAGAACTTGGAAGCTTTGACCCACATCGCCGACCGCCACACGATTATCGAGAAGGGCCACGTGGTGTGGAGCGGCGGGTCCGCGGCGCTCGCCGCGGACCCGGACCTGCGGTCGCGGTACCTGGGGGTCTGAAACGGCCTTCGTCGCCTCTTTTGGATTCAGGCGCGCCGCAAGAGAGGCTGTGAGATTCCGCACATCGGGTTTGGCCCCGCTCGGCCAATATCGCCTTATCCTGCCGTCGCGTCCGAACCCGGTTGGGCAGGTGCCATTCTTGGGAGGCTAGTATGGCTGAATCACAAGTGATCATCGGTATCCACGGTCTTGCCAACAAGCCCGAAGCGGAGACGCTCGAGCGCTGGTGGAAGGACTCGATCCTCGAGGGCCTCGAACGCAATCAGGGCCGCACCTCCAAGACGCTCAACTTCGACAGCGTCTATTGGGCCGACGTCATGTACGCCGAGCCGATCCCCGACGCCGAGAACAAGGAGCCCTACGAAAGGGCCGAGGATCCGCTCAAGACTTACAAGGACGGCTGGTGGGACGATCTGGTGGCCGGCCTGGCCGATGCCGCCGCGACTCCGCTCGACTTGGCCAAGCGCTATTTCGGCTTCGACGAGATCGCCGATGCCGTGCTGCGCGCCAAGCTCGACGACCTGGCCACCTACTATGAAAAACCGAAGATCCGCAAGGAGCTTCGCGGCCGGCTGCGTACGGCCCTGGACGAGCACGAGGACAAGCGGATCATAGTGATCGCCCATTCCATGGGTACGATCATCGCCTACGACGTGCTCCGCGCCCTGGGACGGGACGACCCCGCGCGGGTCATCGACCACTTCGTTACGATCGGCTCGCCGCTCGGCCTGCCGCACGTCAAACACAAGATCCACCAGGAAAACGACCTCGTGCGCACGCCCTCGGTGGTGCGCCGCTGGACCAACTTCGCCGACCGGCGCGACCCGGTTGCCGCCGACGTTCACCTGTCGGGCGACTACGCGCCCAACAATCGCGGCGTAGAGGTCCGGGACGACCTCGTGATCAACGGCTACAAGAGCCCCGCCGGCAAGGCGAACCACCACAAGTCCTACGGCTACCTTCGCGCGCCCGAGGTCTCGGAGGCGATCCGGTCGTCCCTCTAGGACCAGTGCGCGATCATCGAGGGGGTGGCGTGATATGGAGCGGCAGGTCCGCGGCGCTCGCCGCCGACCAAGACTTGCAGGCGCGGTATCTGGGGTGTGACGTCCCTGCCGGCCTCTCGCCGGACCCAGTGAGTCGCACCGCCGGGCGGCCGGCCCGACGCGGTCAGCCTCGACGGACGGAAAGCGCCAGGGCGAGCATGGAGACCACGGCTAGGAAATGGGTCACCGGACCGTACATCAGGAAGAGCAGCGACAGGTCCTCGGATCCGAACCAGGCGGCGCCGACCAGGGCCAAATCCAGCCGGATGAGAACCGGAGCATAGGCGATCCCTGTGACGAACATGGTCAGAACCGACGCGAGCCGCCCGGCACGCCGGAGAGTTAAACCCGCGAAGACGACGGGCAGGACTCCCAGGACGAGCACGGCGCCGAGCCCGGCCAGGACCTCGATGTTCACGGGACCGAAGTTGGGGTACTTGGTCAGCCAAGTGGAGAACAGCGTGACCCCGCCCCAACCGACGCCCCCCGGCAGATGCGAGGGCGCCAGGGACCAGGGATGCAGCAAGGCGGTGGGCGCCAGAAAGCACGGCACCAGAAGGGCGGCCCTGCGGAGCGTCCGTGCACGACCGCTTCCGCGCAAGGAGACACCCAGCAGCGCGGCCGAGGCGGCGAGCGTCGCAAAGGGAACGGGCAGCCGGACGACGATCTCCTGCAGGGCGTCGGGAAGCATCCCGGCTAGGTCCCCCGCCAGCCCGGCGAGCGTGAGAAGCAGCGGCGCGAGAGCGAGCGCCGCGAGCCATCTTCGAGGTCCGATCTTGGGGTCAGGTCGTACCGAGTTCATGACAGATCCTTTCGCCTGCAAGAATCGGCGGCCAAGTCGAGCGAAGCCATGATATCCTGGCGCAAGCGCGTCGGGCAACGGGAGGTGTAGACCACATGTCGAACGACTCGCCGGACATTCTCGCCCCCGGGATGGCCGTCAGCCGGGGCGGAGCCGCCGGATTCGCACAGGGGCGCGTGTCCGGAGTGACGCAGCGCGGACCCACCGGCACGAGCCCGCCTTCGCAGAGCGTGGCAAACTGCGGTGCGGCGGATATTCTGGGCACGATGCCGGTCCGGCAGGTCTGGGAATGGTATGGGCGTCTCGCGCAGGCCGTCTCGACGCGGCCGGTCGCGGGGGGCGGCGAGCCGCTCGCCTCGCGGTTTCTCCGGCGGTATCTGTCGCCGCGGTCGGGCCCGGGAAGTGGAGGCGCCGCCCAGCCGATTTTCGTTTTCGATGCGCCGGACTATTTGAAGACCGATTCCCGTCTCCGGGACGAGCTGCTTTATCACCGCAGGGTCTACCTCACCCAGGAGCGCGCGCGCCTGAACGGAAGCAGCCGTTGGGCCGGCATCCGCCCCCGTTGGGAAAATCCGGGGTCCTATAGCTGGAATCGAAGCGACCCCTTGAGCATGCACTACGAAGCCCTGGTCGAGCAGCCCCTGACGCTTCAGGTCTTCGGCAGCCAGGAAGAGAAGGATTTGTTCAACGCCCTGGGCCAGGGCTACCAGCTGCGCACCGAGGTCGTGGTATCGGTGTCCCAGGCGAGCGGGAACGAACTCGACGTGACGTTTCAGAAATTCGAGGCCAAGGTCGTCGACGACTACGACTGGGAGTACACCGAGCACTTGACCGTGCCCAACCCGGATCACCGATCGACCAGTCCCGGCGCGGTCTGTCCCGGGCGCGACCGGATAACCGTCTACCACAGCAATGCGCGGCGCATGGAGGACGCCTTGCTTGCGGCGCCCTACGACCTGGAGTCGGTTGCCTGGGACGTGAGCGATCCGACGATCGCCGGGCCCGGGCGTGTC
>CAMYKD010000080.1 GCA_947258885.1 uncultured Kiloniellales bacterium | reverse complement strand
GTGAAATGGCATCATCGCTGTCCGGCAAGGTTGCCCTCGTCACCGGCGGGTCGCGCGGCATCGGCGCCGCGATCGCCAACCGCCTGGCCGCCGATGGCGCGATGGTCGCCATAACCTATGTCGCCAACAAGGAAGCGGCCGACAAGGTGGTCTCCGAGATAACGGCTGCGGGCTCCGAGGGCCTGGCCGTCCAGGCCGACGCCGGCGTGCCGAAAGAGGCCGCGGCGGCCGTCGGCCACGCCGCGGAGCGGTTCGGCGGCCTCGACATTCTGATCCACAGCGCCGGCGTCGCCGGTTTCGCGTTGCTGCCGGACTCGGATTTCTCCGACTATCGCCGGCAGTTCGCCGTCAACGTCGATGGCGTCTTCGCGGGTACCCGCGCCGCCGCCGATCATATCCGCAACGGCGGGCGCATCATCGTCATCGGCAGCGTCAACGCGCATACCATGCCCGTGGCAGGCGGCGCGATCTACGGGGCGACCAAGGCCGCGGTCGCCGGTCTGGTGCGCGGCTGGGCGC
This sequence comes from uncultured Kiloniellales bacterium, assembly GCA_947258885.1. Classification (GTDB taxonomy): domain Bacteria; phylum Pseudomonadota; class Alphaproteobacteria; order Kiloniellales; family JAKSDN01; genus CAMYKD01. The sequence goes on along the minus strand of CAMYKD010000080.1, from coordinate 19,237 downwards.
GCGATCTTGGCCCCCGCAACATCCTGGTCAACGCGATACAGCCCGGGCCCGTCGACACCGACCTCAACCCGGCCGAAGGCGACTTCGCGGAGGTGCTGCGCCCGTTGACCGCCCTCGGCCGCTACGCCAGACCGGAGGAAATCGCCAATCTCGCCGCCTTCCTGGCAAGCGACGAGTCGTCCTATATAACTGGCGCGACAATCGACATCGACGGCGGCATGACGGTTTAGCCGTCGCTGCGAGCCATGCCTTGGCCTCCAGGGCATGACTGTCCCGAAGCACGCGTTCACCCATCGATACGCATGCGCCAAAGCAGCCGATCGAAGCGGCCCTGGCCGAAGAAGGGCTCATCTTCGTAGACGAACGTGGGCGCCCCCCGCGCGAGGCGCGGCCGGACGCAGGGAGGGTCCTGGGCAATGTCCGCTCCCCTTAACCCGCCGGGCCCTGGAGCACGTCTCCCGGGGTGGCCTCTTGGAGTGGCGGGGCGGTCCGCGGTTCCGGCTCGGCCTGCTCGATCAAAGGCCTCAATATCGGCGCCATGGAAACGAAGATCTGGACCGGGAGCGAGCTCGTGAAGCTGTAATCGTCTGCTTCGGCGCCGGTAACATGGGCCGTCACGACGCCATAGAACCGATCGCCGATCAGGAAGGCGAAGGTTGCGGCGCGGTTGACCGCGCGATCGCTCAGGAGCCGGGCGTCGCGCCCATAGGTCTTGTAGCGGTGGTCGCCGGTGCCGGTCTTGCCGCCGACCGTGACGGACCGACCGTCTTCGCGCCGGAGGGCACCCCTCGCCCGCATCGCCGTCCCCTCGTCCACGGTCTCGGCCAAGAGCGCGCGCAGCGCGCCCGCGACCTCGGCGGGAAAGACCCGCTCGCCCTTGGGCCGGTTCGGCACGACCGCCGTTTCGTAAGGCGTCTTCCCGGCAAACAGGACGCGCCTTATGCGCTGGGTGGGATAGCGGATGCCGTCATTGACGATAATGCCCATGAGTTCCGCGAGGGCCGCCGGACGATCCGCCGAGCTGCCCAGGGCCGTCGCATAGGACGGCACGAGGCTGTCGAAGGGATAGCCGTGCCGTCGCCAAGCCTGGTGGATCCGCCGGAAGACATCGATTTCCAGCAGGGTGAGGATCCTGCGATCCTGCGCCCGCTTGTCGCGGGTCTTGAACAGCCAGCGATACGCGTCGACCCGCGCGTCGGGGCCGGCCGCAATCGCCTCGGCGAGAGAGGCGCCGGGCCTGTGCCGCAGAAAACCCGCGAGCCACAGCTCGAGGGGATGCAGTCCGGCGATATAACCGCGGTCCGCCAGGTCGTATCGCTCCAGCGACAGCGATTCGAAGAGGTCCTGTACCCGCCGTTCCGAAAGCCGCATCCGTGGCAGACGGCTGTTCAGCGCCGCCGCGAAGGCGTCGAGCGAGCCATCCGGATCGACAAAGCGAAGGACCGCCGCCAGCCGTCTCGGCGTCGCCTTTACGCTGCGCAGAAGCGTCTCGAGCACCTCATCCGGGTTCCGGTCCCGATATTTCTCGTAGAACTGCTCGAGAAAGGTGCGGCCCTCGCGATCGGCGAACCGCCGCAGGTAGGCTTGCCGTTGCGGATTCCGCCGGTCTTCGAATATGGCGGGCGAATAGCCGTCAAGGCGATGGCGGTAATACTGCACGATGTCGCGCATGAGCCGGACGAACACGAGATTGGTGGAATCGCGGAACGCCCCTCGGACGGAGGGCCACCGGTCGTCGTCTTTCGGATCGAAGTTCCGAAAGCTGTGCAACCCGCCGCCGGTATAGAAGCGCCGCGCCGGGGTGGCTGAGTAGCGTCGCTCCAAGGCCGCTTCCAGCAGCTCCCGCAGCGTGCTTTGCGGCGCGTCGGCCAGGTGTCCTATCGCCCAGCGGGTCAGGCGATCTCCCGGGATAGGTTCGCTGCCGCCCCGGCCCGCCGGCGCGCGGCCGGCATAGCGGTCGTAGAGTTCGGCCATGATCTCGAGGTAGGTCACGACGGTCCGGAGCTTGGCCGTCGACCCCAGATCGAGCTTGGCGCCCTCGCTTACGCTGAAGGGCTGGCCGAGGCTGCTGGTTTGGACACGCAGCCGGTTCACGCCTTCGCCCCGCTCATAGAGCGAGAAGCTGTACACGACGCCCGCCGGGTCGCCGCGGTCGAGCAGGCGCGGCCCGTCGAGGCCCGCCGCCTTCGCCAGGGTCGACTCGCGGAGATCGCGAAGCGCCTTGGTGGCGGAGTCCTGGGCGACCCGGTCCAGAGTGCTTTCCACCGAAAGGTCGAGGCGATCGAGCTCGTAGAGGCTGGGAAGCCCCAAGTCCTGCGCCAATCGAGCGCGAATCACGGCCGCCGGCCTTGGCGCCGGGGCCCCGATCGCCGGCGATCCGGCCGGGACGGTCTGGAATTCCAGCGTCTCGGCCAGCGCCTTGTCGCGCAGGGCCGGCGTGATCACGCCGGCTTCGGCGAGCAGCCTCAAATAGGCACCCGTCAAGGACACCAGGGCGCGCCGGTTCTGAACCAGGTAGTAGGTGGGCCGCCGCTGGGCGAGCAGCAGGCTCAGGACCTGCTTGTAGGCCCTGGCGCTGGCCGCGCCGACGACCCTGGTCTCCGACGCCTCGGCAAAGCGGATCAGATGATTCGCCTCTTCGAAGTCGGCCCCGTACCACGCGCCGAGACCCGCGGCGAGGCCGATGATTTCGCCGCGTCCGGGCGACGCCGCCAGGGGAAGTGAATTCAGGTAATCGACGATGATGCGTTTCCGCGTTTCGAGGGTCTCCTCCCCGTCCAGGTAAGCGCGCAAGCTCGCCGACAGCATCTGTCGGATCTTTTCGCCGGCGGAGCGGGTCAGCCCGCCGGGGCTGTGCCGGGCCTTTTCGAGCTGGGTCGCCAGCGTGCTACCGCCGGCGCCGCGCGCCTCCGGGTCCCCGCTCCCATGGAGGTACTGGTAAGCGGCCATGGCCAGACGGTCCCACTCAACGGCGGGGTTTCGCTTCGGCTGGCGCAGATCCAGCAGCTCGCGGTTCTCGATGAACAGAATGGTCGACACCACGGGTTCCGGTATCGACCCGAAACGCGCGTAGATCCTGGCGGGATAAAGCGCCTCGTAGAGCGCCGTGTCATGCCGGTCGAGGATCCGCAGCCCGGCTTGAAGCTTCTCCCGATAGGGCGGAGACAGGCCGCGGTCCACGGCGTGGGTCAGTCCTCGCGAAAACCGCGCCTGGGACTCGATCTCGAAACCTGCCGCGCTCAGGCGCTCCAGGAAGCGGGGAAGCCGGCTGTAACCCAGCCGGTTGTCGTAGGGACCGGCGGTCGGAAAGCGAATGGCCGGGCTTGGTCCGGGCCGAATGTCATAACTGAGCTTCCGGGCCTGAGCCGAAAACACGCGGGCCTGTATCGCCCCGGTGCGGGCCTCCCAAACGGCAATGCCCACAAGGGCGGCGCCCAGCACCAAGACTGCAACGCGATACCACAGCAAGATGGATCGCTGCCAAGGCTCGGTGCGGCGCGGCCCGACCTTGGGCCCCGACACGATGGGAGCGTACCTGCTCATCCCTATTGCCCTCACTCGCAAAACGAGCATACATCCGTGGGGACAGTCCGGGCAATGAATCTCTGATCACAACGCCACGCGGGAATTTCATCTACTTTTGCTGGCAGCTACGACATCGCCGGCCCGGTCGGCTTTGTCCCATGCACCGAAAGCCGCCGATTTCGGTGCCCGTTGCCGTCCGCCCGGCAGTCCGCAAAAGCACCGGAGTGGACCTAGCCGTGTGTCGGAGGAGCTCCGCATGGTCGGCGCCCGGGGCGTGGTGTCGGAGTTGGTCCGGTTGTGGGTAGGGCGCGGGGCCGAACGCGGGCGCCTAACGCGGCTCGCGCAGTGCTGGCAACCGGCCAGCCAGGCATGAAACGCCCGCTGTTGGCCCCTACTCCTCCATCACCTGCTCCTTGGCGACCGCCAGGAGCTCGTCCATCTTCTTGCGCAGGCGGTGCTCGGAGAACTCGGTGCCGGCGGCCTCGAAATCGCCCAGCACCTTGCGCACCAGGTCGGCATCGCCCGGCTCCTCGAAGTCGGCGGAGACCACCTCCTTGGCGTAGGCCTCGGCCTCGTCCCCGGCCTTGCCCAGGAGCTCGGCGGCCCAGAGGCCCAGCAGCTTGTTGCGCCGAACCTCGACCTTGAACTGGAGGTCCTGGTCGTGCTTGAACTTCTTCTCGAAGTCTTTCTCGCGCTTGTCGAAGGTCGTCATGTCCTGGGTCTCCCGCTTCCCGCTCGTCAACCGATATATGGCACTGCGCCACGCGCGGTTCTACCCTATAACGGCTCGCCTAGGCGAGGGAAACCGCCAGTTCGGGAGGTCCGCCGGAACGCCATGTGCACGACCGTCATCCTGCGCCGTCCGGGCCACGACTGGCCGGTGATCCTGGCCGCCAACCGCGACGAAATGACGGACCGGCCGTGGCTGGCGCCCGGGCGCCACTGGCCGGACCGGCCCGAGGTCGTCGCCGGCCTGGACCGGGAGGCCGGCGGCACCTGGCTGGGCCTGAACGACCACGGGCTGCTGGCCGGCATCCTGAACCGCATGGGCTCGCTCGGGCCCCAGGCCGGCAAGCGCAGCCGCGGCGAGCTGGTGCTGGAGGCGCTCGACCATGCCGAGGCGGCCGAGGCGGCGCGGGCGCTGGCCCACCTCGAACCCGCCGCCTACCGCAGCTTCAACCTGCTGGTCGCCGACGCCGAGAGCGCCTTCTGGCTGCGCAACCTGGGCGAGGAAGGCCCGGGCCGGGTCGAGGTCTTCGAGGTGCCGCCGGGCCTCTCCATGCTGACCGCGCGGGATCTCAACGACGAGACGAGCCCGCGCATCGGAGGCTACCTGCCGCGGCTGCGCACCGCCCCGCCGCCCGACCCGGAGGCCGGCGGCTGGCGGAGCTGGCAGGAGATCCTGGCCAGCCGACGGGGCGTGCCGGCGGACGACCCCTTCGCCGCCATGACCATCGTCACGGATCTGGGCTTCGGCACGGTCTCAAGCTCCCTGATCGCGCTGCCGGCCGCGCCCCGCACCCTGGCGGCGCAACCCCGGCCCCCGGTCTGGCTCTTCGCCCCCGGCCGGCCCGACCGGCACGACTACGACCCGGTCGACCTCTGAGCCAAACGGGCGGAAACCCGCCGCGCGTTGTTTTGCCCCCCGCCGGTCGCTATATCGGTTAAGCTGGGTTTGTGCCGGACGATGCCCCTGTCGCGCCGGCCTCTTGGGAAGGGTTGAACACCATGCGACGCAGGCGGATCTACGAGGGCAAGGCCAAGGTGCTGTTCGAGGGGCCGGAGCCCGGCACCGTGGTGCAGTACTTCAAGGACGACGCCACCGCCTTCAACAACCAGAAGAAGGGCACCATCACCGGCAAGGGGGTGCTCAACAACCGGATCTCCGAGTACCTGATGGTGCGCCTGGCCGAGATCGGCATCCAGACCCACTTCGTGCGCCGGCTCAACATGCGCGAGCAGCTGGTCCGCGAGGTCGAGATCATCCCGATCGAGGTCGTCGTGCGCAACATCGCCGCCGGCAACTTCTGCAAGCGCTTCGGCGCCGAGGAAGGCACGCCCCTGCCCCGCTCCATCGTCGAGTACTACCTGAAGAACGACGAGCTGGGCGACCCGATGATCTGCGAGGAGCACATCACCGCCTTCGGCTGGGCCGCGACCCAGGACCTCGACGACATCATGCAGATGTCGCTCAGGGTCAACGACTTCCTCTCCGGCCTGTTCATGGGCGTGGGCCTGAAGCTGGTCGACTTCAAGCTGGAGTTCGGCCGGCTCTGGGAGAACGAGGAGATGCGGATCGTCCTGGCCGACGAGATCAGCCCGGATTCCTGCCGCCTGTGGGACGTCGAGACCCAGGAGAAGCTGGACAAGGACCGCTTCCGCCGCGACCTGGGCAAGGTCGAGGAGGCCTATCAGGAGGTCGCCCGGCGCCTGGGCGTGCTGCCCGAGGCCGGCCCGGTCGACATCAAGGGCCCCAAGGTCATGCAGTGACCGGCCGAGCGGCCGGGCATGGGGTCGGCCTTTGACGCAGATCAATGGCCGCAGGCTCGCTGCGCTCTAGGTTCGGCCCGATCCGACTCAGGAGGTACCGCAGATGAACCGAGCCGCAGTGATGGGAATCGCCGTTTTGCTGGCGGGCGCCTGGCCGACGCCGTCAGCCGCCGCCGAGGCGTCAACCGACCTGACGACGGCGCGCCAGATCGTCAAACGCTTCGCCGGCGAGCTCAAGGGCGAGCTGAAAAAGGCGGTCGGCGAAGAGGGTTTCGAGCACGCGATCGGCGTGTGCAAGGACGCGGCGCCGAGGATCGCGGCCACGCTCTCGGCCGAAACCGGCTGGCGGGTCGGCCGCACCGCGCTCAGGCTGCGCAACCCGGCCAACGCGCCGGACTCGGTGGAAAGCGCCGTGCTGAACGAGTTCCTAGAGCGCGCCGCGGCCGGCGAACCGCTGGCCAAGATGGAGACTGCCTTGGAGCAAATCGGGGCCGAGGCGCGCAAGGACTTCCGCTACATGAAGGCGATCCCCACGGGCGAGCTCTGCCTCACCTGTCACGGCAGCGACATCGATCCGAAGCTGGCGGCACGCATCCGCGCCGCCTATCCCAAGGACCAAGCCACCGGCTTCAAGCTCGGCGAGCTGCGCGGCGCCTTTACGCTTGCGAAACCGCTCGACTGACAGGTCTCGCGGGCGCCGGTCTTGTCCGGACCGGCCGGAGGGCGCATATCTGCGGCAAAGGAGGACGTCGCTCTTGCCGCATCCCAAACTGAAGCTCAGCCGCCGCGAGGCCCTGCTGGCCGGGGCCGGCGCCGCCCTGGCGGGCGCGATCGGCCTGCCGCCCGCCGCCGCGGCCGTGTCCGGGCGCCTGACCGCCAAGCCCGGCCGGGTCCAGCTGGTCGGCCCGTCCTACCCCGAGACCGAGGTCTGGTGCTACGGCGGACGGGTGCCGGGGCCCGAGCTCCGGGCCCGCCAGGGCGGGCGCCTTTCGGTCGCCTTCGACAACCGGTTGCCCCAGAGCAGCACGGTGCATTGGCACGGCCTCAGGGTCCCCAATGCCATGGACGGCGTGCCCGAGCTGACCCAGGCGCCGGTCGCGCCGGGCGACGGCTTCGCCTACGAGTTCGATCTGCCCGACGCCGGCACCTACTGGTATCACCCGCACCAGGGCTCGGTCGAGCAGGTCGGCCGCGGCCTCTACGGCCCCCTGATCGTCGAGGAGCCGGAGCCGATCCGGGTCGACCGCGAGGCGGTCTGGGTCCTGGACGACTGGCGCATGACGCAAGAGGCGGCGATCGTCGAGGACTTCGACAACTTCCACGACCACACGCACAATGGGCGCATCGGCAACACGGTGACCGTCAACGGGTCCATCCCCGAGACTTTCCCGGTCCGGGCCGGCGAGCGCATCCGCCTGCGCCTGATCAACGCCGCGAACGCCCGCTTCTTCGCGCTAAAGTTCACCGGCCACGCGCCCCGGCTGATCGCCCTGGACGGCCAGCCCTGCCGGCCGCACGCGCTGCCTGAGGGGCGGATCGTGCTCGGCCCCGCCATGCGCGCGGACCTCGTGCTCGACCTGTCGGGCCGGCCCGGCGAGCGCTTCGCCGTGGTCGACGACCACTACCAGCGCTTCGCCTACCGCCTGTTGGAGCTCGCCTACGAGGCGGGGCCGCCGCTGCGCGAAAGCCCGCTCGACGCGCCGGTCGCGCTGCCGGCCAACCCGCTGCCGGCCCCGGAGCTCGGCACGGCGCTCCGGCAGCGCATCGTGCTGGGCGGCGGCGCCATGGGCGGCCTGGCGAGCGCGACCTTCCGCGGGGAGACCCTGGGCCTGCGCGAGATCGCCCGCGAGGGCAAGGTCTGGGCGCTCAACGGCATCGTCGCCGACCGCATCAAGATGGACCCGCTGGTGACCCTGAAGCGCGGTCGGAGCGCCGTGATCGAGCTGGTCAACGAGACCGCCTTCGACCACCCGATGCACCTGCACGGCCACAGCTTCCGGGTGCTGACGCGCGACGGCCGGCCGGTGCCCCACGGGATCTGGCAGGACACGGTGCTGGTCGCGCCCCGCGAAAAGGTCGAGATCGCCTTCGTCGCCGACAACCCCGGCGACTGGCTGTTCCACTGCCACATCCTGGAGCACATGGCCGCGGGCATGATGGGCGTGCTCCGCGTCGCGTAACGCGAAAAAGGCGTCTGACGCCTTTTTCGCGTTAGTCGACCAGGACCGACAGCAGGACGCTCTCGATCATCCGCCCGGAATGCTCAGAGAACTCGCCGCCGCCGGCCGCCGCGAGATCGACGAAGAACTCGCGGCCGGTGTCTCCGAAACTGCGGGACGACGGGGTCGACACGAACAGGGCCGACAGGCTCTTTCGCTTGCCGGTCCGCGCGAAGCGCTTGGCGCGCTCCAGGGCTTTCGACGCTTCCCAAGGATGCGCCGCGGCATCGCCGATCACGACGATCGACTGCTTGGCGTCGGGCCGACGCCGCATGGAAAGCGCCCGCGTCAGCCCGAGGTACATGTCCTCCTCGAGGGTCTGGCTGCCGCGCGGCGAGATCTCGAGGTTGGAGACGAAGCGCAACAGGCGTTCGAGGCCTTTATCGGTGGCCGTGAGGTGCAGGACGATGAGCGGCTTCACGCCCGCGTCCCGATCGCGGTAGGCGACGAAGCCGATCCGCACCGACGGGACGAGCCGCTCGAGGATCCGCACGATGCTCTTCATCGAGATCGCCAGCTCGTCGAGCACCGGCTTCATGCTCCTGGTCGTGTCGACCACGAAGATCAGGTCGAGCGCCTCGACGACGCGCTGCTCGGCGAGCTTGCGCATCTGCTCGATGCGCCGCTGGCGCGCCGCCGTTTGCATCTCGGCGGCGCGGACCTGGTCCTGTCGATCCGACGCCGCTCCCTGCAGCTCGGCCACCGCGCGTTCGAGGCGCGCGGCCTCCGCGCGCACCTCGGCCGCGGCGGCGAGGTCCCGTGCGGCCGCCTGCTGCAGCGCCTCGGCCTCGGCCGTCACGCTCGCGGATTCGACCCGGACCTCCTCGATCTCGGCCTGGGCATCGAAGCTCTTCCGGTAGTAGGGCATGAGCAGGACGAGGATCAGCACGAAGGTGCCGGTCGCCATGGCCAGCACGTCGAGCGCCGACAGCGTGAAGATCGACAGGGTCCGGTTCGGCCGCTTCATGGCCGCCGCCGCGGCCGATCGCCGGTCCGCCGCACCCGCAGGACCGAGCGGCCCAGCGTGAGGGTTTGGTCCTCGCGCAGCACGGCCGCCTGGAACGGCATCAGCTCTTGCCCGTCGAGCAGGGTGCCGTTCAGCGAGTTGACGTCCTCGGCGAACAGCTCGCCGCTGCGCAGGCCGATGCGCAGATGGCGGCGCGAGACCGTCGGGTCGTCGATCGTACGGTCCGAGAGCTGGGGGTGGCGGCCGATGGTCAGGCCCAGATAGGCCTTCGCCAGCTGGTCCTCGCCGAGCACCAGCCTGATCTCGCGGCCCTCGCCGTCGGCGCCCTCCAGGCTCCAGCCCTCGGCCAGGGGCGGTTCGTTGCGATCGTCGAATCCGCTCATCTTGGCCGCCCTAGTCGCCGCGCCCGGCGCGCGGATGCAGCACCGAGAGCAGGACGCTCTCGATCATCTGCCCCCGGTGCGCCGCGAACTCGCCTCCGCCGGCGCGCGCCAGACGCTTGAAGAAGTCCTTCGCGCGTGGCTTCTGCCCGGAGAAGATCGTCGACACGCTGCGCGGCAAGGCGTCCTCGGGAAGGTCGTTCTGAAAAGCGGCGGCCATCTCGAAGGTGCGGCTCCAGTTGGGCGCGTGCGCGGGCTCGTCGCCGATGACGACGATCTTGCCCCGGGCCTCGCTCCGCCAGGCCATGGCGACCGCCTCCCGCAGGGCCTGGTCGACGGGTTCCGGAACGTCGCCGCCGCCGCGCGCCCGCAGGTCCTGGACGAAGCCGAGCATCCGTTCCAGGTTCGCCGTGGTCATCGGCGCCATGGGAAAGGTTCGGATGATCTGTTTTGCCGGCTTGTCCTTGAACGCCACGAAACCGACGTGGAGCGTGGGCGCCAAGCGGTGCAGCACCCGGATGATGCCGCTCAGGTTCACCTGGATGTCCCGCAGCTCGTTCTTCATGCTGCCCGTGGTGTCCATCACGAAGACCAGGTCCAGGTCGATGATCGCCAGGCTGGCCACCTTCTTGCCGAGCGCGCCCAGCTCCTGCTTCGCCGTCGCCGCGTCCTGCGCCGACTCGGCCAGCGTCTCCGTCGCCGCCGCCGCCAAGGCCTCGGCCCGGCGCAGCGCCTCGCGCGCCCGCGCCAGCTCGGCCTCGGCCTGGGCCCGCGCCTCGGCCGCCGCTTGCGCGCTTTGCCGCGCCGCGCCGGCCGACAGGCCGGCGGCCGACAGCTCCTGCCTGGCGCCGGCGAGGTCCTGCTCGATCGAGGGCTGACGCAGGTAGTAGGGGAACATCAGGATCGCGATCAGGATGAACACGCCGAGCGCCGAGGCGAAGAGATCGAGCGAGGAGATGCTCAGCACCTCGAGGGACTGTCTCGGCCGGACCAGCATCGCCGCCTCACCCCACGTAGAGCCGGTTGATCAGGTGGTCGAGGCAGTACTGCCCCGCGTCGTTGAGCGCCTTCTCCTCGTAGGCCTGGACCGCGTGCTGAACGAGCACGAGGACCGTCGACATGACCAGCGCGAGCAGGGTGGTGTTGAAGGCGACGGCGAGCCGCGTCGTGAGCTCGGCGAGCAGCGCCGGGTCTTGCAGATCGGCCGAGCCCGCGAAGGCGAGCGCCAGCGAGATGCCGATCACCGTGCCGATGAAGCCGAGGGTCGGGATCGCCCAGACCACGTAGCGGATCATGCTGTAGCGCAGGTCGATCTCGTGCAGGAACAGCTCCAGGCTGGAGTTCAAGAGCGCGTTGGCCTGGTCGAGCGACTGGTTGGTCTGGAACTGCGTGACCACCCGTTGGATCAGGCGCGGCAGGAACCGGCCGCGGGACCGTCCCACGGCGCCGATCTCCGCGCGCGTCGTCGCATAGAGGCTGCGCAGCTCGGGCGCCTGAAGGATCGTGGTCTCGTCTTCCGGCAGATAGCCGATGCGCAGCTGGCCCCGCTCGGCCCGCGCGTCGCGCAGCCGCACGATCAGCTCGCCGACGCCGAGGGCGAAGACCAGCCACATGAGGTTCTGGACCGTCGCCGGGAAGGTCGAGCGCTCCCGGTCGATCAGGATCGCCGCGGCGCCGTCGGGCAGTAAGGCGTCCATCAGATAGATCGCCAGGACCGCCGAGGCCTGGCACAGGATCAGGATGACCGGGTGGCTGAAGACGCGCCGGACGCGCGGCCGCCCGGCGGCGCCGTTCCGGTCCTGCTGCTCTGCCAGTCCCACCATGACCTAAGGCCTCTTGCGGACGATTTCGCCGGTCTTGGCGTCGCGCTCGACGCGCCCGCGCACGCGCGGAGCCGCCTCGCCGGCGGCCGCCGCCGGCACGACGGGTTGCGCGCCGGGGGTGGCGGCGCTCTCGGCCGCCATGCCCAGCAGGTCCTTCAGCGTACACAGGTGCTCGCCCAGCCTGAGCGGCTCGTCGTCCAGAACGAAGGCCTGCCGCACGGGCTCCCACAGGGGCGGCGCCACGGCGTCGCCGCTCTCCGGCGCCGCGATGCGCCGCCACGTCCCGGTAGCGGTCGCACAATCCGTGACGTGATAGCGGCCGTCGTCGGCCACGACCACCTCGGCATGACGGGGCGCCACCGACTCGTCGGCCAGGACGATATCGGCGAAGGCGCTGCGCCCGATGACGTAAATCTTCAGCTCCACCTCCATGGCCTGCTCGTGCCGGACGTCATGACGCCGCCGCCCGCACCTAGAACCCGGTCACCCAGCCGTCGAAGACCTGCGGCTCCTTGTTGCCCTCCAGCGTGTTCCCGCCGAGCTCGACTTCCGTGTCCTTTGCCAGCGCGATCCCGTGCCCCTTGTTGTCGCGGACGGTGTTGTCGCCGATGACGCCGCCGCCGCGGCCGATCGCCAGTATACCGTGCTCCGCGCTGTCGCGGACCAGGTTGGTCGCGAAGTCGGGGGCGCCGCCCGCGGCGATCACCAGCCCGGAATAGCCGCTGGAAACCACCGCGTTGTCGCGAAACCGCCCCTTGCCCAGGTCGTAGACGAAGATCCCCGCTTGGCCGGCCGACTCGATCCGGTTCCCCGTGACCACCGGGTCCGCGCTGGTCCCGACCTCGATGCCGGAGCCGGCGCTGGACCTGACGACGTTGTTCTCGAAGCGCCCGCCGGCCGCCTCGGCGAAGAGCACGCCGGCGGCCCCGCTGTCGGCGATGACATTGCCGATGATCTCGGGCGCCGAGCCGCCGCGCACGACGATTCCCGGGCCTCCGGCGCCCTCGATCGTGTTGTCGAGGATGGCGCCGCGGGCGCCGGCGGAGACGAGAACGCCCGGACCGCCGGCCCCGGTGATCGTGTTGGTGCGGATCGTCGGCGCCGCGCCGTCGCGCAGGCGGAGTCCGGGCCCGTAGGGGCTCTCGATCTCGTTGCCCTCGACCAGCACGCCGCTGGCCACGATATCGAGGCACGGCACCGCCGGCGGCGCTTCGCCCTCGGCCTGCGCGGCGCCCTGGAAGCGCAGGCCGACGATGGAGCCGGCCCCGGCTCTGGCCACGATGCAGGGGCCCTCGGGCGGCGCGACGAGCGGCGCCTGGTCGCCGGATTCGGCCGCCATCAGGTGCACCGGCCGGTCCAGCTCGAGGCTTTCGGCATAGGTCCCCGGGCGCACGAGGACCGTGGCTTGGTCCGGGGCGCGCGAGACGGCCTCGGCAATTGTCAGGGTATCCCCGCCGCCGGAGGCATCGACGATCCACGTCGTCTTGAAATAGCGCTGGTACAGCGGCCAGCCGAACCAGCCGGCCGATGCGACGCCGGCGACAAGCGCGAGGAGCACCAGCCAGAGCCAAGCCCGTGGCCGTGCCTTCGCGGTCGGCTCGACCCTGGCCGCGGCGGCGGGCGCGTGGTCGGCGAGTAACGCCGCCACGGCCGACCGCTCGATCCGCACCGTCGGCGGGTAGGGATCGGGCATTCCGCCCTCCGCGCCGCGGCGCTGCTGCTCGTCCGGCATCGCGCCCTCGCCGTTCGAATCGTTCAAGGCCTGGCTCCAGGTTATACCAAAGGTACTTTGGCATTATGGCCGGTTCCGGCCCCGCCTCGGCGTCCAACTCGAACGCCAGTCTACAGCCCGCGGGATGGCTGCGGAACAACGACCTTCGCCGGCCGCGGACACGGCCGCCTTCGCCTCTCCTGTGAGGTGTGCCGGGCCGGCGACGGGCCGCTGGTCTCGCGGCGCTGTTCCCGGCCGGCGCGGCTCAGAGCGCCGACCTCGACGGCAAGGTGTAGTCGGGGGCCAGGACTTTCGGCTTGGCCGGCGGCGGCGCGGGAGAGCGCGCCTCGGCCGCCGTCCCGCCGGCCGGCTTGTCCCGGCCCGTCGCCTCGGCCTTGTCCGTGCCGGCCGGTGCCGGGACCGCGGGGACTTCCGCCTTTGGCGCTTCCGGTGACAACGCCGCGGCCGTCTCGTCCTTTCGGCCCGCGGGGGCGGCGGCCGCGGCCGGGGGCGCCTTGGACGCCGGAGCGGCCTCGGCGCCCGGCGCTTCGTCGAGGAACCAGCGCCCGTCGCCCATGCGGCAGCCCGTGCCGCGCGTGGTCATCCGTTCGCCATCCGGTCGCCGGGTTGTCCGGGTATAGTCGCGACAGGGCATATCGGAGTCGAGGTTATAGGTCCGCTCGACCCGGATCACGCCGCGAGACCCCGTCTCCGGGTTGGACCACGGCAGCTCCGTTCCCGTCCGCTCGAACTCCAGCGTCTGCTTGACCAGGGCGGCGACCATGGCCGCATCGCGCGGGTCCTCGCCGGCACGCGGGGTGCCGGCAAGACCGACCAGGCCCAAGAGCAAGGCGGCCAGGAACCGTGTCATGGCCGACAACTGCCTGCCTGGGCGGCTGCCGCGATCTTCGTGGTCCTCATCCAACGCAAACCAGGGGTCGTCACGCATTGTTCACCCTACCGGTTCCATGGTGCCCGATCTTGGGGCGGCCTTCAACGCAGGCCCGCGGATACGGCCCGATTCCGGGGCCGACCGGGCCCGGCAACGAAAACTGGCACACGGCTTCGCAAGGCGATATAGTCCATTTCTGGGTATTGATGCCATGCATTTCGGGATACGAATAGTTGCAGCCGCCGCCGCCCTGGCCCTTCTGGCCGCCGGCTGTTCGAATTCGACCTCGTCGCGCTACAATTCCGGCGACGTCGGGCAGATCATCGAGACATCCGAGGGCACCGTCCTGTCGTCGCGGATCGTCGAGGTCAAGGGCGGAGCCAACTCGGGCTATGGCGCTGTCGCCGGCGGGGCTGCCGGCGCCACGACCAGCAATGTCGCGGTCGGCAACAGCGGTGCCAGCGGCCTGGTGACCATCTTGGGCGCCATTATCGGCGCGGGCATAGGCTATCTTGCCGAGGACTCGGCGCGCAGCGGAGAGGGGATCGAGTACATGGTCCGCCTGGACGACGGACGCGTGGTCACCTTGGTGCAGAACCGCGAGGACGAGGAGGTGCCGATGCAGAACGGCACGCCGGTTCTCGTCCAGTACGGCAACGAGTACACCCGCATCGTCCAGAAGCCGGCCGTATTGGACGGAACTCCGCCCGGCGGCGCGGCCCCCGCCGGCAAGTGGCAGAACCCCGACGAGCCGCCCGCAGAGTCGCCCGCCGCGCCCGGTCAAGGTGGCCCCGCCGCGCCCCTCGAGACCCAGGAAACCCAATAGACGAGCCCTCCGCCCGTCTTTCTCCGCCTGCGGGCACGCATTGCGGCGGGGCCGTTCCTGGCCGCTTGTAAGTCGGGCCCGCCACGGCTAGTCTCCGGGCGCCCCGTGAAAGCAGGCATCGGAGTCGGGAGGGAGGCCCGTGCAGGTACGCGTCCACGTCACCCTCAAGCCCGGCGTCCTCGACCCCCAGGGCAAGGCCATAGAGCACGCGCTCCAGGCGCTCGGCTTCGCCGGCGTGGGCGGCGTCCGCCAGGGCAAGGTGATCGAGCTGACCCTCGACGAGGACGACCCGGCGCGGGCGCGCGAGAGCGTCGAGGCCATGTGCCGGCAGCTGCTCGCGAACACCGTGATCGAGAACTACGCCATCGAGCTGGACACCTGAGCGAGCGAGCCAGACGTGAGCGAAGTACGCCGCGACATCTACTGGAGCCCCTGGCAGGAACCCGGTGCGGAGCACCTGCGTCTGACCATGGACGAGGACGGCGCACACGCCGACGGAGTCATCCTGCGGCACAAGGACGGCCGGGACCTGCGCGCCCACTACCGGCTCGAGCTCGATGCCGCGTGGTGCGTCAAGCGGCTGCATTTCGCGCTGCTCGGCACCGAAAAGGGCCTGCACCTGGAAAGCGACGGCCAGGGGACCTGGACCGTGAACCGCGAACCGGCGCCGGTGCTGACCGGGTGTCTCGACCTCGACATAGAGGTGACGCCGTTTACCAACACCCTGCCGCTGCGCCGCCTCGGGCTCGAAGCCGAGGAGAGCGCCGAGATCCGCGTCGCCTACGTCCCCGTGCCCACGCTCGAGGTGCGCCCAGTGGAGCAGCGCTACACCTGCCTCGCGCCCCTAGGGGCCGGCGGCGGGCGCTACCGTTACGAAGGGCTGTTCCGCGATTTCACGGCCGAGCTCGAGGTCGACTCGGACGGCCTAGTCAAGGACTACCCCGAGACCTTCAGGAGGATCTGGCCGCGATGAAGGCCGCCGTCATCGTCTTTCCCGGGTCGAACTGCGACCGCGACGTCCAGGTCGCGCTCCGGCAGTCCATGGGCGGCGACCCCGTGATGGTCTGGCACAAGGAGGGTGGCTTCCCGGACGTCGACCTGATCGTCCTGCCCGGCGGTTTCTCCTACGGCGATTACCTGCGCTGCGGCGCCATGGCCGCCCACTCGCCGGCCTTGAAGGAGGTCGTCCGGCGCGCCGCCAAGGGCGTGCCGGTGCTGGGCATCTGCAACGGCTTCCAGATGCTGACCGAGACCGGGCTGCTGCCCGGCGCCCTGCTGCGCAACGGCAACCTGAAGTTCGTCTGCAAGGACGTCCACGTGAAGGTCGAGACCAGCCAGAGCCTGTTCACCGCCAGGTACGAGACCGGCCAGGCGCTGCGCATCCCGGTCGCGCACCACGACGGCAACTACTACGCCGACGCCGAAACGCTGGAGCGCCTCGAGGACCGGGGCCAGATAGCCTTCCGCTACTGTGCGCCGGACGGCAGGGTCACCGCCGAGGCCCCAAGACCGTGCTCGGCCTGATGCCCCATCCCGAGCGCCTGGCCGACCCGGAGCTCGGCGGCACCGACGGCCGGGCGATGTTCGACGGCTTGGTGGAGGCGCTGTCGTGAGCGGCGCGCCGAAAGCGGTCCCGGACGCGGCGACGCCGGTCACGCCCGAGCTGGTCGCCCAGCACGGCCTCAGCGAGGCGGAGTACGACCGCGTGGTGACCATCCTGGGCCGCGCGCCCAACCTGCTGGAGCTCGGCATCTTCTCGGTCATGTGGTCGGAGCACTGCTCCTACAAGTCCTCGAAGGTCTGGCTGAAGACCTTGCCGACGGAGAGCCCCCAGGTGATCCAGGGGCCGGGCGAGAACGCCGGGGTGATCGACATCGGCGAGGGCCTGGCCGCGATCTTCAAGATGGAGAGCCACAACCACCCCTCCTACATCGAGCCCTACCAGGGGGCGGCGACCGGGGTCGGCGGCATCCTGCGCGACGTCTTCACCATGGGGGCGCGGCCGGTCGCCAACCTGAACGCGCTCCGCTTCGGCGCGCCGGACCATCCCAAGACCCGCCACTTGGTGGCCGGCGTGGTGGCGGGCATCGGCGGCTACGGCAACTGCGTCGGCATCCCGACCGTGGGCGGCGAGGTCGAGTTCCACCCGGCCTACAACGGCAACATCCTCGTCAACGCCATGACCGTGGGCCTGGCGCCGGCCGACCGGATCTTCACCTCGGCGGCCGCCGGGCCCGGCAACCCGGTCGTCTACGTCGGCTCCAAGACCGGGCGCGACGGCATCCACGGCGCGACCATGGCCTCGGCCGAGTTCGGCGAGGATTCCGAGGCCAAGCGCCCGACCGTCCAGGTCGGCGACCCCTTCACCGAGAAGCTGCTGATCGAGGCCTGCCTGGAGCTGATGGCGACCGACGCGATCGTCGCGATCCAGGACATGGGCGCGGCGGGCCTGACCTCCTCGTCCTTCGAGATGGCGTCCAAGGGCGGCGTCGGCGTCGAGCTGGAGCTCGAGCGCGTGCCCTGCCGCGAAGACGCCATGACGCCCTACGAGATGATGCTCTCGGAGAGCCAGGAGCGCATGCTGATGGTGCTCAGGCCCGGTTCGGCCGAGCAGGCCCGCGCGGTCTTCGAGAAGTGGGACCTGGACTTCGCCGTGATCGGGCGCCTGACCGAGACCGGGCGCATGGTGCTCAAGCTGGACGGCGCGGTGGTCGGCGACCTGCCGATCGACCCCCTGGCCGAGGCCTCGCCCGAGTACGACCGGCCCTGGGAGCCGACGCCCGAGCGGCCGCCGCTCGATCCCACGAGCGTGCCGGCGCCCGACGACCCGTGCCAAGCGCTCCTCACGCTGCTCGCCTCGCCGGACCTCTCGCGGCCGGGCGGCGACGCGGCGGTGATCCGGGTCCACGGCACCGGGCGGGCGCTCGCGCTCACCGTCGACTGCACGCCCCGCTACTGCCTGGCCGACCCAAAGCAGGGCGGCGCCCAGGCGGTCGCCGAGGCTTGGCGCAACATCACCGCGGTCGGCGCCAGGCCGCTGGCGATCACCGATTGCATGAACTTCGGCAACCCGGAGCGGCCCCGGATCATGGGCCAGTTCGCCGGCTGCATCGAGGGCATGCGCGCGGCCTGTTCCGCGCTCGACTTCCCGGTCGTCTCGGGCAACGTCTCGCTCTACAACGAGACCAACGGCCAGGCGATCCCACCGACGCCCACGATCGGCGGCGTCGGACTGCTCGAGAACGCCAAAAAGCGGGTCGACCTCGCGTTCAAGGCGCCGGAGGAGGCCGTCGTGCTGATCGGCGAAACGAAAGGGCACCTGGGGGCCTCGGCCTACCTGGCGACGATCGAGGGCCGCGAGGACGGCCCGCCGCCGCCGGTCGACCTGGCGGCCGAGCGCCGGAACGGCGACTTCGTGCGCGGCCTGGTCCAAAACGGCGCGGTGACCGCCTGCCACGACCTCTCCGACGGCGGCCTCTTCGTGGCGCTGGCCGAGATGGCCATGGCCGGCGGCCTGGGCGCAGGGATAGAGCCGCCCGAGGCGGCGGCAAACACCCCTCTACACGCGTGGTTGTTCGGCGAGGACCAGGCGCGCTACATTGTCACGGCAGCCGAGGCGGCGCCGGTCCTGGAGGCCGCCCGGTCCGCCGGGGTCCCGGCCGCGGCGATCGGCCGGACCGGCGGGAATGCGTTGACGCTGGCCGGCCGAGGCACCATATCCCTTGGCGAGCTGAGCCGGGCGCACGAGGGCTGGCTGCCCGCCTATATGAAGGCGGGCGGGTAACCCGTGCCGGGGTCGGTGGGCTAGGTAAGGACGAGAGGGAATGGGGAAGACGCCATGCCGATGAATCCGGCGGAGATCGAGGGTCTGATCAAACAGTCGATCCCCGACGCCCAGATCACCATCGAGGACCTGCGCGGCGACGGCGACCACTACGCCGCCTACGTGGTGTCCGGCAGTTTCAAGGGTAAGACCCGGGTGCAGCAGCACCAGATGGTCTACCAGGCCCTCCAGGGCCGCATGGGCGGCGAGCTGCACGCGCTCGCCCTGCAGACCTCCGCGCCGCCGGACAGCTGAGCGGGACCCGGCGGCGGCATCGAACACAGCGAACGCGAGGACAGGCAAGCTATGAACACGATCGACAACCCCGTTATCGAACGGATCAAGAGCGAGATCGCCGACAACGACGTGGTGGTCTTCATGAAGGGCACCCCGGTCTTCCCCCAGTGCGGCTTCTCGGCCGCGGTGGTCCAGGCCTTGACCCACATGGGCGTCAAGTTCAAGGGCATCGACGTCCTTCAGGACCCGGGCCTGCGCCAGGGCGTCAAGGACTTCACCAACTGGCCGACCATCCCCCAGCTCTACGTCAAGGGCGAGTTCGTCGGCGGCTGCGACATCATCCG
>CAMYKD010000079.1 GCA_947258885.1 uncultured Kiloniellales bacterium | reverse complement strand
TGCGGGCTGTGTCACCCGCACGTGCCACGGTACAGGACATCGATCGGATGCAGCGACAACAAATGGCCGCTCCGGGTCATAGGACTAAACCGCTCTCGCGGTAGTTTTCGACGGCGAGTGGCGAGGTCTGTGGGGTAACGGGATGGGTCTGTCCCGTGTTGAGATTGTGGTTCCGCAACCATGAACTCAACACAGGGAGCAGACCCATGACTGACAAAGCCATCAGCCCGTTGCGCTTGCGCATGATCGAGGACATGGAAGTCCGCGGCTTCACGGCCTGCACGCAACGAGGATACCTCGCGGCGGTGCGGAACTTCACGGCTTTTCTCGGCCGCTCGCCGGACCAGGGGGATCAGGAGGATCTGCGCCGCTTCCAACATCACATGCGCGCTTCAGGGGCATCCGCGGCCAACATGAACAACGCCGTCTCGGCCCTGCGCTTTTTCTTCGGCGTGAGCCTGGGCCGGGGCGATGCCGCGGTGGGGATGACGACGGTTCGTCAACCCCAGCGGCTGCCGGTGATCCTGAGCCCCGAGGAGGTGGCGCGGCTGTTGGACCACGCTCCCGGGCTGAAGTCCCGAGCCGCGCTCTCGCTCGCTTATGGCGCGGGTCTCAGGGCCTCGGAGGTGGTCTCGCTCAAGGTCTCGGACATCGACAGCCAGCGCAAAGTCATTCGCGTCGAGCAAGGCAAGGGCCGCAAGGACCGCTATGCCATGCTGTCCGACGATCTGCTCGATCTTCTGCGCGATTGGTGGCGGGCCGGTCGCGAGAAGGGCGTGATGCTGCCGGGGGGCTGGCTCTTCCCGGGCCAGAACCCGGTCAACGCGATGACCACCCGGCAGCTCAGCCGCATCTTCCACGGCGCCAAGGATGCGGCGGGGATCGACAAGCGGGTGAGCTTGCACACGCTCAGACACTGCTTTGCCACCCACTTGCTGGAGCAGAAGGTCGACATCCGGGTGATCCAAGTGCTCTTGGGTCATGCCAAGCTCAACACCACGGCACACTACAGCCGGGTCGACAGCCGGACGCTGAAGGCGGTCAAGAGCCCGCTGGAGCTGCTGGCGGCCAAGAAGGCGAAAGAGAAAGCCTCATAAAGCCGGGGCGTCCGTGTCCCGGGAAAGGCTGGAGGTCGCGGACATCTTCCGCGCCCGGGGGTCTGCCTGGCGCAAGGCCAACGCCGGCCACCTCAGCCTCGGCCAGCTCAAGGCGATGTCGGCGATCGAGCGTTGCCGCACGGCGGCGCTCGGCGGCCACGTCGCGCGCTGTGAGGACTGCGCCCACGAGCACATCGCCTATAACTCTTGCCGCAACCGCCATTGCCCCAAGTGCCAGGGCGCGGCGGCCAGGGACTGGCTCGCCGCGCGCCGGGCCGAGCTCTTGCCGGTGGCCTACTACCACGTGGTCTTCACCCTGCCGGCAGAGATCGCCGAGATCGCCTATCAGAACAAGCGCGTGATCTATGCCATCCTGTTCAAGGCCAGCGCCGAGGCCACGCTTACCATTGCCGCCGACCCAAAACATCTCGGCGCGCACATCGCCATCACCGCCGTGCTCCACACCTGGGGATCGGCCATGCCCCATCACCCCCATGTCCACTGCATCGTGCCCGGCGGCGGGATCTCACCGGACGGCTCTCGATGGATCGCCTGCCGGCCCGGCTTCTTCCTGCCCGTGCGCGTGCTCTCGCGCCTGTTCCGGCGCCGCTTCCTGGAAAGGCTTGCAGCAGCTCACAAGGCCGGCCAGCTGCGCTTCTTCAACGATCTGGCCCGGCTCCAGGACCGCGACGCCTTCGCACGATACCTCGCGCCCTTGCGCAAGACCGACTGGGTGGTCTACGCCAAGCGCCCCTTCGCCGGACCCGAGGCGGTACTCGCCTATCTCTCGCGTTACACCCACCGGGTCGCCATCTCGAACAGCCGCCTCCTGGCCTTCGACGGCCAAAGCGTCACCTTCAAGTGGAAGGACTACCGCGCCAGCGGCAAGGAGCGTTACAAGACCCTGACCCTGGACGCCGGCGAGTTCATCCGTCGCTTCCTGCTCCACGTCCTGCCCCAGGGCTTCCACCGCATCCGTCACTACGGCCTCTTCGCCAACGGCGGGCGGGCCGAAAACCTCGCCCGCGCCCGTCAGCTGCTCGACATGCCGGCACCACAAGACGAGAGCGAAACCGCCACCGAAACCAATCAGACGCCAAGCCTCGCACAGCCCTGTCCCTGCTGCGGCGGGCCCATGATCGTCATCGAGACCTTCAAGCCCGAATACACGCCATGGGGACACGCACCACGAGCCCCGCCGGCAAAGGCCAACAGATCATGACAATCATCCCGATAAGACATGCAAACCAGGCCGGCCGCCGCCGGCCACCGGCGCCGCTCGGCTCAAGGCTCCCCAGAGCCCACAGCGCGGCCACCAACACCCGCCCGCATCACCGCAATCTCGTCGATCATCCTCCCCACCGCGCGCGCCGCAGCCGCGAGCCGCGCCATCCGACAGACCGCACAAAGCCCAACAGCCAGCCCGCCGCCGTCAAATCCCCATAGACCGAGCAGCCCGCACCACCCAGCCTAAGCCCCCCGCCGTTTCCTCCCTTGAGGCTTCTCGGACACCCGCCACACCTGCCAGCCGCAAACAGCCTTCAGTGGCGGGTGTCCGAGAACCCTTAACACAAGCACGCGTCACTGCCGCGATCAGGTGACGCCCGGAGCCGGTGGCATAGCAGACGATAACCGGTGAAAGCGGACGTTCGATGCCCCAACTTCCGCAGTCGAGGGCATAGCTGTCGCAACCGACCAAGGCGCAGATAGGGCGGTCATAGCCAGGAGCCGGCATGGCTAGCGCATCGTGGGCGGGTCCGGAGCTAGCGGAAGAGCTGCCATTCATCGCAACATCGTCGCTAGCACGGTTTTGAGCACACTGGTTGGCCCCTATTGAACCCTCAATACCCACGGCACACACCGTTTCCTGCTACAGCTTCCAACGACAACGACTCCAGATTCCAGCGGCGCGCTACAGCGGCAAAAGCAAAATTCATTGTTTTCAAAGCCTTACTAAGCGATCTTCATCTTAACTAAGCTCTATAACTCACTGAAAATAAACATGCTTTCACTGTGCATGGGCTTGTTTGCTCCACGCTCCGTCTGGGCGGGCGCAGGCTTTGCTCAACATTCCCCGCGCTTGGTCTATGATGGTGGTGGACGCGGGTCCCGGGCGGGCCCGGTCTACGGGTCGCGAGGAGACGCAAGTGATCGAGGTCTCGCGCATCGGCGGGTGGTTTCGGGTTTCGGCGCGCTTCGCGGCCTACTGCCTGCGGCGCTTTGCCGCCGACGACGGCCTGCGCGCGGCCGCCGCGCTCAGCTACTCGACGCTGCTGGCGCTGGTGCCGCTGATCGCCATCGTCCTCGCCGTGCTCTCGGCCGTCGACGCCTTCGAGGGCCTGGGCGCCGAGCTGCAGGACCTGCTGCTGGCCGCCATGCTGCCCGAGGCGGCCCAGGCGGTGAGCGGCCAGATCGCCGAGTTCGCCGGCAACGCCAGCCGCCTGACCGGGCCCAGTCTTTTGGGCCTCGTTGTGACGGCGATCCTGCTGCTCAACACGATCACCGGGGCCTTCGGCGCCATCTGGCACGCCACCGAGCCGCGGCCGCTGGCCATGCGCCTGCTGGTCTACTGGGCGCTCTTGACCCTGGGGCCGCTGCTGCTGGGCGCCTCGATCTCGGTCTCGAGCTACGCCTTCGCGGCCGTGCGCTGGACCGGCATGGAGAGCTTTGCCGTGCCGCTGTTCGGCCTGCTGCCCTTCCTGCTCTCGGCCGCCGGCTGCACGCTTCTGTTCATCGTGGTGCCCAACCGCGCGGTGCGCACGCATCATGCGCTCGTGGGCGGGGCGGTCGCCGCGGTCCTGCTGGAGTTGCTCAAGGCGGGCTTCGGCTACTACCTCGCCCACTTTCCGATCTACCAGGCGATCTACGGGGCGCTCGCCGCCGTGCCGATCTTCCTGGTCTGGATGTACCTGTCCTGGTCGGTTCTGCTGCTCGGCGCCGAGATCGCCGCCGCCCTGCCGGAGTGGCGCGCGGCCGAGGCGCGCCGGCAGGGGCGCTACGGGCCCGGCGCCGAGCTGGCGCTCGCGCTCGCCCTGTTGTCGCGTCTGCGCGCGGCGAGCCGCGAGGGCCGGGTGCTCAAGGAACGCGTCCTGGCGCGGCACCTGCCGGCCACGCTGGGCGAGCTGGACCAGGTGCTGGGCGCGCTCAGGCGGCGCGGCTACGCCGTGCGCAGCGCGGGCAGCCGCTGGGTGCTCGGCCGCGATCTCGAGACCGTCAGCCTCGGCGACCTGATGCGTTCGCTCGGGCTCGCGCTTGCGCCGGGCGAAGGCTGGCCCGCGGGCATCGCCCAGGTCATCGACGGCGTGGTCCGGGCCGGCGAGGAGCCGCGCCTGCGCAGCCTCGCCGAGGTGCTCGACGAGGCCGCGCGCGCATCGGAGGGCGAAACCCCGCCCGAGGCGCCGCTCTATGCGGTCGACTGACGGGAGACCAGGCGTCCGAGCGTCTGGGGGGGGACACCCCAACCCTACTTCCGCAGCTTGGCCTCGAGCTCGGCCCGGGCGTCCGCGGGCAGCTCCTTGATGGCGCTTTGCAGCTCGGTGAGCGCCCGGCGCAGGGTGTAGATCTGGTCGAGCAGGCGCAGCACCAGCGGCATGGCCTCCTCGCCGACCTCCAGGTCGCCGCGCAGCTCGGAGATCAGCTTGATGCGCGCCCGGTCGGCCTCGTCGAAGAGATAGCGGCCGTCCTCCTCGAGCGGCCGCACCCAGCGCTGCTCGATCCAGGCCGTGACCTCGCCCTGGGTCACCTTGATCTCCGCGACCACCTGCTCGATCGTCGCGAGCATTCAACCGTCCCCCTTAAGGTTGCGCCTCATGTCATGCCGGCCTTGCGCCGGGGATCGTAAGCATGGGACTCCGACCAGCGCCGGACGAATCCCGCCAGCTCCTCGTCCGGCTGATCCGGCAGCACGACCTTCAGCTTCATGTACTGGTCGCCTTTCTGACCGGTCTTGCGGTCGACCACGCCCTTGCCCTTGAGACGCAGGGTCGTCCCCGTGTTCGAGCCGGACGGGATCTTGACCGACACGGGTCCGTGCACGGTCGGCGCCTCGATGCCGGCGCCCATGATCGCTTCCTGCAGGGTGACCGGCAGCTCGAGATGGACGTTGTTGTCCTTGCGCGTGAAGAAGCGGTGCGCCTCGATGTGCACCTCGATATAGGCGTCGCCGGCCGGCGCGCCGCCCAGGCCGGCCATGCCCTGGCCCTTGAGGCGCAGCGTCTGACCTTCCTCCGCGCCCGCCGGCAGCGCGACCTCCAGGGTTTTGCCGTCGGCCAGGCGGAGTCGCTTCTTGGCGCCGACCGCGGCTTCGAGGAAGCCGACCGTCACGGTGTAGGAAACATCCGCGCCGCGCCGCCGGACCGTGCGGCCCTTCTGGCCCCCGCGGCCCTTCCGGGCGCCGCCGCCGAACAGGTCCGCGAAGATGTCCTCGACCCCGTAGTCCTCGCCGAAGTCGAAGGGGCTGTACTTGGCGCCTTGGCCGGTCTCGGCATAGCGGCGGTAGGAGCCGCCCCTGAAAGGCGTCTCCTGGCCGCTCGCATCGATCTCGCCGCGGTCGAAGCGCTTGCGCTTGTCCGTGTCCCCCAGGATGCCATAGGCCTGGGCGACCTCCTTGAACCGCTGTTCGACCGCCGTGTTGCCGGGGTTGAGGTCCGGGTGCAGCTCCTTGGCGAGCTTGCGGTAGGCGCGCTTGATATCCCCGTCGCTGGCGTCGCGCGCGACACCGAGAATCTCGTAGGGATTTCTCATCGCCGCAACGCCCTCATACCCTCGGTATCAGTCGCAGTGACAGTGCCGGGGCGCCCGTCCGGAGGCGCCCGCCAGGCCGGGGCTGGATCGCGATCCTACTGATCGACGATCTGCCAAGAGCCGTCCGGTTGCCGGCAGGCCGTGCCGTAGGCCTCTTCGGTCTTGCCGCCGATCGTCACGGTCTGCTGGAACTCGCGGCAATAGCTGCCCGAGGAAGACGTGCCGTCGCGAATCGGCGTCACCGTGCCGGAATGCCCGGAATCCGGGTTGTTCCAGGTGATCGTCTCGCCGACCGGTGCGCTATGGGCGGCGTTGATCGCCCGGTTGGCCTTCATGCGGTCGACGTCGTCCATGGACCGGCCGATTTCGCTGCCGATCAGGGCGCCGATGAAGACGCCGGCGCCGGTCGCCGCCAGCTTGCCCGTACCCGAGCCGAACTGCGACCCGAGCAGGCCGCCGAGCGCGGCGCCGCTGAAGGTGCCAACGGTCTGTTTCTCGCCCTGCCCGGCGCAGGCCGTGCTCAACAACGCAATCATCATGGCCGCGATCACGGTCTTGAATTTCATCGGGGCTGCCTCATTCGATGGTTAATGGAGCGACTGCCTGTGTGCTTCTGTCTTGGAGTCTGTTACGCATATACTAGCAAAACCATCCCCGCGGCAACAACGGTCGCTCGACGGCCGGGCCGGGACACGACAACGGCTTGGAGGCAGACTCTGGACTATGTTCGGTGACGACGCGCCCAAGGAGCCACTCGAACTCTTCGGTGTCTGGTTCGAGGAGGCCAAGACCGGCGAACCCAACGACCCCGATGCCATGGCCCTCGCCTCTGTGGGCGAGGATGGCATGCCCTCGGCGCGCATGGTCCTGCTCAAGGGCACGGACCGGCGCGGCTTCGTGTTCTACACCAACTTCGAGAGCCGCAAGGGCCGGCAACTCCTCGCCCGGCCCAAAGCGGCGGCGCTGTTTCATTGGAAGTCGCTGCGCCGCCAGGTGCGCATCGAGGGCGAAGTCGTCCCGGTCGGCGACGAGGAGGCCGACGCGTATTTTGCGACCCGCCCGAAGGACAGCCAGATCGGCGCTTGGGCCAGCGACCAGTCCAGGCCCCTGGCCGGGCGTTTCGAAC
Source organism: uncultured Kiloniellales bacterium (assembly GCA_947258885.1). Taxonomy (GTDB): domain Bacteria; phylum Pseudomonadota; class Alphaproteobacteria; order Kiloniellales; family JAKSDN01; genus CAMYKD01. Next base: position 12,852 of record CAMYKD010000079.1, on the reverse strand, counting down.
TGGAGAAGCGGATCGCCGGGTTCGCCGCGAAATTCGCTCTGGGCGAGGTGCCGCGGCCGCCCCACTGGTCCGGTTTTCGGATCGTGCCGCAGCGCATCGAATTCTGGCGCGAAGGGGCGTTTCGCCTGCACGACCGGCTCGTGTATCATCGCGAAAGCGAAGGATGGCGGACCGAGCGGCTCTACCCTTGAAGGATCTCGCGTGCGCCGCTCCGACGAGTGTACCGGGAGACGGGATCTGAAACAGCACGCGCCCAGTTCCGTGACCAACGACCAGGCGGCCCGGCTCATGCGCCTTGCCACCTATGCTTCGGTGGCGACCGCCGGCATGCTTGTCGTCGTCAAGTTCGGGGCCTGGATCTACACGGATTCGGTCAGCCTCCTGTCCACGCTCCTCGATTCGCTGCTCGACGCCGCGGCCTCGATCGTGAACCTGATTGCGGTGCGCCACGCCTTGACGCCAGCGGACCGCGAGCACCGGTTCGGCCATGGCAAGGCGGAACCCCTGGCGGCCCTCGGCCAGTCGACCTTCATCGCGGGCTCGGCGATCTTCCTGACCATCGAGGCCGGCCACAGGCTTTACGCGCCGCGCGCCGTCGAACACGCCGACGCCGGGATCGCGGTCATGGTCTTCGCCATTGTCGTGACCTTCGTGCTGACCCGGTTCCAGGCCTATGTGGTGCGCAAGACCGGCTCGGTCGCGATCCAGGCGGACTCGCTGCACTATGTCGGGGACCTGCTGGTCAACGGCGCGGTGATCCTGGCGCTCCTGGCGGTTTCCCAGCTCGGCTGGATCCATGCCGACCCGCTGTTCGGCCTGGGGATCGCCGGCTACATCCTCTACAACGCCTGGAAGATCGCGACCGGCGCGCTCGACATGCTGATGGACCGGGAGCTGCCCGAGGAGGCGCGGCAACGCATCAAGGAGATCGCGCTGAGCCACGAGGAGGTCCGCGACCTGCATGACCTGCGCACGCGCACCTCGGGCCGGCAGACCTTCATTCAGCTGCACCTGGAAATGGACGGCAAGATGGCCCTCCACGACGCACATGAAGTAGCCGACGCGGTCGAGGCGGAGTTGCTGCGCGCCTTTCCCGAGGCGGAGGTCATCATTCACGAGGACCCCCACGGCGTGGAGGAACACCGCGCGCGGTTCGGATGATCCCCCGGCCAAGCGCGAGGTTTGACCTGGGTCAATGCGTTCGGGCCGCTTCGGTGCAGATTGTCAGGTCTCGAACCTGACCTGTCGCAAGTAGTGGAGGACGCCATGACCCTGGGAACAATCCTAGCCGTCATCGACGGCGAGGCGGGCAGCGAGGCCGTAGTCAAGGCCGCGCTGGCCTTGGGGCGCGACTTCGAGGCCGCGGCCGAGCTCCTGCATGTGGAGGGCGAGGTCAAGGACGCCATGCCGTTGTTCGGCGAAGGGGCGTCCGGGGCGATGGTCGAACAGGTCATCGAAAACATCCGGGCCGCGGAGAAGAAGCGGGCAGCCGAGGCCCGGCGCCTCTACGACACACACTGCGTCGCGGCCGGCCTGCCGCTGATCGAGGCGGATGCGACGCCTGTTCCAGGACGATTCGACGTGAGATTCGACCACGTCATCGGCCGCGAGTCGGACGAGGTTACGCGCCGCGGCCGGCTGAGCGATCTGGTCGTTGTCGCCAAGCCGTCGCCGGAGCCGACCGACGGCAATCCCCCGGCCCTGGAAGTGGCCATGTTCGAAACCGGCCGTCCGGTGTTGATGGTGCCGCCGGATCTGCCCGATCCCTTCGCCAGCAAGATCGCGATCGCCTGGGACGGCAGCCGCGAGGCGGCGCGGGCTCTGGGGGCCGCCTTGCCGATGCTCCGCAAGGCGGTCAAGGTGGAGATCATGACCGCCCAGTACGGATCGGTCGCCGCAAAGCCGAGCGAGGTGGCCCGCTACCTGGGCCAGCACGGCATCGAGGCGCGCACCTGGGCCTTCACGCCGGGCCGGGACCCGATCGGCAAGGAGCTGATGATTCAATGCGCCGAGGCGGGGTCCGATATGCTGGTCATGGGGGCCTATGGCCACAGCCGGTTCAGGGAAATGGTGCTGGGCGGCGCCACGCGCGGCGTGATCGCGGGCGCGACCCTGCCCGTACTGCTGGCTCATTGAGGCGGCCCGATCCGCTCCCATGAAATGGAGTCATCGTCGCCGGCCTTTGCTATAGTCGCGCCATGAGCAGCGAACCGAGAACGGTAATCTTGACCGGGGCGAGCCGGGGCATCGGGCATGCCACGGTCCTGCGCTTCAGCGAAGAGGGGTGGCGAGTCATCACCTGCTCGCGCGAGGAGATTCCGCCCGAGTGCGGGCGCGATCGCAACTGGACACACCACATCACCACCGACCTGGCCGATCCCAAGGGCCTCGAGGACTTCGTCGTCGACGCCAACGCGCTGCTGGACGGAGGGCCCCTGGACGCCCTGGTGAACAACGCGGCCGTGTCGCCCAAGACGTCGTTCAAGGAGCGGCTCGGCGTGATCAACGGCGACCTGGACGGCTGGCGCCAGGTCTTCGAGCTGAACCTCTTCGCGCCGCTGTCCCTGGCGCGCGGCTTTGCCGTGCCCCTGCGCAAGGCCAAGGGCAGCGTGGTCAACATCACCTCGATTGCCGGCCACCTGATCCACCCCTTCGCCGGCTCGGCCTATTCCGTCTCCAAGGCTGCGCTCTCGGCGCTCACCCGGGAGATGGCCGTCGAGTTCGCGGAGATCGGGGTCAGGGTCAACGCCGTGGCCCCCGGCGAGATCGAGACCGCCATGATCGGCGAGGAGTACGAGGCCCTGATACCGCGCATTCCCATGCACCGCATGGGTCGGCCCGAAGAGGTGGCCTCGGCCGTCTACCGGCTGTGTACGGAGGATTTCGGCTATGTCACCGGCACGGAGATCTTCGTTACCGGCGGACAGCACCTCTAGCGGCTTGCGGGCGCGGGCGCGCGAATCTGTAGAGGGGGTCCGGTGCCGAGTTGTGCGGGATCAGGCGAGCCGCCCGTCGAGCTCCCGGAACCAGTCGAGGCGGGCGGTGACCTCGGCAACGTCGTGCTCGAGCCATCCTGCCATGTATCCCGACTCTTGCTGCGCGTGGTGGTCGCGCATCTCCGTGAGCCGCGCCAGCTCCCGCTCGGACATTTCGACCAGCACCTCGACCTGGAGGCGCTGCTCGGCCGGGTCCAGGATGTGCAGGAAGCGCATCTTGAGCGCCAGGATCAGCTTGTTGATGTCGTTGAACGGCGCGCGCAGGTTGGCGGTGAGCAACCGGACCAGCTCCGTCCGGCCGGTGTCGGTAATCCGCAGGGGCACCGCGTCCTCGGCGCTGCCGCCGCCCTCGACCGCCTCGATCAGGCCCTCGACCTTCAGCAGCTCGAGCGGCGGGGCGACCAGGTCCAGCGACGGTCCGACCACGTGGCTGGTGAAATAGCGGACTTCCCTGGCCAGATCGCCGTATTGCCTCTCGCCGTCGGCCAACAGGCCCAGCGCCAAGAGACGTACGGCTTCGCTCGGGATCAGGGTGTTGTCGCGGTACATGGCAGCCTGATTATACCTCCACAATGTTTAAGGTAGGCTCAATGTGACCCGCTGTCCAGAGTTTTTTGCGAATGAGAAGCATTCGCATGTAAAGACCTTCAATCGCGTGGGGACGATGATCGGGGAACTTCGCGTCAATCGGACTTTCTTCTCGGCGGCATATCGGCGTTTCACGCCGGCGGGCCCTTGAGTTCGACGGTGTTGCCTTCGGGATCCTGGATATAGATCGAAGGGCCGAAGCCCTCGGCGCCGTAACGTCTCTCCACAGGGCCGGCCGCGACTCCGTGCGTCTTGAGATGCCGGGACAGCGCAGCCGGGTCGAAGGGCTCGATCCGCAGGCAGAGGTGATCCATGTTTCGCCCCTCGCGGCCCGGCGCCGCGCCGCCGCCGCGGCCCAGCTCGCCCGCCACGTCGACCAGATCGATCAGCGCATCGCCAGCCCGGAGCTGGATCAGGCCGAGCTCCGCGACTTCACGCTCGACGGCGCAGCCCAGCACCTCGCTGTAGAAGCGCAGCATGCGCCCGACGTCGCCAACCCGCAGCACGACGTGGTCGAGACCGGTTATCCGAATCATGGCTCAGGGCTCCGAAGTCGGTAAGGACGCGGCGGCCAGGCCGGTCCCAGTGTCCGGGGGCCGTTCGGCCAGCGGCTGATCGGATATCTCGCGGATCAGCTTCCGAACGATCGCGACCGCGAAAGCCCGGTAATCCAGGGCGGTCATGACGAAAGCCCCCGTGCCGCCGATCACGTTCCGTTCGTAGTAGCGATCGAGAAAGCGGTTCTCGTTCAGGATGGCCAGGGCGTTGACGGTGATGCCGGCCGCAACCGCGATCCGGCGTATCTTGTCGGGCAGGGGTCCCCGGTTGTCGACCCCGTCGCCGGACAGGTCGATAACCTTGCGGTCGCCCTCGAAACCGTTGTTCCGGAAAAGCGGGATGGCGGTCTCCAGCGCCCGGCCGATCGCCGTACCTCCGCCGCTGTGGGCCCGGGGCGCCCGGGCGATCTTGTCGGCAAGGGCCCGGGCGTCGGCGGCGTCGCGCACGGCCGTCCAGTCGACGGCGACCGTCTGCTCGGCGCGGTCGCTCCATTGCAGCAACAGGACGGCAATGCCGTGGTCCCCGGCGGCGCGAATAGCCGCGACCACCGCCTCGTTCCTGAAGGCTTCCGCCAGGCCGTGGAGCTGCAGGGCGAACTCCTCGACGCTTACGCTGAGCGAGGCGTCCAGCGCCAGCACGAGCTCGAGCTGGACGCGCTCCGCCCGGAGCGTCGCGGGCGCGGTCAGGCCCGAGACGAACATGGCCAGGAGGCCGCACAGGGCGGAGCGCACGGAGATCGACCCGGTCAAGATCAATTCCCGGCCAGCCACTCCTCGAAACGCCGATCCATCCTTTCCTGGTTGTCGGCCCACCAGTCGAAGTCGTTCTGCACGGCGGTCTGCGAATTCTCCGTCGAGGTCGGCAGCTGCCATTTCATCTCCGGGCTGATGAGATCCATCGAGGAGCGGCGCGCCGGGCCATAGGATATGTGTTTGGCCTGGTCGGCGAGCCTCTGGGTGCTGGTGGAAAAGGCGACGAAATCCAAGGCCGTCTTCAGGTTCCGGCTTCCCTTGACGACCGCCCAGAGGTCGAAATCCCAGACCTGGCCGTCCCACACGATGACGTAGGGTTTGCCCTCCTTGACGATCGGATCGTAAAGACGGCCGTTATAGGCCGACGTCATGACGACTTCGCCGGCGTCGAGCATCCGCGGCGGCTGGGACCCGGATTCCCACCAGACGACGTGATCCTTGATCCGATCGAGGACCTTGAAGGCTCGCGCGATGCCACCCGGCTTGGCCAACTCTTCGTAGACCTTGTCCGGCGCGACGCCATCGGCCATCAAGGCCCACTCGATGTTGACGCGTGGCGACTTGCGGAGCCCGCGCTTGCCGGGGAACCTCTCGACGTCGAAGAAGTGGGCGATCGTAAGGGGCGTGGCGCCCGGAAACTTGGTTTTGTCATAGGCATAGACCGTTGCCCAAACGACCTCGCCGACCGCGCAGTCCTGTAAGGCGTGGGGCAGGAAATCGTCGTAGATGGACGCGCCGTCGCTGCCGGCCGGCAGCATCGTGTGCGGTATCTCCTCGAACAGGCCGGCATCGCAGCCGCGCACGGCGTCCGACAGCTCGACGTCGACGACGTCCCAGGTGATTTCGCCCGACTCGACCTGACGGGCGACCTGGTCGAGGCCGCCGTTGTAGTCCACGACGTTGAAGCGGGTACCGGTCTTCTCCGTGTAAGGCTTCATGTAGGCTTCGACCTGGCTGTTCGTGTAGGCCCCGCCCCAGGAGACCACGGTCAAGGACTCGGCAGGCGCCGCGGGTGCGGTCGGAACCAGGACGAACGGGGCCGCGAAGATGATCGCGAATGGTAACGAAGTCCGATGTCGTGCCATGGGTGCCAATCCCGCCCGGAAAAGCCGCTTAGGTAGGCCGTATGCCTCTCAGGCGTTCGTTGCGTCGCCTGAGACCCTCCAGGACCGACATCAGCACGATCGAGAAGGTGATCAGGAGGGTTGCCACCGCCAGGATGGTCGGACTGATCTGCTCGCGGATGCCGGCCCACATCTGGCGCGGAATCGTGCGCTGCTCGAAGCCGGCGAGGAAGAGCACCACGACGACCTCGTCGAAGGAGGTGATGAAGGCGAACAGCGCCCCCGAGATGACCCCGGGCAGGATGAGCGGCACGATCACCTTGAAGAAGGTCCGGGTCGGATCGGCGCCGAGGCTGGCCGAGGCGCGGGTCAGCGAATGGTCGAAGCCGATCAGCGTGGCGGTCACCGTGATGACCACGAAGGGAGTCCCCAGGGCCGTGTGCGCCATGATGAGGCCCGGGAAGGTCTGTGCCAGGCCGACCTTCGAATAGAAGAAGTACATGCCGGCCGCCGTGATGATCAGCGGCACGATCATGGGCGAGATCAGCACGCCCATGATCGCCGTCCGATAGGGCATGTAGGCCCGGCTCAGCCCGAGCGCGGCCAGGGTGCCGAGGGTGGTCGCGAGCAGCGTCGCGAAGACCGCGACGATGAAGCTGTTCTTGATCGAGTGGACCCACTGCGGATTGTTGAAGATGTCCGCGTACCAGCGCATCGAATAGGCGTCGGGATTGAGCCGCAGCATGTTCTCGTTGAACGTGAAATAGGGCTCGGCGTTGAACGAGAGCGGAACGATCACCAGGATCGGCATGATCAGGAACAGGAAGATCAGGCCGCAGATAATCCTGAAGCCGTAGTGCCAAGCGTGTTCCAGGGGACCCGCATAGGGCGGCAAGGCGGCCATGCTTCTATCCCAGCTTCATGTTGTCGATGCCGACGAGGCGGTTGTACAGCCAATAGAGCGCCAGCACCCCCAGCAGCAGGATGCCGCCCAGCGCCGCGGCCAGGCCCCAGTTCAAGGACTTCTGCATGTGGAAGGCGATGAAGTTGCTGATCAGCTGGCCGGTCCGCCCGCCGACCAGGGCCGGCGTGATGTAGTAGCCGATCGCCAGGATGAACACGAGCAGCGAGCCCGCGCCGATCCCCGGGACCGACTGCGGGAAATAGACCGTCCAGAAGGCTCGCGGCGGCGTCGCGCCGAGCGATCTGGCGGCGCGCACGTAGCTCGGCGAAATCGTCTTCATGACGCTGAACAGCGGCAGCACCATGAACGGTAGCAAGATGTGGACCATCGCGATCACCGTGCCGGTCATGTTGTAAATCATCTGCAGCCGGTTCTCGTCGCCGATCAGCCCGGTCCACACGGCGATGTCGTTCAACACCCCCTCGGTTTGCAGCAGGACGATCCACGAGGTGGTGCGCACCAGCAGCGAGGTCCAGAACGGCAGCAGCACCATGATCATCAGCAAATTGCTGATCCCGGTCGGCAGGGTCGCCATCAGATAGGCGATCGGGTAGGCGAGAACCAGGCAGAGGACGGTAATGAGCATGCTGACCCACAATGTCCTCCAGAACAGGGGAACGTAGATCTGCCGGTCCTCGGGCTGCGAGACGATGCTGCCCTCGGCGTCGTAGCGCATATCGACCGCCGCCAGGTAGTAGGACAGGGTATAGGGCGATCCGATCTGCTTCAGTCTGGCCCAAAGATCCGGGTCGCCCCACCTCTTGTCGATCTTGAGGAAGGCCTCCTTGTAGGGCCCCTGCTTGATCCTTTTCAGCTTGCGCGCGGTCTTGGTGATCGTGCTGCGCGAGCCGGGAATCTCGTAATTGAGCCGGGTCGCCACCTTGCCGATGGTCCGCGCCTTGGCGCCGGCCACCATCTCCTCCGCCAGGATCGCGAAGATCGGCTCGTCCGGGATCTTCCCGGTTTCCCAGGTCTCCAGCGCCGCCAGCGTTCTGGGCAAGGTCGCGGCCACGACCGGGTTGTCGACCGAGCGGAAGGTCATGTCCAGGATCGGGACGATGAAAGTAATGAGTATGAAGGCCAGCAGCGGCAGCACGAGGGCGAAGGCCGCGATCTTCTTGCGTCGTTCCGCCTGCGCCAGCCTGGTCTTCAGCGGGACGCCGTCGGCGGTCGTGATGACCGTTTGATCCGCGGTGATCTCTGCCATGGTCCCGTCGCCAATGCCCCTCGAAAAGTCCGAACGGGGAGCGGAGCGGTCTCCGCCCCCCCGTTCGAGACTCAGTTCTCTACTTGGCCAGCCAGGCGGCGAACCTTTCGTTCATCTCGTCCTGATGGTCCGCCCACCACTCGAAATTGTTCTGGAGGGCGTTCTTGAAGTTCTCGGTGTAGGTCGGCATGTGCGGCTGCATGTCCGACGCCACCAGGGGCAGCGAAGACTTGCGCACCGGCCCGTAGGAGATCCACTTGGCCTGGTCGGCGAGGCGCTGGGTGTCGGTCGAGAACTTGACGAAGTCGAGGGTCTGTTTCAGGTTCTTCGAACCCCTGGGGATGCCCCAGAGGTCGAGGTCCCAGACTTGGCCGTCCCAGACGATCTCGAAGGGCTTCTTCTCCGTGAAGATCGCGTTGAACAGGCGACCGTTGTAGGCCGTGGTCATGGCGACCTCGCCGTCGGCCAGCATCTGCGGCGGCTGGGCGCCGGCCTCCCACCAGATCACCTCGTCCTTGATCCGGTCGAGCGCCGCGAAGGCCCGGTCGACGCCTTCCGGCGTGGACAGCGTCTCGTAGACCTTGTCCACCGGGACGCCGTCGCCGATCAGCGCGAACTCGAGGTTGGGCTTGGGGCCCTTGCGCATGCCGCGCTTGCCGGGGAAGGCCTTGGTGTTGAAGAAGTCGGCCATGGTCGCCGGCTTCTTGCCGGGGTACTTGGTCGTGTCGTAGGCATAGACCGTCGACCAGACGATGGTGCCGACCGCGCACTCGTGGAGCGCGCCCGAGACGAAGTCCTTCGCGGCGGGGGTGCCGTCGGGGGCCGGCGGCAGGATCGCCGGGTCGATGGTCTCGAGGAGGCCCTCGTCGCAGCCGAGCACGACGTCCGAGAGCTCCAGGTCGACCGCGTCCCAGGTCACGTTGCCGGCCTCGACCTGGGCGCGGACCTCGGCCAGTCCGCCGTTGTAGTCCGCCGAGTTGATCTTGATCCCGGTCTTCGCCGTATAGGGCTTGTGATAGGCCTCGAGCTGGCTCTTGGTATAGGCGCCGCCCCACGAAACGATGGTGAGCGCCTTCTGGGCCAGCACCGGCGTAGCGGTCAGCAGGCCCGCCGCGGCAAGCGCGGCCGTCAGCGATGTGTACTTGGTCAGTCTCTTCATCGGTCTTTCGTCTCCCTGTTTGCCGCCGCCCGAACGGCGGCGCGTTGCACTTGCTCTCTCCGCGCCCGTCTGCGCCGCCCCGGTCGAAGGCGGCGGCGCTTCCGGGCCTTCAGCCGGCGCCTAGACCACGTCGAGCGCCCGGCAATCCTCGGCCTGCCAGCCGATCTTCACCGACTCCCCGGGTTTCAGGTGGACGTGGCCCGAGGCGTTCGGCACCTTGACCACGAAATCGTCGTGGCCGCAGACGTTCACCCGGGTGCGCATGTGGTCGCCCAGGTAAATCAGCTCCTCGACCCGGGCGTCGAAGACGTTGGGGACGCTGCCCGGGTCCGGGTTGACGAAGACCCGTTCCGGGCGCAGCGACAGCGTGGAGCGCGTGCCGACGCCGTCGATGTTGACGGCCAGCGCCTGCACCGTCCCGCCGCCGTCGATCTCGATCGAGCAGGTCGTCCCGTTGACGCCGCTCACCTTGCCGAGCAGCTTGTTGTTCTCGCCGATGAACTGGGCGACGAAGGCGTTGTCCGGCAGCTCGTAGAGCGCCTCGGGGCTGGCCAGCTGCTGGATCACGCCGTCGTTGAACACGGCGATGCGGTTCGACATGGTCAGCGCCTCGGACTGGTCGTGGGTGACGTAGACCACGGTGCTGCTTGTCGAGCGCGCCGAGCGGCTCGTCCATCAGCACCAGCTTGGGCTCGAAGACCAGCGCGCGCGCCACCGCGACGCGCTGCTGCTGGCCGCCGGAGAGCTGCGCGGGCCGCCGGCTGCCGAACTCGCCGAGCTGGACCATGTCGAGCGCGCGCCCGACCCGCTCGGCGACCTCGGCCTTGCCCATCCGGCGCACCTGCAGCGGATAGGCCAGGTTCTCGCCGACGGTCATGTGCGGGAAGAGGGCGTAGTTCTGGAACACCATGCCGATCTCGCGCTTGTGCGGCGGCACGTTGTTGATCGACTCGCCGTCCAGGATGATGTCGCCGTGGGTCGCCGTCTCGAAGCCCGCCAGCATCATCAGGCAGGTCGTCTTGCCCGAGCCCGAGGGCCCCAGCATGGTGAGGAACTCGCCGCGGGCGATGTCGAGGTTGAGGTCCTTGACCACGAGGGTTTCGCCGTCGTAGCTCTTCTGAACCCCGGCGAATCTGACGAAGCCGCTGTCGATTTCGGGCATGCCGCCTTGACCGTCCCCTGTAGAGCACTTCCTGTTCGTCCGCCGACCTTTGGTCGGGTGCCGGCCCGGCCGATTCTTGCCCCGGCCTGGACCTTTGGACGCCGCGGGGCCTGCCTGCCCCGGAGCGCCGGGCGGTATCCTAGATTATCGCACCGGAAAGTTCGAGTCTTTAAACGAAAGATAGATCCAACGGCGGTTTTCCCGCCCGCGGCAAGGATTCTTCTATGGCGGGGCAATATAGTTAAAGGGTTGGCGGCGGGGCGTTCGCGATAATTCTTGCCGGCCGGCGCCGTTATTCATGCCGCCCGCGCCCACCCGCCCGTGTTGTGCTATGCGGGTGGGTTTCACTCCGAGGTCCGTGGAACGCGCCGCGCAAACCCTCGCCCCTTGGGAGAGGGTGGCGAGGCGAAGCCGAGCGGGTGAGGGCGCCTTGGTTTGGGCGGTTTTCCAAAAGCGCCGGAACCTTCGAGAGCAACCGGGAACCAACCGGCCCTCACCCTCCCGCTGCGCGGGCCCCTCCCTCTCCCGGTGGGAGAGGGTCCCGGGCGCCCTCCGCTCCTACGCGACCGAGGCGAGGCCTTCGCCGGCGACCCAGCCCGCGGTGGCGTCGAGGGCCCGGCCGAAGCGGGCGAGCAGCTCGTCGATCTCGGCTTGCGTGATGATCATCGGCGGGCAGACCGCGATGGAGTCGCCCAGGTTGCGGATGATCAGGCCCTCGGCTTGCGCGCAGCCGGCGAAGTATCCGCCGACCTTGCCGACCGGGTCGAAGGGCGCTTTCGAGGCCTTGTCGGCGACCAGCTCGACCGCGGCGATCAGGCCGATGCCGCGCACCTCGCCGACCATCGGATGGTCCGCGAAGCGGCGCAAGCCTTCCTGCAGGCGCGGCGCGACCGCGCGCACCTTGGCGGCGATGTCCAGCTCGTCGTAGATCTTGAGGGTCTCCAGCGCGACCGCCGCGGCCAGGGGGTGGGCCGAGTAGGTGTAGCCGTGGCCGAAGGTGCCGAGCGCGGCCGACTGGTCGGCCAGCGCCTGATACACCTTGTCGTTCACGAGGACGGCCGAGATCGGCACGTAGGCGGCCGAGAGCTGCTTGGCCATGGTCATGATGTCCGGCTCGATGCCGAAGGTCTCGCAGCCCCAGTAGCTGCCGGTGCGCCCGAAGCCGCAGATCACCTCGTCGCCGATCAGCAGCACGTCGTGCTTCTTCAAGACCGCCTGGATCTTCGCCCAGTAGTCGGCCGGCGGCACGATGACGCCGCCCGCGCCCTGGACCGGCTCGCCGATGAAGGCGGCCACGGTCTCCGGCCCCTCGGATTCTATGAGCGCGTCGAGCTCCTCGGCGAGACGCGTCGTGAAGTCGCTCTCGCTCTCGCCGTCGCGGGCCGAGCGGTAGTAGTGCGGGCAGCCGGTCGGGACGAAGCGGTCGCTGACCGGCAGGTCGAAGCCCTGCTGCACGAAGGGCAGGTGGGTCAGGCTGGCCGCCGCGATGGTGACGCCGTGGTAGGCGCGCAGGCGCGAGATGATCTTCTTGCGCTCGGGCCTTCCAAGGGCGTTGTTGTAATACCAGACGATCTTCAAGGCCGTGTCGTTGGCCTCGGAGCCGCTGTTGGCGAAGAAGGCCTTGGACATGGGCACGGGCGCGCGCTCGATCAGCTTCTCGGCGAGGTCGATCGAGGGCGCCGGCGCCTTCTGGGCGAAGGCGTGGTAGTAGGGCAGCGCGCGCATCTGGCGCGTCGCGGCGGCGACCAGGCGCTCCTCGCCGAAGCCCAGGCCCGCGCACCACAGGCCGGCGAGACCCTCGATGTACTCCTTGCCGGTCTCGTCGACGACGTAGACGCCCTTGCCCTTGGTCATGACGATCGGGCCCTCGGCCTCGTGCTTGCGGGCGTTGGTGTAGGGGTGCAGGTGATAGGCGACGTCGCGGCTCGCCGCGGAGTTGGGGCGGTCGTTCATGGCGGGCTCCCGGTCCGAAGGGTTCGTTCGCGTTGGCATTCGTGGTGTCGTTCGTCTGGGCCCGACCCTACTCCCTCCCGCGCGCCCAGCCAAGCCGCGCGGGCCACATGGCGGTCCTGTGGGCGGCGCATGGCTTGCATGGCTTGAGGCGCGGAGCGACCGGGGCCAGTCGGTCGATCCCGTCAGGGCCGCGACCGCGGCCCCGCGCGCTCGTGCGCGCGAAGCCAAGGGAGCGGAGGCGACCGCCCGGCGTCTGAGGCTTGGGGCGGACCGTGGCGCCAGTGGCGCCGCGTAAGCCGCCTCAAGGGCGCATCGCGCGAGCGGACCGTGGCGCCAGTGGCGCCGCGTAAGCTGCCCGAAGGAAACCCGGGGCCGGCGTGAGCAAACGACCCCATGCGCAGTAAAAGGTCGAGGAATTGCAGGAGGTTAGGGACGGTCGGGCGCGAGGC
>CAMYKD010000078.1 GCA_947258885.1 uncultured Kiloniellales bacterium | reverse complement strand
GCCCTGCACGGCGATCCCGCCCGGCGCTTCGCCCGCCAGCACCCGCAGAACGATCTTCCCGGTCTGGCGCCCGACGTCGTAGTAGTTGAAGCCGAGCGCAGCGACGGCGCCGCGCGGCACCGAATCGGTGTCGCCGGCATAGACCGGCACGCGGTTGTCGATGCCGACCTTGATCACCGCCTCGAGCGCCGAGACCACGGTGTTGTCGGTCGGTATGTAGATCGCGTCGGCCTTGCCGATCAGGCTCTGCGCCGCGGCCAGGACGTCGGCCGATTTGGTGGCCGGCGCCTCGACGACCTTCAGCCCGTGGTCCGGCGCCGAGTTGTGGATCAGCTTCATGAGTGTGAGCGAGTTGGCCTCGCCCGGGTTAAAGATCACGCCCAGCTTGCCGGCCCCGGGCGAGATCTCCTTGACCAACGCCATGTGCTTGTCGATCGGCGAGAGGTCGCTCATGCCGGTCACGTTGCCGCCCGGCTCGTCCAGCGAGGCGACCAGTCTGGCGCCAACCGGATCGGTGACCGCCGTGAAGACCACCGGTATCTCCTTGGTCGCCGCGACCACGGTCTGCGCGGAGGGGGTCGAGATCGGCACAATGACGTCCGGCGCCTCGCCGACGAACTTGCGGGCGATCTGAGCCGCGGTCGCCGGATTGCCCTGCGCGCTCTCGTAGAGGAACGTCAGGTTCCGGCCCACCTCGTAGCCGCCCGCGGCCAGCTCGTCGCGCAGCCCGTCGCGAGCCGCGTCGAGGGCCGGGTGCTCGACGATCGCAGTCGTCGCGACGGTCACGTCCTGTGCGGCGGCCGGGGAAACCAAGCCCGCCAAGACCGCCCAGACGGCCAAAATTCCACCAAAACAACGCTGTGCCATGGCTCCTTCCCTCCTGGATTTCCTGCTCCCAGGCCGCCGAATTCCCGGTGACGGCCGCGCCTGCCCGAGCATAGCCCTCCCCGGGACCATCGTCTTGCTATTTCTCTCACCGCGCCCGGCTTGGACGGGCCGGCGGCGGCGCCTCAGTGGGGGTGTGCGCGGCGGCGGTCGCGCGTCTTGCGGTGGATCGGGCCGAGCACGTCCTTCAGCACCGGCAGCATCTGGTCGACCGCGGCGTGGCCCTCCTCGATCGCCTCCTCGGCGCGGTTGAACTCGAGCAGGCCGATCTGCCTGAGGCCCGGGCTCAGCATCACGTCCGGCGGGTCGGCCGCCATGCGGTTGCGGGTAATGCGGTCCTGCATGACGTTGATGGCGCCGAAGATGACGTCGAAGTAGCCCAGGGTGTGAGTGCCGGCGCCGAGCAATTGGGGCGCGATCATGCCCGCGGTGTTGCGCAGGCCGTTCGGCAGGTCCTTGGCCACGCGCTCCAGGATGGCCGCGCGCAGCGAGCGGCGCGAGCGGCCCCCGTTCCGGCGGTGGACCCGGCGGCCGACCAGGTCGCCGTTCAGGTTGACAGCGATGATCAGGTCGGCGCCCAGGGCCCGGCAGGGCGCCACAGGCACCGGGTTGACCAGCCCACCATCGGCCAGGCGCCAATCCTCCAGCGCGACCGGGCTGAAGATGCCGGGCAGTGCCATGGAGGCGCGCACGGCATCGATGATCGACCCCTCGCGCAGCCAGACCTCGTGGCCGGTGGCCAGATCTGCGGCGACGGCGGCGAAGGGAATGTCCAGGCTCTCGATCAGCGCGTCGTCCTGCAGGTCGCGCAGGAAACGCATCATCCGGTCGCCCTCGATCACCCCGCCGTTGGCGAACTTGAAGTCGAGCAGGCGCGCCATCTTGCGCCAGGTGATCTTGCGCGCCCACGACTCGAGGGTATCGAGCTTGCCGGTGACATAGGCCGCGCCGACCAGCGCGCCGATCGAGCTGCCGCAGACGATGTGAGGATGGATGCCGTGGGCCGCCAGCGCCTTGATGACGCCGATGTGCGCCCAGCCGCGGGCCGAGCCGCTGCCGAGCGCCAAGCCGATCCGATGGACGGTCAAGGTCGCCTTCGCGTTCGAGTTTGGAGTTTCAAAAGCGGTGTCATTCTCTCGTTCGAGTTATATAGGAACTTTTGCAGGATTTGCTGAGTCCCCGATTAACGCGAAGCCTTGTTTCTATAGCGCGAGCACTTTGCGGCAGAGAGGCGTCTTCAGGGACGGCCAGTCGTCCAGCATGACGACTCCTTCGACCCTTGGCGCGCCTGCCAGGCCGAACACCGGCCGCCCGAACTGCAGGCCGAAGGCGACCTCGGACAAGGTGCCCGTTCCGCCGCCGATGGCGACCAGGGCCAGCGCCGCGCGGGCGATCACCGCGTTGCGCGCCACGCCGATACCCGTGGCGATCGGCACCTGGACATAGGAGTTGGCCTCGCGCCAATCGTCGTCCGGCAGCAGACCCACGGTCAGACCGCCGGCCTCGGCAGCGCCGCGGCAGACCGCCTCCATTACCCCCAGGCGGCCCCCGCAAAGCACCGTCAGCCCGAGCGCGGCTAGGCCGGCACCCACCGCCTCGGCAGTCTCCATCTGCCGCGCGCCGGCCGCCCGCGCCCCGATGACGCCGACCGGGACCCGGCAGGGCCGGCCGCTGTCGCGCTGCAGCCACGTGACCGCTTCGGCCGGCTCCACCGGATCGCCGGAGACCGGACCGCCCAAGACGAGCCAGCGGCGGCGCTCGGGGTGAAAGCACCGGCCCCGATCATCGCACAATAGTCTCCTGGTCCGATCCAAGAAAAGCATGGGATGCCGCTCCTCGCCACCGCCGGAGTCGCCGGGCACAGTATAGCCGACGTCGGAGCGTTTGAATCGCGGATCCGTCGTTTGCTTTTCCCTTAAAGTTGTGTATGCTAAATACAGAGCAGCCGAGAGTTGTGGATAAATCTGGGGGAAACCTGTGGATAAACGATACGTCAGAAAATCGGATGCATTTGTCAGCCCTTACCTGCGGCGCCGGCTGCGGCCCCTCGACGAGGTCTTGGTCACGCAGGAAAGCCAAGCGCCTCGAGCGGATCGCCTCGGGGCCGCGTTGCTCCCGGAGGCGACGGCAGATGGGCTCGCTGCCACTGCGACGGCCGCTTCAAGCCTGGAAGGTGACACCGGGAGTCGTGTCGACTAGCCCGCCGACGACTCCGGTCCTACAGGCGACCCCCCGGCTCCGGACGAGACAGGGACTTTCGAGCGATGATCTCTCAAATCCTGGACACCGCGATCGTCCTCTTGCTCGTCTTGCTCGTGACTGTGCCGGCCACGCTGGCCCTGGCCAGGACGGTGCGCCAGCGCGCACTGTGGCAGCGGTCGGCGAGAGCGAGACGCGAGCGGCGCGCCCGGTCGAGCGGTCGTCCGGCGAACGCGCGTCGACCCCGGTTTACCGGAAATTAACCGCCTCCGGCCAGACTGACCGGCGAATCGAGCCAGGGGACCGGGTGCCGTCTCGCCGAGAGGCACCAGCCAGGGGGTGACCACGAAGGAAAAGCGCCGGCCTGTTGGCCGGCCTTTTTCTTTTCCCGCGTTCAGCCGGGCCGCGGATCGAGCCGCCGTGGCGCGGCACCCGGGTCTCGAAACTTTCATATGATCTCAACCATCTGTTAACCTTACTGGGGCAAGGTCGTCCTCAGGCCTACCGCCCCAGGCTGATAAAGCGGGACGCCGCCAAATCGGCGTCTCCGGGGCGGCGGGACGGCAAGACGGCTCGTTCTTCCGGTGATGAGATTAAGGTAGCCGGAAGGACCGCCGTCTTACCATCTCCGCAAACCCGGCCCCCCGGGGCTTTAGTCGGCCGGGGCCAGGGTCTCCAGGAAACGCACCGGCTGCCCCGAAGGCACACCCTGCAGCTCGTCGTCGCACACGACGACCCGGCCGCGCACTATGGTAGCCGCCGGCCAGCCGGTCACGGTCATGCCCTCGAAGGGCGACCAGCCGCACTTGGAGGCGAGCCACTTGCCGGTGATCTCGCGTCTCGCCTTCAGGTCGACCAGGGTCAGGTCCGCGTCGTAGCCGACGGCGATACGTCCTTTCCCGGCGACGCCATAGACCCGCTGCGGGCCGGCGCTGGTCAGGTCGACCAGCCGCTCGAGGCTGAGCCGCCCGGCGTTCATGTGGTCGAGCAGCAGCGGCAGCAGGGTCTGAACGCCCGGCATGCCCGAGGGCGTGGCCGGGTAGTCGCCGGCCTTCTCCTCGCGACTGTGCGGCGCGTGGTCCGAGCCGATCACGTCGACGATGCCCTGGCCCAAGGCCCGCCACAGGGCGTCTCGATGGTGCGCCGCGCGGATCGGCGGGTTCATCTGGGCCAGCGTGCCCAGGCGCTCGTAGCAGTCGGGCGCGGCCAGCGTCAGGTGCTGGGGCGTGACCTCCACGGTGGCGACGTCCTTGTGCGCGGCCAGCAGCGGCAACTCCTCGGCCGTGGTGACGTGCAGCACGTGGATCCGCCGCCCGGCGCGGCGGGCCAGGGCGAGGATACGCCGGGTCGCCCGCAAGGCCGTCTCCTCGTCGCGCCACACCGGGTGCTGGTCGACCGGCGCGCCGCCGCGCACCAGGGCCAGGCGCTCGCGCAGGCGCGCCTCGTCCTCGGCATGGATCGCGACGCGGCGGCGGCCGTTCCGGAGCACCTCGAGCAGCGTCTCGTCGTCCTCGACCAGCAGGCTGCCGGTCGACGAGCCCATGAAGACCTTGACGCCGGCGCAGCCGGGCAGGCGCTCGACCTCGCCCAGGCTTTCCGCGTTCTCGGCGGCGGCGCCGATGAAGAAGGCATGGTCGGTCCAGGTCCGGCCCCGCGCCCGTTCGAGCTTGTCGTCGAGGTCGGCGGCGTCCAGGGTGCTCGGCTTGGTGTTGGGCATCTCGAAGACCGCGGTCACCCCGCCCAGCGCCGCCGCCGCGGTGCCGCTCGCCAGATCCTCCTTGTGCTCCAGTCCCGGCTCGCGGAAATGCACCTGGGTGTCGATCACGCCGGGCAGGACGTGGAGCCCCGCGGCGTCGACGACCGCCTCGCCCCGGCCCGGATCCAGGTCGCCCAGAACGGCGATGCGGCCGTCCTTGACACCGACATCGGTCTCGACGACCCCGCCCGGCGTCGCCACCCTGCCGCCCTTGACGATCAGTTCGTAGGTTTCGACCACGCTCTCATTTCCTTTCGGACTTGCTCAGCGCCTCGAACAGCTCGAGATAGCGCCCGACGACCGCCTCTTCGGTGAATTCGGCTTGATAGGCTGCCTGGCCCTGGACCGCAAGCCGCACGCGGAGGGCCGGATCGCCGATCAGCCGCGTGAGCGCGGCGGCGAGTGCCTGCGGCTCGTCCCTCGCCACCAGAAGTCCGGTCTCCTCCCCCGCGATCAGCGCCGCCGGGCCCTGGGCCGCGGCGGCCACGACCGGCCGCCCGTGGGCCCAGCCCTCCAGCACCACGTTGCCCAGCGGCTCGTGGCGCGAGGGGCAGACGAGAATGTCGCAGGCGGCCAGCAGCGCCGGCACGTCCGAGCGCCAGCCGAGGAAGCGCACGCGTTCGGTCACGTTCAGCTCCTCTGCGAGCGCACGAAGGTGCCGTTCCTCCGGCCCCTCGCCTGCGAGCCAGAGCCGGGCCTCGGGAACCAGGGCCAGCGCCTGGATCAGCACATCGAAGGCCTTGTTGACATGCAGGCGGCCCAGCGCAAGCAGAAGCGGCGCCTCCTCCGGCGTGTCCAGCGGGGCGCGCGGCTGCGCCGGCCGGCGCGCGGCCTCGACGAAGTTCGGCAGGTAGTGCGCCCGCGCGGAACGCCAGCCCCGGGCGCCCAGATAATCGACAATATCCTGCGTATTTCCGATCAGATGGTCGCAGCCGCGGTAGGCCTTGAGGTCGTAGTAGCCGCCCAGGCGCGCCACATGCGGGACCGGCCCCTTGGGAACGAGTGCGGCGGCCCGGCTCATCCAGCTCAGCACCAGATCGGGCCGGAAATCGGCGATCTCGCGGGCTAAGGTCCGGCGCGTCGCAAAATCGAGATAGCGGCGAAACGGCGCCTGGACCACCGGCACGCCGGCGGCCTCGAGCCGTGCGGCGCGGTCCGCATGGCAGCGGATGACGGCGCGCTGCTCCAGCCCGGCGCGGGCGAGCGCCGGCACCAGCCGCTCGAAGAAGGCCTCGGCGCCGCCGACGCGTGCGCCGGCCATGACCTGCATCACGCGCAAGGGCGCCCTCGCGGGGCAAGGCGGCGCGCGGGAGCATCGCTTGCTCGGCTCATGGACGGAACTTGTAACCGATCCGTCGGGAAGCGAGTAGACGAATTCCGGCGGGTCCCGGCGCGCGCCCTGGCCCGGAGGGCGAAAATCGCGTAAAGGAAGCGGCCAGGAAAGTGATACCAAAGGTCATAGATAATGACTCATTTCATGGGAGCGGATCGGGTCGCCCGGGTAGGCGCGGCGTGCAGCGCGATGCGCGCGCATCGGGCAAGCGCCGCAACGCACCCGGCGCCCCGATACGCCCCACCCGCAGGGCCGGGCGCTTTTGGCCGCCAGCCGCGTTGCGCATTGCTTATTGTACCAGCACAACGGCGCAACGCGCGCCTTGCTGGCGGCCAAAATCGCCTCGGTGAAATGCGTCATTATCTATGACCTTTGGTATGAGGCCCATGGCAAGCGAAACGCGAAGCGGCGCCCCCCTGACGGTCACGGTGGAGATCGCGCCGGGCGAGCTGGTCGACAAGATCACCATACTCGAGATCAAATGCGCACGGATCGGCGATCCGGAGAAGCTGGCCAACGTGGAGCACGAGCTGTCGATCCTCGCGACCGCCCGCGACCGGACGTTGCCCGACTCCGAGGCGCTTGCCGAGTTGACCCGGGAGCTCAAGACGGCCAACGAGACGCTTTGGGACATCGAGGACCGGATTCGGGCCTGCGAGGCACGCGGCGAATTCGCCACCGGCTTCGTCGCCCTGGCCCGCGAGGTCTACCGGACCAACGACCGCCGCGCCGCGATCAAGCGCCGGATCAACGAACTGTTGGGTTCGGCCATACTCGAGGAGAAATCCTACGCGCCCTATTGAAGTTGATCGCACCATGAGCCTCTGCCGTCCTTTGCCCTGGCCAGCAAGCGAGACCCAGTCCCCTTGAACATCCTCTTCATCACCGCGACCCGGATCGGCGACGCCGTGCTCTCCAGCGGCCTGCTGGCTCGGCTGGTCGAGCGGCACCCCGGCGCGAAGATCACAATCGCCTGCGGGGCGCCGGCCGCGCCGCTGTTTTCGGAGGTCCCGGGGCTGCGGCGCGTCATCGTGGTCCGCAAACGGCCGGCCAAGCTGCACTGGCTACGGCTTTGGAGCGACTGCGTGGGCCGGCGCTGGGACCTGGTCGTCGATCTGCGGCGCTCGGCGCTCGCTTGGTTCCTGCGCGCCGGGGAGCGGCGCCTGCCGCCGAAATCCGATGCGACGACCCACCGAGTCGCGCTGCTCGGGCGGACTCTCGGGCTGGAGCCGCCGCCAGCGCCGCGACTCTGGACCGCCCCGCGCCACGAGGACGCGGCGGCCCGTCTGCTCCCGGGCGGCCGACCGGTCCTTGCCCTGGCGCCCACGGCCAACTGGCCGGCCAAGATCTGGCCCGCCGACCGCTTCGCCGAGCTGGCCCGGCGGCTGGCCGCGCCTGGTGCGCGCCTGGCCGGGGCCGCGGTGGCGGTCACCGGCGGCAAGGAGGAGGACGCCCTCGCCCGCCCGGTTCTGGACGCCGTCCCGGCAGGGCAAGGGATAGATCTGATCGGGCTCGACCTGCTGACCACCTATGCGGTGCTCCGGCGCTGCGCGCTCTTCGTCGGCAACGACTCCGGGCTCATGCACCTGGCCGCCGCGGCGGGGGCCCCGACCCTCGGTCTGTTCGGCCCGACCCGCGACCTGCACTACGCCCCCTGGGGACCGCGCGGCGCGGTGTTGCGCACCGAGGAGAGCGTGGATGACCTGATCGGCGCCGCCGGCTTCGACCACAAGACGGCCGAGAGCCTGATGGGCAGCCTCACGGTCGAGGCTGTCGAGCGCGCCGCGCTGGCCCTCACCCGACGCTGCGCCGAGGCCGACGATGGGCGGGAGGCGGCGGGATCGCGATGAGCGAACGGCGAGACGGGCGCGTTCTGGTCGTCAAGCTTTCGGCCTTCGGCGACTTCGTGATGTCGATCGGCGCGTTCCAGGCGATCCGCACCCACCACCCCGAGGCCGGGATCGTGCTGCTCACCACCCGGCCCTACGCCGCCCTGGCCGAGGCCAGCGGCTGCTTCGAGGAGGTCTGGCTGGACCGCCGGCCGGGCCCGCTCGACCTGCCCGGATGGCTGGCGCTCGGTCGACGGCTGCGCCATGGCGGCTTCGCGCGGGTCTACGACCTGCAGCGCTCCCAGCGCAGCGGCTGGTACTTCCGCCTGCTCGGCCGGCCCAGGCCCGAGTGGGTCGGAATCGTGCCCGGCTGCTCGCACCGCTACCGGCCGCCGGCCGGCCGCGCCCTGCACATCCTCGACCGCCAGGCCGCGCAGCTCGCGCTGGCCGGCATCGCGGCGGTGCCGCCGCCCGACCTCTCCTTCGTCCGGGCCGACACCGGCCGCTTCGCCCTGCCCGAAGATTTCGCGCTGCTGGTGCCCGGCGGCGCGGCGCACCGGCCCGCCAAGCGCTGGCCGGCGGAGAGATTCGCCGTGCTGGCCCGGGCGCTGGCCGCGCGCGGCCTAACCCCTGTGCTGCTCGGCACCGCCGCCGAGGAAGACGCGCTTGAGGCCATCGCCGCGGCCTGCCCGGAGGCGCGCGACCTCTGCGGCCAGGCCGGCCTGGAGGACATCGCGGCATTGGCCCGCGAGGCCCGCATCGCGGTCGGCAACGACACCGGGCCGATGCACCTGATCGCGGCGGCCGGCTGTCCCGTCGTCTCGCTGTTCTCGGGCGAGTCCGACCCGGCCAAGGTGGCGCCGCGCGGCCCCTCCGTCGCGGTGCTGCGGCGGCCGAAGCTGGCGGAGCTGGCGCTGGAGGAGGTCCTGGCCGCCCTGCCCCCGGACTTGCCAAATCCCGCGGCCGGGACCAAATCTAGCCGGGCGAACCCAGCCGAGCGAGAGGAGGTCCCGACCGATGAGTGACTTGCGCGCCCTGGTGCTGGACGCGCGCGGCGTCCTGCGCGTTACCGGCGAGGGCCGGCTGGGCTTTCTCCAGGGCATCGTCTCCAACGACGTCGCCAAGGCCGCCCCCGACCGCGCCCTCTGGTCCGCCTTCCTGACGCCCCAGGGCAAGTTCCTGCACGAGTTCTTCCTGGCCGAGCGGGAAGACGCCTTTCTGCTCGACTGCGAGGCCGCGCGCCTGGCCGACCTGCAGCGCCGCCTGTCGATGTACAAGCTGCGCTCGAAGGTGGCGCTCGAGGACGCGTCCGCCGACTTCGCCGTCGCTGCGCTGTTCGGAGCCGGCGCGCTCGAGGCGCTCGGCTTGGCCGAAGCGCCGGGCAGCGCCGCGCCCTTCGCCGGCGGGCTCGCCTACACCGACCCGCGCCTGAGCGCGCTGGGCGCCCGGGCGCTGCTGCCGCGCGCGGACGCGGGGGCGGCGCTGGAGGCCGCCGGCTTCCAGCCCGGCACGCTCGCCGACTACGACCGCCTGCGCATTTCGCTGGGCGTGCCCGACGGCAGCCGCGACCTGGAGGTCGAGAAGTCGATCCTGCTGGAGAACGGCTTCGACGAGCTGCACGGCGTCGACTGGGACAAGGGCTGTTTCATGGGCCAGGAGCTGACCGCGCGCACCAAGTACCGGGCGCTGATCAAGAAGCGCCTGCTGCCGGTCGAGATCGACGGCCCGGCACCGGCCCCCGGCACCCCGATCACGGCCGACGGCAAGGAGGCCGGCATCATGCGCTCGGCCACCGACGGCCTCGGCTTGGCGCTCTTGCGCCTGGAGGCCCTGGAAGAGGCGGAGAGCGCGCCCCTCACCGCCGGCGAGGCGACCCTCACGCCGAAGAAGCCGGACTGGGCCGCGTTCTAGGGCCTGACCGAAAGAGAGTGGAGGTGAATCAAGGCCATAGCAACATCACGCCATGACAAAAGGGTTCCGCTAACACTTTGATATCGTTTGTTTCTTATCGAGGCGGTCTCTTGGAGCACGCGGCGAAAGGCATTCGGCCCGGGTTTGGAGGACCGCGATGACGCCTGAGGGGATCGACGACCGGCGCCTGGAGGAGATCGGACGACGGGAGGCGCGTTGTTTTGCCGAGCGCACGCGCCGCTCGGCCGAACTGCTCGAACGCGCGCGCCGCTCGATGCCGAACGGCGTGCCGATGGCCTGGATGGCCGGGCTCTGCGACCATGCGCCGATCTTCGTCACGCACGGCGAAGGCGCGTGGTTCGAAGACGTGGACGGCAACCGTTACCTCGACTTCAACCAGGCGGACCTGGCGGCGACCCTGGGCTTCGCGCCGCCCGCGGTCACCGGAGCGGTCCGGCGGCGCGCGGCCGAGGGCGCGTCCTTCCTGCTGCCGACCGAGGACGGGGTGATCGCCGCGGAGCTCTTGGCCGAGCGGACCGGCCTGCCGTTCTGGCAGTTCACGGGTTCGGCCTCGGCCTCCAATACCGAGGTCCTCCGCATCGCCCGCGTGGCGACCGGCCGCGAGAAGGTGCTCGCCTTCGAGGGCAAGTACCACGGACACATCGACGAGACGCTGGTCGACGGGCGCGGCGCGGACGCGCGCCACGAGGCCCTGGGCCTGCCCCGATCGGTGCTGGCGACGATCCGCGTCGTCCCCTTCAACGATCTGGCTGCCCTGGAAGTGGCCTTGGCCGCCCGCGACATCGCCTGCCTGGTGGCCGAGCCGATGCTGACGAACGTCGGCATCGTCTTCCCCGACGAGGGGTTCTGGGCTGAAGCGCGGCGCCTGGCCCGGCAAGCCGGGGCGCTCCTGGTCATCGACGAGGCGCATACCCATTCCTTCGCCTACGGCGGCCTGACCCGCGCCTGGGGGCTGGAACCGGACCTGCTGGTGGTCGGCAAGGGGCTGGGCTCCGGCATCGCCTTCGGCGCCTACGGCATGACGGCGGAGCTCTCGGACCTCTGCGTGCGCCATCTGGATGGCAGCGTCGCCGAAGCCGACGGCCTCGCGCTCGGCGGCACGACCTACGGCAACGCGCTCGCGCTGGCCGCGGCCCGCGCCTCTTTGGAGCAATGCCTTACGAAGGAGGCCTATAGGAGGACGGCGGAGCTGGGGCAGAAGCTCGGCGACGGCCTCGAAGCCGTCTTCCGAAGGCGCAGCTTCGACTGGCGGGCGCCCGTAATCGGTGGCCGCTCCGCCTGGGTGCTCTTCCCCGAGCTGCCGCGCACGGCCGAGGAGTCGTACCGCTCGCTCGACCGCCGCTTCGTCGAGACCCGCCGTCTGTTCATGCTGAACCGCGGCATCTGGGAGGCGATCCGCACCGCCGGCCCGGCCCTGTCCTTCGCCCACCGGCAGGCGGATGTCGCGCGCTACCTCGAGGTGGCCGACGCGTTCGTCGCGGAATTGCGCGACGGCGGGTAGAGCGCGGCTGGCGGGCAGCTTGTGGCCCTGCGCGGCCTTACTTCTCCTGCCCGTGCTTCGCCAGCCACACGCGGGCCAGCTTTTTTGCCTCGGCAATCTGGGCGCGCGTCATGTGGCCTTCGACGAAATTCCGGGCCTTCACCGCGTCGTGGCGGTCTTCGCCCGAGGAGCGCGAGGCGATCAGATCGAACCCCATGTGAGCCTGCACGTAGTCCCGCGGCACGCCCCGGCCCTCGGCGCAGAGGCGCGCGAGGTTGAACCAGACGTCGACATGGCCCCGGTCGGCGGCCTTGCGGAACCACCTCACGGCCTCGGCGCAGTCCCGGCGGACGCCGAAGCCGTTCTCGTACATGAGGCCGAGATTGTTTTGCGCGTCGGCGTCGCCCTGCGCGGCGGCCTTGCGATACCATTTCACGGCCTCGGCCAGGTCCTGGCGAACGCCAATGCCATTCTGGTACATGTCGCCGAGGTTGTATTGGGCCCCAGCCTGGCCCTGTTCGGCGGCTTTGCGATACCACCGAACGGCCTCGGCGAAGTCCCGGGGAGCGCCCGGGCCCTCGGCGCAGATGATGCCGAGAAAGAATTGGCCGTCGGCGTCGCCCTGCTCGGCGGCCTTGCGAAACCACCGCAGGGCCTCGGCGCCGTTCCGTGGGACGCCCAGGCCGTTGTGGTACATGAGACCGAGGTTGTTCTGGGCTTTGGTGTCGCCCCGCTCGGCGAGCGGCCGCCATGCCTTCAGCGCGGCCGCGTAGTCGCCACGCTCATAGGCGGCGACCCCGTATTCAAGGTGCGGCATACCTGCCTCCTTCCCCTCCGAGAGCATAGCACGGCAGGACACGCGCGGGGTACCGGTATCGCGGTATTTTCTAATTCGGGGACAGTAATTCGGGGACAGTATACTAATTAGATGCTGCATCGGCGAACATTCGAAGCTAATTAGTATACTGTCCCCGAATCAAAAAATAGGCTTTCCTTTGACCCGTCGCGGACAATCGGCAGACTATGGGGTTCGGCGGGCGACTGGGCCCGTCGCGTGATCTGGGATGAGGAAGGGTCGTTATGGTGGAGCTCCTGAACAAGGCCTTCGAGGCGTTGAAGACCCTTCCCGCGGAAGACCGCGACCGCATCGCGTGGGAGATCATCGCGCGGGTCGAAGACAAGACCGAGTGGGACAGGCTCATCGCGTTGCCGGACTCCCAGCGTTGGCTGAAGCAGGAAGCGGCAAGGGCGGTGAAGGAATACAAGAAGCTGAGCGGGCCGCTCGCCGGCGGCTTCGTGTCGCTCAGCCGCGACGCCTTCCTGCGCGAGGACTCCTACTGGCGGCATTTCGACGACCTGCCCGCCGAGGTGCGCAAGCTCGCCGAGAGCAACTACGAGCTCTGGCGCAAGAACCCCAACCACCCGAGCCTCCGCTTCAAACAGATCCACGCCGAAGAGCCGATCTTCTCGTTCCGCGTCGGCATGCAGCACCGCGCGGTCGGCGTGCAGGTCGAAGACGGAAAAGTCGCGTGGTTCTGGCTGGGCTCCTTCAAGCATTTTCGAGAGGTGGTCGGCCCCGGGGCGACCGAATGAGCCGTCGCGCGGATTAGCCAAGAAATCTGGAGACAAATCTGCGGCCAGTGTACACATCTCGCACAATTGGAATTTCCGGGTAGAAAGAGACAAACACACTGCCCCAAAAACTGCACCGTCGCCGACTCCACCCGCTCGCTCGACCGCACCTTCGTCGAGACCCGCCGGCTCTTCATGCCGAACCGCGGCATCCGGGAGGGGTGGCGCACGCAGGTCGGTTTCTGGCCCCAATGGAAAATCCCCGGCGCACCTGCCTGCCGGCGTGGCGAGAATCTTGCGCGATTGACGCAGGTCATCGCGGATCGGCCGCGTCCGGGGTGAGATCGACAGGTTGGCTATTTCCGGAGGTTCCAATGCGACTCCACCAATCAATGGCCGTCCTGCTCGGCGCGTTGCTCGCGTTTGGCTGGACGCTGTCTTCGAACCCGTCCATGGCACAAAGGAAGCTGGTCGGGAGCGAGGAGTTCCAAGTCAGTTGCGCGGTCTGCCACGGTCCGGATGGGCGGGGCAACGGCAGCATGGCGGGCTACCTGACCGTCAAGTCCGGCGACCTGACCCGATTGGCCCGCGACAACGACGGCCGCTTTCCGTTCCTCGAGGTCTTCCGGATGATCGACGGGCGTCACGAGATCGGCGTGCACGGCACCCGCGCCATGCCGATTTGGGGCGACCGCTACAAGGTCGAAGCCGCCGTGAAGTATGGCCCCTACGATACCGAGACAGCCGTCCGTGGGCGCATTCTCGAGCTGGTCCAATATCTGGAGGCCATCCAACGGTAGCGGGAGGACGCGGGGCACCGGAGCGAGCCGACCCCGGGGCGGCACGGGTCGAGGTCGCGCGAGGTCGGCCTGTCTTGGGCGGCTTGCGCATAGCCGACTTCTAACGTTGATACCGGTCAATGCGCCGGTTCCTGAAACGTGCTGAGGTATTTTTCGGAATGGAAGGAGTCTCCAAAAGAAGGAGACCTTCATTCGACCATTCAGGCGCACAAGGCGTCTGTCCGAGACCAGGAGGAACACGCCATGTTCAAGAAGATCCTGGTGGCGACCGATGGCTCCCAGCATGCCGCCAAGGCGGTCGAAACCGCGAGCGACCTTGCCGTGAAGTACGATGCCGAGTTGGTCGTGTTGCACGTCCTCTTGCACGGTCAGCCCTTGAGCGAGATCCGCAAGTTGGCGGAAACGGAGTACGATGTGCAGCTTCCGCCACCCCCGCCGCCGCCTGCCGGCCTTTCCGGGAGCGGCGCGGCCATGGCCGACGACAGCAAGGCCATCCAGGCCCTCTATCGGGCGATCGTGGTCATCGGCGACAAGATCGTCGAGGGGGCCGCCCAGGCCGCGCGGGACAGGGGCGTGACGACGGTCAAGCCCCTCGTCGAAGACGGCGACCCGGCAGAACGGATCCTGAGCTGTGCCGCGCGCGAGAAGATCGACCTCATCGTCATGGGCAGCCGCGGCCTGAGCGGCCTCTCCGGCCTGCTGCTCGGCAGCAACTCCCACAAGGTGAGCCAATTGGCCGCCTGCGCCTTGCTGACGGTGAAGTAGCGCCCGAGGGGCTTCGTAATGGGACCTCCACCGGTGCGGAATACGGAATAACAGGGCGGTATGCTCAATAAGCTTTCAATATCCGCGTGCGCAAATCCTAATTAGTATACTGCCCCCTTTATTCCCTTTATTCGCGGCCGGGCGTCCGCCCAAGGCTGCCGTTGCATTCTGGATGGGTTGCGCCAATATCCGGTCTTGGGTGGGACGTCCCTGCCCGGCGCGGAAGATCAGGTCAGGTGGAGCCATGGGAAATCGGATGGATCGAAGCATTGCCACGCGTCTGGCCGCGGCGGCCGTCGCGCTCATCGGCCTCGCGGGACCCGCGGCCGCGGGCGAAGAAGGCCTGCTCGCGAACATACGCCAGCTGACCTTCGAGGGGCGGCGCGCGGGCGAAGGCTATTTCGGGCGCGACGGCACGACGATGATCTTCCAGAGCGAGCGTCAGGCGGATAATCCGTTCTATCAGATGTACCTGCTCGATATGGAGACGGGCGACGTCAGGCGGGTCTCGCCGGGGTACGGCAAGACGACCTGCGGCTGGGTCCGGCCGGACGGCCGGCGCGTGCTCTTCGCCTCGACCCAGGACGATCCGGAGGCGCGCGCCAAGCAGCGGGCCGAGCTGGACTTCCGCGCCTCCGGCCAGGAGCGCCGCTATGCCTGGGACTACGACGAGCACTTCGAGATCTACGACTACGACCTGGAGAGCGGCGCCTACCGCAACCTGACGAACGTCACCGGCTACGACGCCGAGGGCGCCTATTCGCCCGACGGCCGGCTGATCGTCTTCGCGTCGAACCGCCGGGCCTACGACCGGCCGCTGAGCGAGAAGGAATCGGCGGTCTTCGAGCACGACAAGTCCTTCTTCATGGACATCTACGTCATGAAGGCCGACGGCTCGCAGGTGCGGCGGCTGACCGACACGCCGGGCTACGACGGCGGGCCGTTCTTCAGCGCCGACGGCCGCAAGATCGTCTGGCGGCGCTTCGGCGAGGACGGCGCGACGGCGGAAATCTTCACCATGAACGTCGACGGGACCGAGCAGAAGCAGGTCACCCGGCTCGGCGTGTTGTCCTGGGCGCCGATGTTCCATCCCTCGGGCGACTACATCGTCTTCGCCACGAACCTTCAGGGCTTCGGCAACTTCGAGCTCTACATGGTCGATGCCGAGGGCCGCAGGGAGCCGGTCCGGGTCACCGACACGGCTGGCTTCGACGGCCTGCCCGCCTTCTCGCCCGACGGCGCGCGGCTGACCTGGACCTCGGGCCGCACCTCGGACAAGTCCTCGCAGATCTTCATCGCCGACTGGGACGACGCCGAGGCGCGCCGGCTCCTCGGCCTGGACGGCGAGACCAAGAAGGCCGGCACGGACGCGGCCGCCCGGCCCGCGCCCATGGGCGAGACCCGCGCGGCGATCTCCGCCGGGGACCTCCGGCTGCACGTCTCGCAGCTCGCCTCCGAGGCCATGGAGGGCCGGCTCACCGGCACCGCGGGCGAGCGCCTGGCCACGGACTACGTGGCCTCGGCCTTCGCGGCGCTCGGCCTCGAGCCGGCGGGCGACGACGGCGGCTTCTTCCAGTCGTTCGGCTTTTCCGTCGGCGCCGCGCTCGGCCCCGGCAACCGGCTCGAGGTCAAGGGCCCGGGCGGCGCCCGCACGCTCGCGCCGGACAGCGACTGGCGGCCGCTCGCCTTCTCCGAGGACGGCCCGGTCGAGGCCGCCGAGGTGGCCTTCGCCGGCTACGGCATCGTGACGCCGCCCTCGGACCAGGAGACCAGCTATGACTCCTACGGCGAGCTGGACGTCGAGGGCAAATGGGTCGTGGTCCTGCGCTACCTGCCGGAGGACCTGGCGCCCGAGGCGACCCGCGGTATGCTTCTCTACTCCGACCTCCAGTACAAGGCCTCGGTCGCCGAACGCCGCGGCGCGGTCGGCCTGATCGTGGTCTCGGGCCCGAACGCCAAGGTCAAGCAGGAGCTGGTCGCCCTGACCCAGGACCCGGCGGGCGGCCGGGCCGGCATCGCGGCCTTGTCGCTTTCCAACGCGGCGGCGGCCGCGCTTTTGGAAACCGCCGGCAAGGACCTCAAGGCTCTCCAAGACCGGCTCGACGGCGGCGAGGCGACCCCGGGATTCGTCCTGCCCGGCGTCACGATCGAAGCCGCCGTCGACATCGCGCGGGAAAAGCGCAGCGGCCGCAACGTACTCGCCCGCCTGCCGGCGGCGGGCGGCGATCTGCCCGCGGTGATCGTCGGCGCCCACGTCGACCACCTGGGCCGGGGCGAGATCAGCGGCTCGCTGGCGCGCGACGACGAGGCCGGCCAGGTGCACTTCGGCGCCGACGACAACGCCTCGGGCACGGCCGGGCTGCTCGAGATCGCGCAGTACCTGGCCGACCTGAGAGCGCGGGGCAAGCTCGGCGCAAAACGCGACATCCTCTTCGCCGCCTGGTCCGGCGAGGAGATGGGCACCCTGGGCTCCAGCCACTTCGCGAAGGCGTTGGCCGAGCGGGTGGGCGGCGACGATGTTCGCGCCGCCGTCGCCGCCTACCTCAACATGGATATGATCGGCCGGCTGGACGAGAACCTCTATTTGCAGGGCACCGGGTCGAGCCCGGTCTGGACGCGCGAGATCGAGCGCCGCAACGTGCCGCTGGGGCTCTCGATCGTGACCAGCGGGGACAGCTACCTGCCGACCGACGCCACGCCGCTCTATCTCAAGGGCGTGCCGGTCTTGAGCGCCTTCACCGGGGCCCATTCCGACTATTCGACGCCCCGCGACACGGCGGACAAGATCAACTACGCGGGCACCGAAAAGATCGCGCGCCTGATGGCCGGCATCGCCCGGTCGCTGGCGCGCGCCGAGGCCGAGCCGGCCTACGTCCGCCAGGAGCGGCCCAAGGACTCGATCGGGCGCAAGCACATCCGGATCTACCTCGGCACCATCCCCGACTACGCACAGGGCGAGACCAAGGGGGTCAAGCTTTCGGGAACGACGAAAGGCGGCCCGGCAGAGAAGGCCGGCCTGAAATCCGGCGACGTGATCCTCAAGCTCGGCGAGACCGAGATCGGCAACATCTACGACTACGTCAACATGCTGGGCGGGCTGAAGGCCGACACGCCGATCGAGATGGTGATCGAACGCGACGGTGCGGAGCTGCACCTCACCATCGTCCCGGCGGCGAAGGAGTAATGCCAAGACCCGAGAGGCGTGACTCATGGCCGCTTCGTGCGAACGCACCCTTGAGCAACCGGCTACATGGGTAAGAGGAAGCCCGGCGGCTTTTAATGGCTGGTGATCAGGCGGGCGAAGCGGACCGGGATGATCTCCCTGGTGTGCAGCCGGCCGCTGTCGTCCTTGTCGACGCACATCAACTGCTGCTC
>CAMYKD010000077.1 GCA_947258885.1 uncultured Kiloniellales bacterium | reverse complement strand
TGTGGTCGTGGCGATGGTCAGCCAGGCGTAGACGCAACCCAGGAGCATGCCAAAGAAGATTTTGCGGGCATTCTGGGAGGTCTCCGCGACATGGGCGAGGCCTTCGAATTTGGCGATGTCTTCTGGGGTTCTGCAATTTGAAACGTTGGCGCCTGCAAGATTCTCCGAGAGCAACCCGATCACGTTGGAAAGTTTTGCATCACTCAGATTGGCATTTCGCAGGTTAGCCCCCGTAAGATTTGCGGCGGGCCAGTCTGGGCCCGTCTCACCATCGTTCTTGAACGCGTCTGCCTCCAGGGTTGCACTCCTGAGGTTGGCCCCCTGAAGATTGGCCCGTATGAGCTCGGCTCCCCGGAGATCCGCGCCCATGAGCTCAGCCCTCTGGAGGCTCGCGTCCCAGAGCTTGACCTCATGGAGTTTGGCGTTCCAGAGCACTGCTTCGTCGAGTTCAGCCCGTTGGAGCTCGGCACGTTGGAGCTCGGCTTGATGGAGCTCGGCCCGCTGGAGGCGCGCCCCTATGAGGTTAGCCGCTATGAGGTCCGCCCCTTTTAGGTCAGCCCCTTTAAGGTTGGCCGTCGTGAGCCAAGCCCCCGTGAGGTTGGCGCCCACTAGGTTGGCCCCCTCAAGGTTGGTGCTCACCAGGTTGGCTTCCTTGAGGTTGGCGCTCATCAGATTGGCCCCCCGGAGGTTGGCACCCTGAAGCGCGGCCTGAACCCCCTCTTGGCCCTTGGACTCGACCCATGCTCGATGGCCCTCAACGATGGTCTTCAGCTCATCCTTGGAAATCTTGCGCAACGGAGGGGGCTCGGCTTCCGCGCCTTTCGCTTCGGGCGGCGGCTGGTCCTCGGGGCTGGCTTGGTCTTCGGCCTTGTCGGGTTGATCGTTCATGCTCGTGCGCCGACCTCGCGGGCATGCGGCAGCAGCCGTTCCTACCTCAGGTTACAGCAAACCGGGCGGATTGCCAGGGTTGCTGGGTGCTGGGACGTTAGTGGTTGCAGGTAGCGCGACTTGCTGGAGGTCGACGCGGTGCCAGCCCCAAGGCTGTTCAACGAGCGTTCAAGCCGCTAGAAGAGGTCGATGCTCGGCTATAGCGATAGCGGGCGAGGTTGTGCCACTCGATGAGCATATTAGAACGACTCCGCCGCGCTTCGGTATGGCTCCGCCGCGTTCTCATAGAGCCCATACTCTTCGTTCTGATCATAGCGCTGGTGATCGGGGGACTGGTGTTCCTATGGCATTATGCCCTGCTGCCCGAGCGGTGGCTTGTCGGTCTTGCCTTCTCGCTTGTGCTTGGGACGTTGGTCACCACCGGCCTTTATGAATTTATGCGTTGGTGGATCAATTACCCACCAAAATCGAAGTACCGGGGAATCCCGAGTTGGCTGACCGGTCTTGTCGAGCGTCTTGTCTTCACTCTTGCCATCGGTCTCACGAGCTCAGCAGAGGTTCCAGTTATGCCAATTGCGATGCTTGGATGGCTCGGGCTCAAGTTGGCAGTGGACTGGACCCGTCCGATTGAGATTGAGGGCCGTAAGCCGACCGCCGACGAAGTAGGCCGGCGCGCGAGCGGTGCGATGTTGGCGCTTCTGACTGGTCTAATCTCGATGGCGTTCGCTTTTGGTGGCGGCCTGCTTTGCCGCACGGCAGTTTGAGTTCTCATCTAGGCTCCTCACGCGCAGGCGGCTTTGAGTGTGCAATACGCATACCGCGCCACCCAGGTTGGAGCCGCTGCCGGCGCCTTTCACGGGCGAGGCGTCCGCGGCCGCCATGCCGGCGCCGCGGCGGCGGGCAGCCTTCCGCCTGCTGCCCGCAGGCCTGACCGAAGAGCAGTACCTCCAGCGCTTTCTGGCCGCGTTCGGGGCCAGGCCCGGCAGGGCGGCCGTGTTCACCGACGAGGTCGGCGAACCCATCGCGATCGTCGCCGACCTCTCCGAATTCCAGGGAACAGTGTATTTATCTCTCGAATTCCGAATAGTAGAATTCCTGCGATGGTGTATCTATCTTCACCCGCCTGAGATTTCCAGTTCGGCGAGAAAAGTATACTGTCGGGGAAGTCCCTGTCCCGGTAACTCCTGTCCCCCGAGCTCACGCGTGGTGGCGAGATGGCAACGGCTCTAAGCTCATGCACACGATGATCGGCGCGCTGGTGCCGACGTTCCTGGTGCGGTTCCTCTTCCTGCTGGCGTTCAGACGGCTTTCGCGGCCGGTCTGGCAGCCGCTCGCCGCAAACGGCGCGAGTTGGGTTGTTTGCGCCACGGTCGCGGCTGTCGGATTTACCGACGGCAGCCCACCGATGCTCGTCGGCGCCGCCGTCATCTATGGCGTGCCGCAGGTGTTCTGGCTCACGGTCGATCTCGCGTGGCGACAGATTCGGCCCGAAAAATCATACGATCGATAAGGACACTGTTCGCAATTTGGAAACGGGGTCGGTCATGCGTTGTTGCGCTTTTGGCCACCTCGCCGAGATTCCCAGGGATGGTGCAACTGTCTCGCTCGATGGGAAGTTCCGATGGTGAGGTGGGCATTCGATCACAGGGTTTCGCCCGTTCCATGGGGCAACACGCTCGTTCTTACGGCCCCTCCCCGTCCTCGTCCGCTTCGTCTTTCCGCCGGTCCTTCAGCTTGGCCTTCTCGACCAGGCCCTCGTATTTGACCACCAGCAGATGGGAGTGGATCTCGCCGACCGTATCCATGGTGACCGCGACGACGATCAAGGTTGTTAACATTCGCTTGCTAGCATCGGCGCGTCGCGGAACCGCAGGCTCCCTGCCGGCGGCGCGACGGATTCATCACGAGTCGGGTTCGGGCGATGTCGATCTCCGATGTCATGGTTGGATATCTCTGGGCGGTGCTGGCCTATCAATTGCTGGACCTCGCCAAGACATTCGTCACGAAGAGACGGAAACCGGATCCGTGGCGTAGCAATGATTTCTCCGAGGTAAAGCCCTGGCTCGCCGCCCTGCTACGCAAAGGCTATCAGGGCGGCCATATGCATTTCAGCCATGAGAAACCGGATCGGTCTCTCAGATTCCGCAAGTACATTCGCGAAAAAGCGGATTATGGGCTCGAGCTGTGCTTTCCCAGGGCCGACGGGGCGGCGGCATATTGGCCGCAACTGAAAACCTACTGCGAGGAAACCGGATTACGCCATCGAATGGAGGGCCAGGACTCGAACGGCGCGCCCTGGGATGTCCTCCTGATCGATTGCGAACAGGACGTGGACCGCGCCTACGATCTCGCACTGACGATCTGGACCAAAATCTTTCACCTCTCCATCGACAATTGGTACGACCGGGATTTGCGCGGCATTTCCATATTCGACGAGCTGGTCGACAGCCCGGACCATCCGGGGCTCCGAATGTCGCCAGAGGACTATGGCAGTGTCAACTATGACGACATGAAACGAATCTTACGGGAACAGGTGGCGCTCTCGCCAGGCGATCTCGTTCAAGTGATGGTGTTTGGGGTGCTGACTCACATCTCCCTTATCGGGCTGCCTATCGCGACGCTGCTCTCCGCAGGCGATCCGCCCGATTGGACGCTTGCCCTGGGCGATATCATCCTTGGCGGCAGTACCGCAAGTTTGGTTTTTTTCTTGATCTATGTGTTTGCCTTCTTGATGCTGCGCGGATTCATCGACGAGAAAAAGAAATTCAAAGAACGCCTGGCGAGCAAGGAAAGTCCGCGCGCGAGGCTTTACTATCCTATGTGGCGCTTCATCATCACCACGCTTCCGATCGCCGTGATCCTGATCTGGGCCGGCGCGTGACGGCCAGCGCCGGGGAAGGGCAAAATCGGAAACCTGGCGACATGATTCGGCGCTTCAGTTTCGACAACTCCCCGCCGTTACCGCCGCCTGGCCAGCTCGACGCGGCGTCGGCGAGGGGGACGGGTTCGCTCCGAGGTAGCTCGATCGTCATGTCGCAGGCGGTCCGGACCCTGGTTTCCGTTCAACGGCGCAACCCTTTCCATATGGGACGCGGATCGGCCGGGACGAACGGCCAACCACAACGCACCGCCATCCCGCTGTGGCGCCGCGTGGCGCGGAGCCACTGCTCTCCCGGTTCTCTAAGTAATTCTGCAGTTTGCTTCGATTTGCAGTCAGCTGTGACAATGGTGTGACAACTTGGTATTGTGTCTTGATGCGTATTACTACCATTACTACCTTGTCTCCAAGGGCAAGAGCAGCGCCGGCGAACCCCATAGGTCCCGCAGAGGACCGGCAGGATGCGAGGGAGCGAGGATGGTACCGAATGTCCGGCAACGGCCCGGCTCACGGCTTCTGGCGGCGGCGCCGCTGTTGGTCTTGGCGCTCTTGCTCCTGGCGCTTGCCGCCTGCGAGAGCCGGCCGCCGCTCGATCCCGCGGCGGCGCAGATCGCCGAGGGGCGCGAGATCTTCTTCAACGAGACCTTCGCCGGCAACGGCCGGACCTGCGGCACCTGCCACCGGGCCGAGGACAACTTCGGCCTCACGCCGGCCTTCATCGCCACCCTGCCGCCCGACGACCCGCTGTTCGTCGCCGAGAGCAATCCCAACCTGGCCCAGAACTTCGAGAACCCGCGCCTGATGCGCGCCTTCGCGCTGATCCTCGAGAACCAGGACGGCTTCGACGACCTGGCCAACAACTTCAACATGCGCGGCGTACCCCACACCCTGGCGCTCCCCACCTCGGTCGCCAGCGCAGCCGGCCCGCGCACCGGCTGGTCGGGCGACGGCGCGCCGGGCGACGGCTCGCTGCGCGCGTTTGCCACCGGCGCGGTGATCCAGCACTTTCCCCTGACCACGAACCGGATCCCCGGCGTCGACTTCCGCCTGCCGAGCGACGAGGAGCTGGACGCCCTCGAGGCCTTCCAGCTCTCGCTCGGCCGCCAAGAGGAGCTGGCGCTGCCGCTGGCGCTCGAGGGCGTGGTCGCGGCACGCGGCCAGGAGATCTTCCTCGACAACACGCTGGGCAAGTGCAACGCCTGCCACTTCAACGCCGGGGCCAACGGCGACCCGAACATCTTCGGCCCCGGGGCCGGCAACCTCAACTTCGACACCGGCGTCGAGGCCCTGCCCGACCAGCCGGCCGACCTGACCGGCGAGCCGGTGCCGCCGGACGACGGCTTCGGCACGCCGGGCGACGGCACCTTCAACACGCCGACCCTGGTCGAGGCCGCCGACACCGGGCCGTTCTTCCACAACAACTCGGTCGAGACCATCGAGGGCGCGGTCGCCTTCTACAACGGCGACGCCTTCAACAGCTCGCCGGCCGGCCAGCTGCTGGTCGGCGCGACCGGCAGCGGCATCAACCTGGACGGCACCCAGGTGGTGGCCGTGGCCGCCTTCCTGCGGGTCATCAACGCGCTGGAGAACATCCGCGCCGCCATCGCGCTCCTGGAGCAGAGCCGGGACGAGAAGCGCGGCGCCGCGCGCGAGTCGCTCAGGCTGGCGGTCTTCGAGACCGAGGACGCGATCCAGGTGCTGGCGGGCGGCGGCCTGCACCCGGCGGCGGCGATCCATCTGGAGGAGGCCAGGCGTCTCGCCCGCAAGGCGGCGCGCAGCTTCTTCCAACGCGGCCGCCTGACCCGGCAGGCCATCGAAGAACAGGAGAAGGCACGCGATGAGCTGGTCGAATAACCCCGGCCGCGGCCGGACCGCGGGCA
This sequence comes from uncultured Kiloniellales bacterium, assembly GCA_947258885.1. GTDB lineage: Bacteria > Pseudomonadota > Alphaproteobacteria > Kiloniellales > JAKSDN01 > CAMYKD01. Next base: position 44,629 of record CAMYKD010000077.1, on the reverse strand, counting down.
AGGAAAGAAGCGCCGCCCTGCGTAGCGGCCTGGTCGCCCTCGCGACCGCCGCCGCCCTGCTGTGGGGGCCGGCCGCGGTCGAGGGTCAGATGATGACCGAGCAGTTCATCCCGATCGGACAGTCGCCGGGCCTGTCCTCGACGCAGACCGACATCGGCCAGATCGAGGCGGTCGACACCGCGGCGCGCCGCATCACCCTGGGCGGGCACAGCGTCGCGGTAACCCCGCGCACCCGCATCTGGCTGGACCGCAGCGCCCTGCGCCAGGCCAACGTCCCAGGCCGCTTCGCGGACCTCCGCCGAGGCCGGCGGGCCGAAGTCAAGTACGAGGACGCGGCGCGCAAAGACAGGGCCGCGTGGATCAAGGTGGCGCCGGAACCCGGCGGCTGACCGGAGCGGCTGGCCCTACTCCGCCGGCCGCCCCGTAATCGGGTACTTCGGGTCCGAGTAGCCCGGCGTCGAGGGGTGGCCGGGGGGCACCAGGGCGTCGAGGAAGGCCTCGTCCTCTTCGTTCCACTCGTGCGCGAGGGCGCCCAGGTTCTCGGCCCATTGCTCGGGCGTGCGCGGGCCGGCGATGGGGGCGGTGATCAGCGGGTTGGCGAGCACCCAGCCCAGCGCCCACTGGCCCGGGGTCATGCCGCGCGCCTCGGCCCGCTCCTTGACCTTCCGGGCGATCTCCAGCGACTCGGGCCGGAACTCGGTCTCCATCATGCGCTCATCGTTGCGTCCCGCGCGGGTTCCGTCCGGCGGCGCGGCGCCGGGGGCGTACTTGCCGGTCAGCACCCCGCGCGCCAGCGGGCTGTAGGGCGCGACGCCGAGGCCGTGGTGGCCGCAGGCCGGCAGGACCTCGACCTCGGGCTGGCGGTTCATGGCGTTGTAGTACGGCTGGCAGACCACCGGTCCGGCAATGCCGAGCGCGCTCGCCAGGTGGACGATCTCGGCGATGCGCCAGCCGCGGTAGTTCGAGACCCCGAAGAAGCGCGCCTTGCCGGCGGCGACGATGTCACCGATGGCCGAGAGCGTCTCCTCGAGCGGCGTCTCGGCGTCGTCCCTGTGCAGGTAGTAGATGTCGAGGTAGTCGGTGCCGAGGCGCCGCAGGCTGTCGTCGATCGCGGTCATCAGCCACTTGCGGCCGAGCCCGCCCCGGTTCGGCCCCGGGCCCATGGCGTTGCCGGCCTTGGAGGCCAGCACCCAGGCCTCGCGGTCGGCCTTGATCAGGCGGCCGACCATCTCCTCGCAGGCGCCCTTGGAATAGACGTCGGCGGTGTCGATGAAGTTGACACCGGCCTCGCGCGCCAGGTCGACGATGCGCGCCGCCTCGCCCTCCTCGGTCCTGGCCGCGAACATCATGGTGCCGAGGCAGAGCGGCGAGACCTTGAGGCCGCTCGCTCCGAGATTGCGGTATTCCATTGTCGTCCCCTTCCTGTCTTGGACCGTGCCGCGCCAGAAACAAGATGAGTACACCACGGAGCCACAGAGAGCACAGAGAAACCAACGGTTCCTCACCACCAAGACACGACGGCACAAAGTAGGTCGTTTCGCGCGCCTGCCTGCGCGAAGCCGGAGCTTCGCTTCGGCGCAGGCAGGCCGCGCGCAAACCAAAACCTTAGTGTCTTTGTGCCTCCCGCCTTCGCGAATCCCCCGCGTCACCGGAGCGACAGCGAGGCGTGCGCTTCGGCGGGCGAAGGGAGGTCGTGGTGAAATTAAGTTGGTTCTCTGTGCCTCTGTGGCTCCGTGGCGATCTCTACGTGTTGCTTGCGGCCTGCGCGGCCTCATCCTCCTCCGCCAGCAGTCCCTCCTTGACGGTCTCGCACTTGTTCTTCAGGTGGTCTTTCAGGATCGCACCCAGGCGCGCGCCGGCGCGCGCCTCGAGCGCGGCGAGGATCGCCTCGTGCTCCTCGACCGCCCGGGCCCAGCGCCGGCCCGACATGTTGGCCAGATAGCGCGCACGACGGATGCGCCCGGCCAGGCCCTGGTAGAGCGCGGCCAGGGTCGGGTTGCCGGCGGCCGCGAGGATCTTCTCGTGGATCTGCTGGTTGAGCCGGAAATAGGCCGCCAGCTCGCCCCGCTTGTGATGCAGCACCATCTGGTAGTGCAGCGCCCGGACCTCCGCCAGGCCCTCCTCGGTGATGCGGCTGGCCGCCAGCTCGCCGGCCAGGGCCTCGAGCGCGCCCATGACCGGGAACATCTCCTCGACGTCGGCCACCGTGAGCGCCGCGACCCGGGCGCCGCGGTTGGGGGCGAGCTGCACCAGGCCGTCGGCGGCCAGCACCTTGAGCGCCTCCCTGAGCGGCGTGCGCGAGACCTGGAAGCGCTGGCACAGCTCACGCTCGGGCACCCGGGTGCCGGGCGAAAGCTCGCCCTCGATGATCAGGTCGCGCAGCCGGGCGACCAGCCTATCGTGCAGCGCGCCCCGCGCGACCGGCTCGGAGAAAGGGGTCAGACCCCCATTTTTTGCGGAATCGGTGTCCATGGCGTCCTCCTCAGTCACGACCGGCGAAAAGGGGTCCGACCCCAATTTCAGGGTCCCCGGCGGGCGTGGCGGCGAGCGCGGCGGCGAGCACGCGGGCGACATGGACGGCCTTGCGGCCGGCGCCGTCCAGGATCTGCTGGCGGCAGCTCGTGCCGTCGGCCACCACGAGCACGTCCTCGCCCGCCGCGCGCACGGCCGGCAGAAGCGACTCCTCGCCCATCCTCATCGAGATGTCGTAGGTCTCGGCGCCGTAGCCGAAGGCGCCGGCCATGCCGCAGCAGGACGAGGGCACGGTCTCGACCGCCAGCCCCGGCACTAGGCCCAGCACCTTTTCCACGCTGCCCATGACGCCGAAGGCCTTCTGGTGGCAATGGCCGTGCAGCAGGGCGCGCGCCCGGCCGAGCGGCCGCAGCGGCAGGTCGAGACGCCCGATCTCGGCCTGGGCGGCCAGGAACTCCTCGAGCAGGACCGCGGAGGCGGCCAGCGCCTCGGCTCCCGCGCCCGGCAGCATCGCCAGGAATTCGTCGCGCAGGGTCAGCAGGCAGGACGGCTCCAGCCCGAGCACCGGCAGGCCGCGCGCGACGAAGGGCCGCAGCGCCTCCAGCGTGCGCCGGGCCTCGGCCCGCGCCTCGTCGACCAGGCCGGCGGCCAGGAAGGTCCGCCCGCAGCACAGCGGCCGGCCGCCGTCCGCGGGCCGCGGCAGGTGCGCCCGGTAGCCGCCGGCGTCCAGCACGGTGAGCGCCGCCTCGAGGGTCTCGGGCTCGAAAGTGGTGTTGAAGGTGTCGGCCAGCAGGACGACCTCGCGGCCGCCCTCCGGCCCCACCGCCACCGGCGCCCGGAAGGTGTCGCGCCGCCAGGCCGGCAAGCTGCGCTTCGCGCTGATGCCCAGGGCCTTCTCGCCCAGCCAGGCCAGCCCCGGCAGGCGGTCGCGCAGGTTGAGCAGCGGGGCCAGTCGCGCGGCCCTGGGGGCATAGCGCGGCAGATAGGCGACCAGGCGGTCGCGCGCCGAAAGGCCGTGGCGCTTGCCATAGTGATAGAGGAACTCGGTCTTCATGCGCGCCATGTCGACGCCGGTCGGGCACTCGCGCTTGCAGCCCTTGCAGCCGACGCAGAGCTTCATGGTCTCGGCCATGGCCCCGGAGGTCAGCGCCTCGGTGCCGAGCTGCCCCGAGAGCGCGAGCCGGAGCGCGTTCGCCCGCCCGCGCGTCAAGTGCTGCTCGTCGCGGGTCACCCGGTAGGAGGGGCACATGACGTTGGCATCGAACTTCCGGCAGGCGCCGTTGTTGTTGCACATCTCGACGGCAGCGGCGAAACCGCCCCAGTTCGACCAGTCGAGCGCGGTCTCCGGCGCCTCGCTCCGGTAGCCCGGCTTGAAGCGGAACAGCGAGCGGTCGTCCATCTTGGACGGTCGGACGATCTTGCCCGGGTTGAACAGGCCCTCGGGGTCGAAGCTGTCCTTGACCGCCTCGAAGGTCTCGACCATGCGCGGGCCGAACATGGCCTCGTGGAACTCGGAGCGGACCAGGCCGTCGCCGTGCTCGCCCGAGTGCGAGCCCTTGTACGCGCGCACCATGGCGAAGGCCTCCTCGGCGATCGCGCGCATCTTCTTGGCGTCGGCCTCGAGCTTGAGGTTGAGGACAGGCCGCACGTGCAGGCAGCCGACCGAGGCATGCGCGTACCAGGTGCCCGTCGTGCCGTGCTTTTCGAAGACGCGCGTCAGGCGGTCCGTGTAGTCGGCCAGGTCCTCCAGCGCCACGGCGCAGTCCTCGATGAAAGAGACCGGTTTGCCGTCGCCCTTCATGGACATCATGATGTTGAGGCCGGCCTTGCGCACCTCCCAGATCGCCTTCTGAAAGGCGGGATCGACCGCCTCGACCACGGCCCCGGGAAGGCCCAGCTCGCCCATCAGCTCGCCGAGACGCTTCAGCCCGGCGAGCTGCGCGCCGCGGTCTTCGCCTGCAAACTCGACCAGGAGCAGCGCCTCGGGCTCGCCCTCGACGAAGGCCTCGACCGTGCGGCGGTAGAGCGGGATACCGCGCGACAGCTCGATCATGGTGCGGTCGACCAGTTCGACCGCCGTCGGATTGAGCTCGACGATATGCCGCGTCGAGTCCATGGCCTGGTAGAAGCTCGGGAAGTGGCAAACGCCCAGCACCTTGTGCGCCGGGATCGGCTTGAGCTCCAGCTCGATGGCGGTCGAGAAGGCCAGCGTGCCCTCGGAGCCGACCAGCAGGTGGCCCAGGTTGGGCGGCGCGTTGCCCGCCAGTGCGTCGATGTTGTAGCCGCCGACCCGGCGCATCACCTTCGGGAAGCGCGCCGCGATCTCGCCCGCCTCGCGGTGGCCGAGCGCCAGCAGCGCTTCGGTCAGTTGGCGTTGCCGCGCCGGCAGTTCGGCGCCGTTGCCCTCGGCGAGCGCGCCGAAGCGCAGGGCCTGGCCGTCGGCCAGCACGGCGTCGATCGCGGCCACGTTGTCGCGCATCGTGCCGTAGGCGAGCGAGCGGGCGCCGCAGGAGTTGTTGCCGGCCATACCGCCGATCGTCGCCCGGCTCGCGGTCGAGACGTCGACCGGGAACATCAGGCCGTGCGGCTGCAGGACGGCGTTCAGGCGGTCGAGCACCAGCCCCGGCTGGACCGTGACGCGCCGGGCGCCGGGGTCGAAGGCCGTGACCGCGTCCAGATGCTTGGAGACGTCGACCACGATCGCCTCGGCCACGGTCTGGCCGCACTGCGAGGTGCCGCCGCCGCGCGGCAGCACGGGCACCTGCTCCTCGGCCGCGATCTGGATGGTGCGGACCACGTCCTGATCCGAGCGCGGCACCACGACGCCGAGCGGCTCGATCTGGTAGACCGAGGCGTCGGTGCTGTAACGGCCGCGGCTGAAGGCGTCGAACAACACCTCGCCCTCGAGCTCGCGCCGCAGACGGGCGGCGAGCGCGGAGTCGCCGATGCGCGAACCGGTCGAGGGACGGCCGGTGGGACGGCCGGTGGGACGGGCGGTGGGGCGGGCGGTCGCCGCTGGGGTCATGGCCAACCGTTGTGGTTAATGGCTGATTCCCGCCGAGCCTAGCATTTTGCATGCAAAACAAAAAGCGCCGGGTAGCCGGTTCCGCCAGATTTTCCAATAATTTGATTTAAATACCAAATTTTCACAATCTTGAAACCATACACCCGTTGATCAGCACGAAATTGTATGCATAATTCCCAATACGTGTTTAACCTCTTGTTAACCACGCCCGCAGGCATTCGAAAAGGCCGGCCATGACCCACCGCAGCGGACGCCACTTCCTGCAGATTCCGGGGCCGACCAACGTGCCCGAGCGCATCCTGAGGGCCATGGATTTCCCGACGATCGACCACCGCGGCCCGGCCTTCGGCGCCATGGCGCGCGAGGTGCTGCACGGCCTCAAGGGCATCTTCCGGACCGACGGCCCGGTGGTGATCTATCCGGCCTCGGGCACCGGCGCCTGGGAGGCCGCGCTGGTCAATACGATGTCGCCGGGCGACCGGGTCCTGATGTTCGAGACCGGGCACTTCGCCACGCTGTGGCGGCAGCTCGCCGAGCGGCTCGGCCTCGAGGTCGAGTTCGTGCCCGGCGATTGGCGGCGCGGCGTCGACCCCGGAGCGCTCGAGGCCAGGCTCGCCGAGGATCGCGACCATACGATCAAGGCGGTCTGCGCCGTGCACAACGAGACCTCGACCGGCGTGACCACGCGCATTGCCGAGCTGCGCCAGGCGATCGACCGGACCAGCCACCCGGCGCTGTTCTTTGTCGACACGATCTCCTCGCTCGCCTCGATCGACTACCGGCACGACGAGTGGGGCGTCGACGTCACCGTGGCCGGCTCGCAGAAGGGCCTGATGCTGCCGCCGGGACTCAGCTTCAACGCGGTCAGCGCCAAGGCGCAGGCGGCCGCCGAGACGGCGCGCCTGCCGAGGAGCTACTGGGGCTGGCAGGAGATGCTGACGGCCAACGCCAAGGGCTTCTTTCCCTACACGCCCGCCACCAACCTGCTCTACGGCCTCGGCGAGTCCATCGCCATGCTGACCGAGGAGGGACTGGACAATGTCTTCGCCCGCCATGCGCGCCTCGCCGAAGCGACGCGGCGCGCGGTCAGGGCCTGGGGGCTCGAGCTGCTCTGCATCGACGAGCGGGAGTACAGCAATTCCCTGACCGCCGTGCTCATGCCCGCCGGCCACGACGCGGACGCCTTTCGCAAGGCCACTCTGGAGGCCTACGACATGTCGCTCGGCAACGGCCTCGGCAAGGTCGCCGGCAAGGTGTTCCGGATCGGCCACCTGGGCGACTTCAACGAGCTTATGCTGGCCGGCACCCTGGCCGGGGTCGAGATGGGCCTGACGGCCGCGGGAGTGCCGCACGAGACCGGCGGCGTGCAAGCGGCGCTGGACTTCCTGTCCGGCCAGGGCGGCAGGAACCAACGCGATACGGAGTTGCAGGATAGTTTGGCATTATAACCAAGTGTTGTAGACTGGTGGAATGGTAACTTCGCACCAATCGGCAACTTTAACGTCAAATCCAAGAGGGAGGACTGTCATGAAGATCTTTAAATTCCTGGTCCCGGCACTGCTCGGGACCGCCGTCGCGGGCCAGGCCCTGGCTGCCGAACTGGAGCTCAAGTTCGGCCACGTCGGCGCCCCCGGGTCGCTGTTCGAGGCCTCGGTCAACGAGTTCGCCAAGCGCGCCAACGAAAAGCTGGCCGGCAAGGCCAAGGTCGTCACCTTCGGCGCCAGCCAGCTCGGCAAGGACAAGGAGCTCTTGCAGAAGCTCAAGCTGGGCACGGTCAATTTCTCCCTGCCGTCGACGGTCATGTCCACGGTGGCCGACGAGTTCGGCCTGTTCGAGATGCCCTATCTGGTCAAGGACCGCGGGCACATGGGCCGCATCGAGAACGAGATCTTCTGGACCAAGATCGAACCGGCGGCCGAGGCCAAGGGCTATAAGATCCTGGCGGTTTGGGAGAACGGCTTCCGCCACATCACCAACAACCTGCGGCCGATCGACAAGCCCGCGGACCTCCAGGGCATCAAGCTGCGCACGCCCAAGGGCGCCTGGCGGGTCAAGATGTTCAAGTCCTATGGCGCGAACCCGACGCCGATGTCCTTCTCCGAGGTCTTCACCGCGCTCCAGACCGGCGTGATCGACGGCCAGGAGAACCCCTTCGCGCAGATCTACAGCGCCAAGTTCCAGGAGGTGCAGAAGTACCTCTCGCTGTCGGGCCACGTCTACACGCCGGCCTATGTTACCGTCGGCAAGGACGCCTGGGCGAAGCTGCCCGCCGACGTGCGCCAGGTCCTCGAGGAAACGGCCAAGGAGACCCAGGCCTACGTCTACGAGACGGCGGCGAAGATGGAGATCGACCTGCTGGACAAGCTCAAGGCCGGCGGCATCTCGGTCAACGAGCCGGACAAGGCCGCCTTCGTGAAGGCCAGCAAGGGGATCTATGACGAGTTCTCGGCCAGCGTTTCAGGCGGTGGCGAACTGGTCGACAAGGCCATGAGCCTGGCCGGAGGTTCCTGATATCGTTCGGCCCGCCCCGGCGTCATCGGGGCGGGCCATCTTCCAGCAGCTGATCCCGGATGGAGAGGAGCGAGGGCGGACGTGCAGTGGCTAGCCCGCGCGCAGGGGGCCTTTGAGCGCCTTCTGGAAGCGATTCTGATCTTTCTGATGATCGCACTGACGATCGTCGTCGTGGTCGCGGTCGTCTATCGCAAGGCCGGGGCCTCGCTGGCGTGGTACGACGAGGTCGCGTCGGTCATGCTGGCCTGGATCACCTACTACGGGGCCGCGCTGGCCGCGCTCAAGCGCGGGCACATCGGCTTCGACGGCCTGATCCTGGCCCTGCCCTTGCGCTGGCGTCTTGTTGCGGCCGTCATCGCCGAGGTCTGCGTCTACGCCTTCTTCCTCATGCTCGCCTGGACCGGATTGGTGGTGCTCGACGTGCTGGAGGGCGACTCCCTGGTCAGCCTGCCCGGGGTCTCGGTGCAGATCACCCAGTCGGTCATCCCGATCGGCGCGCTGCTGTTTCTGGTCTGCGAGACGCTCAGCCTGCCGGACCATTGGCGCAGGCTGCAAGCCGGCATCTCCCACGAGCTGCCACCGGTCGATCCTGAGAGCGGAGAGACCGAGCAGTGACTCTCCTGCTGATGATCGCGGGCCTCTTCGCGCTGATCCTGATCGACGTGCCGATCGCCGTCGCGCTCGGCGTGGTGGCGGTCACCGCCATGCTGCTGACCCAGGGCGCGGACATCCTGCCCAACGTGGCCCTGGTCATGTACGACGGCGCCACCAAGTTTCCGCTGCTGGCCATTCCCATGTTCATCCTGGCCGGCGCGATCATGAACGCCTCGGGCATCTCGCGCCGGCTGATCGCCTTCGCCTCGGCCCTGCTCGGCTTCGTGCGCGGCGGCCTGGCGATCGTCAACATCGGCGTCTCGATGTTCTTCGCCGAGATCTCGGGCTCGGCCGTGGCCGACGTGGCGGCGACCGGCTCGATCCTGATCCCGGCCATGAAGCGCCGCGGCTATCCCAAGGCCTTCGCCGCGGCGGTAACCTCCTCCTCGGCGACCATCGCGGTGATTATCCCGCCGTCGATCCCGATGATCCTCTACGGCGTCATGTCGGACAGCTCGATCGTCCAGCTCTTCGTCGCCGGCATCATCCCCGGGGTCTTGGGCGGGCTCGGCATGATGAGCCTTTCCTATTGGATGGCGCGGCGCCAGAACTGGCCGGTCGAGGAGATCTTCGCGCTGTCGAAGCTGTGGACCACCTTCAAGCAGGCCTCCTGGGCGCTCGTCCTGCCGGTGATCATCCTGGGCGGTATCTTCGGCGGCCTGGTGACCGCCACCGAGGGGGCGGGCCTGGCCGTCGCCGCGGCGCTGTTCATCGGCGGCGTGGTCTATCGCGAGCTCGACTGGCCCTTTCTCAAGCAGGCGATCATAGAGGGCGGGCTGCAGACCGCGGTCGTCATGCTGCTGGTCGCGGCCTCGGCCCTGGTCGGGGTGCCGCAGAAGCTGGCCATCGCGATCCTGCAGTGGACCGACAACCGCTATGCCGTGCTGGCGCTGCTCAACGTCTTCTTCCTGCTGATCGGCCTCTTCCTGCATTCGGCGGCGGCAATCATACTGGTCGTGCCGGTCGTCATGCCGCTGGTCACCGCGGTCGGCATCGACCCGGTGCACTTCGGCCTTGTCGTGACGCTGAACCTCGGCATCGGCCAGCAGACGCCGCCTGTGGCCAGCGTGCTGATCACCGCCTGCTCGATCGCCAAGGCGAACATCTGGGAGGTGTCCAAGGTGAACATCTATTTCATCTCGGTGCTCTTCGCGATTCTCATGATGGTGACCTATCTGCCGGCGATTCCGATGAGCCTGGTCGAGTTCTTCTACCGCTGAGTGGAAAAAGGGGACATTCTTATTTTTCTCGCCGCGTCTCCAGAGCCTCCTTTGCCACGCCCGGAAAAATATGAATGTCCCCTTTTTTCAAGGAGAGAGATACCATGTCCGACCTGATCCTGGTCCAGCGCGACGGCCCGGTCGCCACCGTGACGCTCAACCGGCCCGACAAGCTGAACGCGCTGACCAAGCCCATGTGGACCCGGCTCGGCGCGGTCATGGAGGAGCTCTCGGCCGAGGACGCGCTGCGCTGCGTGGTGCTGCGCGGGGCCGGCGGCCGGGCCTTTTCGCCGGGCAACGACATCTCCGAGTTCGAGACCGACCGCTCTAACCCCGAGCAGGCCAAGGCCTACGGCGAGATCCTGCATCGCTCGCTGACCGCGCTCAAGACCTGCCGCCATCCGACCGTGGCCCTGATCGAGGGCATCTGCGTCGGCGGCGGGCTCGAGATCGCGGCGCTCTGCGACATCAGGATCTGCGGGCTGTCGAGCCGTTTCGGCGTGCCGATCAAGCGCCTGGGCCTGGTCATGGCCTATCCGGAGATCGACGGGCTGAGGCGCCTCGTGGGGCGCGCGACGACGCTGGAGATCCTCCTGGAAGGCCGTATCTTCGACGCCGAGGAGGCCCTGGCCAAGGGCCTGGTCAACCGGGTGGTGCCCGACGGCGAGGTCGAGGCCGAGGCCACTGCGTCGGCGAAGCGGATCGCCGAGGGCGCGCCGCTGGTCGCCCGTTGGCACAAGGCCTTCCTGGAGCGCCTCGAGGATCCGAGGCCGCTCAGCGAGGCGGAATCGGACGAGGGCTACCTCTGCTACGCCACCGAGGACTTCCAGATCGGCTACCGCTCGTTCCTGGACAAGAAGAAGCCGGAGTTCAAGGGACGGTAAGGCAGGAGAGGGAACAAAAATAGGGTCAGACCCTATTTATCGGAGTAACAATGAATTCAATGGATTACAGAGAGAAAATGGGGTCTGACCCCATTTTTTCGGGATGACCGGGCGCCCGGGACCGCTCACCGGCCTCAAGGTCGTCGAGCTGGCCCACATCATGGCCGGGCCGGTCTGCGGGCTCATGCTGGCCGACCTCGGCGCCGAGGTGATCAAGGTCGAGAAGCTGCCCGGCGGCGACGACTCCCGGCGCTTCCTGCCGCCCGAGATCGAAGGCGAGCCGGCCGCCTTCATGATGATGAACCGCAACAAGCGCGGCATCGCCATCGACCTGAAGCACGCGGACGGCAAGGCGGTGCTGCGCCGACTGCTGGCTACGGCCGACGCGGTCGTCGAGAACTACAGGAAAGGCACCATGGAGCGCCTCGGCCTCGGCTACGACACGCTCAGGACCGACAATCCCGGCCTGATCTACTGCGAGATCTCCGGCTTCGGGCGCACCGGCCCCTACGCCGAGCGCGGCGGCTTCGACCTGATCGCCCAGGGCATGAGCGGGCTGATGAGCATCACCGGCGAGGGCGCGGGCCGGCCGCCGGTCAAGGTCGGCGCTCCGGTCACCGACATCACGGCTGGAATTCTGGGGGCGCTCGGTATCGTCGCCGCCTACGTGAAGCGCCTCGAGACCGGCCGGGGCCAGCGGGTCGACACCTCGCTGTTCGAGGCCGGCATCGTGCACACCTACTGGCAATCTGCGATCGCGTTTGCCACGGGGCAGTCGCCCGGGCCCATGGGCTCGGCCCACCCGCTGAACGCGCCCTATCAGACCTTCGAGACGGCCGACGGCTGGATCAACGTCGGCGCCGCCAACCAGGCCAACTGGCTGCGCCTGCTCGACGTGCTCGAGGCCGCCCGATTGGCGGAGGATCCGCGCTTCGCCGCCAACGCGGCGCGCATGGCCAATCTTCCAGCGCTGGTCGAGACGCTGACGCCCTATTTCGGGACACACACGACGGCGGAGTGGCTGGACCGCCTGGAGACCGCCGGCGTGCCGGCCGGCCCGGTGCTCACCGTGGGCGAGATGCACGAGGATCCCCAGGCTCTCGCGCGCGGGGTGGTGACGCGGGTCGAGCACAGCCGCCTGGGCCCGGTCGACACCCTCGGCCTGCCGATCACCTTCTCCGAGACGCCGGGCAAGGTCGCCCAGGGCGCGCCGCTCTACGGCGAACACACCCGCGAGGTCCTGGCCGAGGCCGGCTATTCGACCAAGGAGATCGCGGCGCTGATCGAGGCCGGGGCCGTCGCGGCACAGGATCAAGGATAGCCGTTCAGCGCCTCATTCCGGCCAGGAAGCTCTCGAGGTTGCCGGCCCGAAGCAGCGCAACCGCACAGCCCAAGACCCGATCCCCCTTGTCTCCGGCCGGAGGACAATCCACGGCGTCGAGCGCGTGTTCGGACCAACCTGCCTTGTGCTCCTCGCCCGCGGGTACGATCGTGACGTCGGGCCGGACACCCGTTCCGTCGAAAGTGGCCCCCGACGGTGTATGATATCGGTGGGTCGACAGACGAACTGCCATGCCGTTCCGCAGCGGAACGATCGTCTGCACCGTGCCCTTGCCGAACGAGCGGGATCCCATGACGACAGCGCGGCCATGATACTGCAGGGCCGAGGCGACGACCTCCGAGGCGCTGGCGGAACCGGCATCGATAAGTACGACCAAGGCAGCGCTTTCGGCGATATCGCCCGGCTTGGCTTCGAAGCGCTGGTTGCGTTCTTCGATTCGACCCAGCGCGGACACGATCGGCCCCTCGGCCAGGAAGGTGTCGGCAACAGAGACCGCCTGGCTTAGCAGACCGCCCGGATTGCTGCGCAGATCGAGCACCACGTCGAGCCGCTTCCCTGCGAGCTGCCCCCTGAAGTCCGCGATGGCTCCGCGGAGCCGGTCGGCAACATGTTCGTTGAAAGCCGAAATCCGAACGTAACCGACACCCTCCTCGACACGAGAGCGAACCGGCCGCAATCGGATCATCTCACGGCTGAGCGTCAGGTCCCAGGTATCTCCGTTCCGGCGGCGCAGAGAGATGGCGACCTTCGTGCCGATCTTGCCGCGCATACGCCTGATGGCTTCGGAAAGCGCCAGACCCCTCAGCGACTCACCATCGACGTGGGTGATCACGTCTCCTGCCCGGATCCCGGCTTTCTCGGCGGGTGTGTCGTCAATGGGCGACACGACCTTGACGAGGCCCCTGTCCATCGTGACCTCCAAGCCCAGACCGCCGAAACGCCCCTTGGACTGCACCTTGATTTCGCCAAATGCTTCGGCGGAGTACAGGGTCGAGTGAGGATCGAGGGTCGAAAACATCCCATCGATGGCGGCCAGGGCGAGACGTTCGGCAGGCTCCCCCTCTGGGATCGGGCTCAGGTCCATAACTCCGGAGATCGCGCCATCGATCAGGACCGACTCGTCCGGCTCGTCAACATAGTCCCGCACTACGCGGGCATAGACGGCAGCGAATAGCCGTTCGAAGTCCATCACTCTGGTGGCGGGCTGTTCCGGGTCGATATAGGGGGCTACCGATTCAAAGAAACCGGCGAGCGCCGGATCACCGCGCAATTGTGCGGTGTCCCGGTCCAAGAACAGCCGCGACAGGATGATCACGGCCGCAATGACGATAGCCGCAATTACCAACTGACCACGCGTCAACGGAAACTCCGTACCTGTATGGCCCAGGACCATCGGATCGGCAAACGCGTAGCGCACAATTTCATAAGCAAGTGTTAAGCCCGCCGGCCGGACCACGGTGCTGACCCAGAGAGCGACCGCACCATCTGAGGGTCTGCGTCGACATGTCGTCCATCCCCACCAAACCGATCAAGCACGGGCGGATGCGTACGCGGCGCGGGGCCGTTACCCCTGCCGGACGAATGAGAAGGCGGTCTGCTCCGCGACGCCGGCCCGGCCCCGCCGCTCCAGCGCCAGCAGATCGGCCTTGGTGTCGAGGCCGCCGCCGAAGCCGGTCAGCTTGCCCGTGCTGCCGATCACCCGGTGGCAGGGGATGACGATCGGCAGCGGGTTGCTGCCGTTGGCCGCGCCGACCGCGCGGCTGGCGGTCGGCCGGCCGATCGCCCTGGCCACCTCGCCGTAGGAGACGGTCTCGCCATAGGGGATCCGCCGCAGCGCCCGCCAGACCGAAAGCTGGAACGCCGTGCCCTCGGGCGCCAGGGCCAGGTCGAAGTCGACGAGCTCGCCGGCGAAATAGGCTTCGAGCTGCCGCACGGCCTCGGCCAAGGGCGCGTCGTCGTGCCGCCAGGCAGGCTCCGGTGTCCGCTTCCTCTTCTCGCTCGGAAAGCAAATCAGCCGCACTCCCGCCTCGTCGCCGGCCAGGAGCAAGCGTCCGACCGGACTATCCAGATAGGTATAGTGCATGGTTCTCTCCCCCTCCAGCGCAACGCCCGGAGTCCCGCTCCGGGCGCCGCAAGCATAGCCCGCCGGACCCGGAGCGTCACGGCGACGGCGCCACATCCGCCGTGTCCCAGGCATGGCGCCGGTCTCCCAGGGCCGACCGGCCGCATGCCCCTGCCGCTGGCGTAGTGTCCCGGCGGGCGAAGAGAGAAAGTCGTTTCAACACCACCCACCGGGCTCTAGAAATGTCATACTGGAGCCTTGGACTGCGGCACGTCGCCGATCGCGTCTACAGGTTCACCGGCTCCTAGCACCGAGCAGGAAGGGAGGACTTCATGCGGTTTCTATTGTACAGCCTTATGGCTTTGATGGTGTTACAAGCCCCCGCGGCCGCGGCGGGCAAGTTGGACAAGCTGCGCCAGACCGGCGTGCTGAAAGTGGGCTATAGGGAAGACGCGGCCCCGTTTTCCTACAAGTCGGAGATCGGCGAGGCCGTCGGGTACTCGGTCGATCTATGCCGGACGATCGCGACCAGGCTGAAAGCGGACCTGGGTCTCGCGAAGCTTTCGGTCGACTATGTCCCGGTTACGACCGAGGGCCGCTTCAAGGCCATCAAGGACGGCCGTATCGACATCCTCTGCGGCGCCACCACGGCGACGCTCTCGCGGCGCGAGCTGGTCGACTTCTCGTTGCCGACCTTCATCAGCGGCGCGAGTGTTCTACTGCGCGCTGATGGCCCCGATGGCATGAAGGCGCTGAGCGGTCACAAGGTCGGCGTGCGCGGCGGCACGACCACCGAGGAGGCGCTGCGCAACACGCTGACCAAGCTGTCGGTCGACGCCGAAGTGGTGACCGTCGCCGACCACCAGGACGGTCTGGCGCAGCTGGAGAAAGGCGAGGTCTCGGCATACTTCGGAGATCGCGCGATCCTCATCTTCCTCGCGGCAGGAAGCAAGTCCAGGGACATCCTTCGCATTTCCGAGCAGCACTTCACCTTCGAGCCCTACGCCTTGGCTTTGCCGCTCGGCGACAGCGGCTTCCGGCTGGCCGTCGACCGCACGCTGAGCCGTGTCTACCGTTCGGGCGCGATCGAGACGCTGTTCAGAAGCTCGTTCGGCAAGGAGGCGAAGCCGACCGGCCTTCTGCAGGCGCTCTACGTGATCAGTACCCTGCCGGAGTAGTGTGAACCGGAGAACCCGGCCCGGGCCCGCGCCGTCGTAGGGACTTCGGCGGCGCGCGCCCGGCCGAGATGATAGCTGGACGGCCGAGGGGGCGTCGTCGAGCGCCCGCGCGTTCGTTCAAGGGGGGACCAAGGTGTCGTCGGCAGCGCGCTCGATCGCCACGCTTCTGATCGGCACCGGGGCGCTGTTCCTCGGCAACGGCCTGCTGCAGACGCTGCTGCCGATCCGCGCGCAGCTCGAGGCCTTCTCGGCCAGCACCATCGGCCTGATGGGCGCGGTCTACTTCGCCGGCTTCGCCGTCGGCTGCCTGGTCGGCCCGCCGGCGGTCAAGCGGGTCGGCCATATCCGTTGTTTCGCCGGCTTCGCCGCGCTCGCGGCGGCGGCCACGCTGGTCTATCCGCTGGCCGTCGATCCGCTCGCCTGGTCGATCCTGCGCGGCTTCACCGGGCTGTGCCTGGCCGTGCTCTACATGGTGGTCGAGTCCTGGCTGAACGACCAGTCGAGCAACGAGGTGCGTGGCGGCGTGCTGTCGGTCTACATCATCGTCACCAACGTGGTGACCCTGGGCGGCCAGCTCATGGTCAACCTCGACGACCCGATGGGCTGGCCGTTGTTCTCGCTGGTGGCCATGCTGGTCGCCCTGTCGCTGGTGCCGCTGTCGCTGACCGACACGGCCGCGCCCAAGCCGATCGCCACCGCGCAGCTCAGGATCGCCCGGCTCTACCGCTATTCGCCCGCCGGCTTCATCGGCTGCCTGGCGGTCGGCATGGTCGAGGGCGCCTTCTGGACCCTCGGGCCGGTCTTCGCCCAGGGTCGCGCCCTGCCGGTCGCCGAGATCACGCTGTTCATGGGCGCCTTCGTCGCCGGCGGCACGGTCTCGCAGTGGCCGCTCGGCCGCCTTTCGGACCACGTCGACCGGCGCTGGGTCATGGCCGGCTGCTCGCTGGGCACGGTCGGTACCGGCCTGGCGCTGGCCTTCCCGGCGCTCGACAGCACGGCGCTCGCCTTCGGCCTGGCCGGCTTGCACGGCGCCTTCATGGTGCCGCTCTACGCGCTCTGCCTGGCGCACGCCAACGACTACGCCCCGAACGAGCGCCTGGTCGAGACCTCGAGCGGCCTGTTGCTGGTCTACGCCGCCGGGGCGGTAATCGGGCCGCTCGTGATCGGCCCGGCGATGGAGCGTTTCGGGCCCGGCGGCCTGTTCCTCGCCATGGCGGTGATCCTGGGTCTGCTCGCGCTGTTCCTGCTGGCGCGCATGTTGGTGCGGCCCATCGCCGCCGCCGGCGAGCGCGTCGAGTTCGTGCCCGTGCCCAAGACCACGCCTTCGGTCTACACGCTGGAGACCGACGATTAGACCGGGCCTCTCGCCGGGAATCCGCGGCAATGGGGATTTCCTTGCCACTTGCCGCTGTTCGGCCGCCCGCCATGGCTTATACTACGGAAACTCGAGACTCGACCGTGGGACCAAGAATGGCGGCGGAAGCAAACAAAAAAGGGGGCGATGGGCGGCGATGTTCGAGATGCATTTCGAGGATGGCGATCGCATCCTCTGCCTGAAATACACCGGGACGATCACGCCCGCGGTCTTCGAGACGCACATGCCGGAGGCGGAGGAAGCCCTCGCCCGGGTCAAGCCGGGCCGCCTCCTGCTCGATTGGCGGGGCATCGAGGGCTGGGCGCCGGAGGTCGAGTCCCATGTCCTGCACGCCCGCATCCAGCACCGCAGCGATTTCGAGCGCGTGGCGATCATCGGCACCCCCCAAATGCAAAATGAGGCGAGAAAAGCCGACGAGATCATGGAGTGCGAGGTACGCTTCTACGAGCCCGACGAAGAGCCCGAAGCCTGGGCGTGGCTCAAGGGCGACTGACAGGCGGGCCGCCGGGATCGGCGGTTGGGTCGCGACGTCCCCTTCGTTCGATCATCGGAACGGCCCCCTGCCCCGTCTGCGGCCAGGACACGGCCGTCTCCAGGTTCGCCCGGTCACCCGGGACGAACCTGGAGCTCGCCATCAAACCGCGGCCGCCGGCAAGTCTCCAGTGCCGCAGCGTTCAAGCCGTCACTGGCGCTTCTTCTTGAAGTTCTCCACCAGGTCGTCGATCATCCCGAGGACGGCTTTCCTGGACTCGATGCTCTCTCCTCCCGCCGCCGGCTCGGCCTGCGGCTGGACCCCGAACATGCCGTTCGAGTAGAGGGTGATCGGGAACACGCCCAGCTTGTCGACCGCCTGACGGACGGTCTGGTTGTCGGTGACGATATTCTCCTTGCCCAGGGCGGCGTTGAACCTCAGCTCGACCATGGATACGCAGTGCCCGCCGATTGCGCCGAACTTCTTGCCGGAGACGCCCAGGGTGGCAACCAGGAGACTTTCGTCGTTCTGCGGCACGCCGATCGCGGCGAGCTTCTCGCCCAGGCGCGCCGAATAGGCCGCCGGGTCCTCCAGGTTGCACTTCTTCGCGCCCTCGGAGAAGCTCACCAGGATCGTCTTGTAGCCGGTGATCTCCTTGGGCACGCTGGTCTGAGTCTGCGCCCACGCCCCCGTCGAGAGGGCACAACAGGCCAAAGCCAGAATCAATCGTCTCATCCTTCCTTCTCCTCTTCCATCCTTGTTGTAAACATCACTACCCCATACACGTCAAGATCGATTAGCACATCCCGCTCGATGATAAAATCCCAAAATATCTTATGGATTCGGTCAAAGATCTCGGTCAATGACGGTATTACAGTATTGTCGAAATGACGGCTTGAAAAGAACTTGACAGGCATTAGCCATTTACTCACGCGCGAAGATGTGCGAACCTCGCGGACATGAGGATATTGGCGGCAGTTCTGGCGACCACGTTGGCCGGCTGCGCGGGCGCGCAGAAGGCGGGTCGGGCCGAGCCCTACTGGGTCGGCGAGTATCGCGGGCAATACAAGGCCTTTGCCGCCTGCGTGGAGCGCGGCACGCCGCAAAGAGCGACCCTGCGTACGCTCTACGACGACGAGGCCAGAACGGCCGATCTGATCGTCTCGCCGCCGCCCTACTCAGCCATCGCAGACCACGAGATCACGGTGGCGCAGGCGGAGACGGACAAGGTGCGGGTCGTCTTCCGGCGCAGGACCGCGATGGACTTCGGCCAAACCGAGCAGCACGTCAGGTTCATAGCCGGGGTCTGCGGAAAAGCCGCCTAGCCCCGGGCTGCCCCCCGCTCCCTGCTGGGTGCAGCTATGTTCCGGCCACGAGCGGCGCGGTCAGGCGCCGGAGTGTCGCGATCACGCTCAGGGGCGTGATCCGGCCGGTGCGCGGGTTCTCCTCCGAGGGCACGTTCTCGATGGTCATTCGAAAGCGGGCGCTGTCGGCCTCGACCTCGATCGTGTGGGTGTTGCGGGTCACGGTCGGATCGGCCCAGATCTCCAGGCGCGTCTCGTCGGGGCCGATGCCGGCGAGGCTGAGCGCCGCGGCCACGTTGACGTTGGCCGGGAAGCCCCGGGCGCCCTCGCGGGCGGTGCCGTCGAAGACCTTGAGCGGTTCCGAGAGGCCATCGAGCGCGATGCCGTGCTCCACCAGATAGGGCGCGCCCGCGAGGCCCCCCGGCGGCTTGCGGGTGACCAGCGTAACGCCTTCGATCGTCCCTTCCGCCGCGGCGCGCACGGCGTCCAGCCCGAGCAAGGCGCCGCTCGGTACGACGATGCGCGCGCCGGTCTCCTTCGCCCGCTCGACCAAGTCCAGGCGCGGCAGCAGGGCGCCGACACTGACCGGCACGAAGACGCGGCCCTTTTCGACCGCGCTCTCGGCCAGGGTGACGAAGACGGCGGCGGGCGCGCATTCGACGACGACCTCGGCGCGTTCGGCCAGGTCCACGAGCCCGACGACCGGCACCGGCGTCGCGAAGCCCGCCATCTTGGCACGCGCCTTGTCGCGGTCCCGGGCCGCCACGGCGACCAGCCGCAGGCCGTCGATGCCCGCGTCCAGACGCCGTGCCACCGGCAGGCCGATGGCACCCAGGCCGCCGACGGCGACGGACAAGGCCTCCCTCGCGCGGGTCACGGAGGGCTATTCCCCGTTCCCGATCATGGTCCGCGTCACCTCGCCCAGCCCGGCACCCTCGGCGCGCAGGCGGCGCCAGAAGACGAAGAGGCCCGCGGCGACGAAGACCGCGCCGCCCGCCATCGGCCAGCCCAGGGTGATCCAGAAGGGCGCCGAGACGGCGACCAGGCTGACGGGCAGGAAGAAGCGCACCCAGGGGGCGGCCCGGTGGCGCTGGCTGAACGGGAAGACAAGCGAGATCGCGGCCAGGATCAGGAAGAACAGCGAGATCGGCCGGGTGAAGAAGACCCAGGGGTCCGGGTCGCTCATATAGGCCCGGTTCAGGTTCAGCTCGGCGATCGTGCCCAGCACCACGCCGATGATCATGGGCGCCAGCGGGAAGCCGAACTTCTTCATCACATAGCCCAGCAGGCCGAAACCGAACAGCACCCAGATGTCGAACACGATGTTGTTGAGCGCAAAGACGCCGATCGCGCAGAAGAACAGGATGGTCGAGGCCAGCACGTACTTGGGAATTTTCGTGATCTTCAGGAACACCCTGAGGCCCACCGCCTGCAGCGCGATCATGACGAAATGGGCGACGAAGAAGGCCATGAAGATGCCGTAGGCGAGCAGCGGCTCCTCGGTGATGAAGGTCGGGCCCGGCACCACGTTGTGGATCAAGAGCGCGCCCAGCATGATCGCGGTCACGATGTCGCCGGGAATGCCGAGCGCCATCATGGTGATCAGCGCGCCGCCCGCCGTGCCGTTGTTGGCCGCCTCCGAGGCGATGACGCCGTCGGGGATGCCGGTGCCGTACTTCTCGGGATGCTTCGAGGCCTTCTTGGACTGGTCGTAGCTGAGCACGTTGGAGATCGTGCCGCCGGCGGCCGGCAGGGCGCCGATGAAGACCCCGATCAGCGACGAGCGGATCAGGTTGAGCGGCTGGCGGAAGATCGTCCGGATCGCTTTCCAGTGCTCGATCTTGATGGTCTCGGCCTCGGCCTGGATGAGCGCGCTCTGCGCCGCCTCCTTACGCTCCACGTCGCTCAACAGCTGGCTGAAGGCGAACAGCCCGATCAGCACCGGCAGGATCGAGAAGCCCTGGTTGAGGTCGTCGATGCCGAAGGAGAAGCGCGAGGTGGCGGTGATCGCGTCCTCGCCGACCATCGCCAGCAGCAGGCCTAGCACCCCGGCGATGCCGCCCTTGAGCAGGGATTCGCCCGACAGGCTGGCGATGATGGTGAGCGCGAAGACGATCAGCGCGAAATACTCCCAGGGCCCGAACCACAGCCCGATCAGGGCAAGCGGCGGCGCGAAGCTCATGAGCAGCATCGCCCCGATCAGACCGCCGAAGAACGACGACCAGACCCCGACGCCGAGCGCGAGTCCTGGATGGCCCCGCCGCGCCAGCGGAAAGCCGTCGAAGGTGGTCGCGACCGACGAGGGCGTGCCGGGAATGCCCAAGAGCGTGCCCGAAATGAGCCCGCCCGAGAAGCCGCCGACGAAGACCCCCAGCATGGTCGAAAGCCCCTCGACGGGGCTCATGCCGAAGGTAAACGGCAGGGTCAGCACGATCGCCATGGTGATCGTGAAGCCGGGAATGGCCCCGGCCACGATGCCGGCCAGCGTGCCGACCGTGATCAAGGCGAGAAGCTTGAACTGGAAGACCTGAAAGAAGGCCTCGAGAATGCTTTCCAACATCGTGTGCCGCTCCCCCCGCCGCCGCCTAACGCCCACTCAATAGAAGATGTCGCCTTCCGGCAAAAGGACGACCAGGACCCAGCGGAACATCACCCAGAGAAAGAGGACGACGCCGGCCGAGACCAGGGCGTGCTGGATCATCTTCCGCCAGCTCCGGGGCCCCAGGAACGCCTGCATGGCGAAGAGGAACAGAAAGCCGGAGAGCATGTATCCGATCGGCTCCAGCAGGGCCACGAACAGAAAGAACAGCAGGAACGAGACGATCACGTTCCGGTAGTCGGCGAACCACGCGCCGAAACTCCGCCGGGCCGGAGCGACGGTCGGCGCCCCCCGCGCGCGCAGGTCGCCGATCAGGCCGTGCAGGAAGAGCGCCGCGGAGAGCGGCGTCAGAAGCACCAGAAGGACGGTCGGAAAGAACGCCGCGCCCGCCGACCCGAACAGGGGCTCGGGTATCTCCCGGGTCTGCAGGAACATGATCCCGCAGAACATGAGCAGGACCAGTCCGATCCCGGTATCGGAACGCATGCGCATGCCGGACCTCGCCGCTTGACGGGCGCGCGGAGAGCCCTTTCCCCGCGCGCCCGATTTCGATTGCCTCTTAGACCTTAAGAGGCCTTCTTGCCCTTGAAGATGCCGATCTTCTTGGCCAGGCCCTCGATCTCCTCGGCGCTCTTCGTCAGGAAGGGCACGAAGTCGGCGCGGCTCTTGAAGGTCGGCACCGTACCCTTCCCCTCCAGGCTCTTCGTGAGCTCGGGGCTCTGCATGGACTTGGCGAAGGCCGCCTCGTACATGTCGAGGATCTCCTTTGGCGTGCCCTTGGGCGCGAAGACGCCGCGGCTGATCCCGGTGACGATGTCGTAGCCCTGCTCCCTCAGGGTCGGCAGGTCCGGCAGACGGGGATCGCGCTGTTCCGTGGCGATGCCGAGGCCCTTGAGATCGCCCGTCTTGAACAGCTTCTGGGCCGCCGTGATGTTGAGCTCGCCGAGCTGGACGTGGCCGCCCATCATGGCGGTCTTGCGCTCGGCGGTGCCTTCGTAGCTGACGATCTTCAGCTTGATGCCGGCGGCGTCCTCGACCGCAGCCGCCAGGAAGTGGCTGGTCGAGTTGAGCGTCGCCCCGATCAGCACCTCGCCCGGGTGCGCTTTGGCGTAGGCGACCATCTCGGCCATGTCGTTCCAATCGACCTTGCCGCTGGCGCCGACGATGGCGGGGGTAAAGGTGAGCAGCACGATGGGCTCGTAGGCGAAATAGTTGAAGTCGGTCTTGCCGGTCACGTAGGTCGTCTGCAGGGAATCGTGGCCGGCGAAGATCGTGCAGCCGTCGGGCCGGGCGTCCTTGGCCACCTTGGCGCCCTTGGAGCCGCTCTGCCCCGCGATGTTCTGGATGACGATGTCCTTGCCCAGGTGCTTCTGGGCCTCGAGCGCCACCTCGCGGAAGATGATGTCCGTGCCGCCGCCCGGCTTCCAGGGCACGATCAGCTTGACCGCCTGGCAGGGCAGGTCGACCGCCGCGCCGGCCGAAACCGGCAGGACGGCCAGCATCGCGGCCGCGATGCAGGATCTTACGATAGTACGATTTGTCACCTGTTCCTCCTCCTCGTCTGAATACCGTTGTCGTTGACGCCGTGTTATAGGGGCTCCGGCCGTGCCTGGCCCCACCCCGCCTCCACGGGTAGACTCGCCCCTGGCGGGAGGTATTGCCGGCAATTCTAACCCGGTTGCGGGGGCGAGTCTATTTAGCCACGCCGGGCCGGGTCCGGCCATCGGACGTACTGCGAAGGGGCCTTCAAATGTCTTTCGACTCGGACGAGTTCCGCCGGGCCCTGGGCTGCTACCCGACCGGCGTCGCCGTCGTGACCGCGCTGGGGACGGACGGCGCGAGGCTCGCCATGACGGCCAGCTCCTTCACCTCGGTCTCGCTGGCGCCGCCGCTGGTCTCCTTCTGCCTGGACCGCGCCTCGGTCTGGTTCGAGGCCTTCCAGGCGGCCGGGCATTTCGCGGTCAACGTGCTGCGCGAGGGCCAGGCGCGGCTGGCCGACGACTTCGCCCGGATCGAGGGCGGCAGCTGGCAGGGACTCGACGCCGAGACCTGGCGGACCGGCTGCCCGATCCTGAAGGACGCCTTGGCCGCCTTCGAGTGCCGGGTCCACGCCCGTCACGAAGCCGGCGACCACGTGATCCTGGTCGGCGAGGTGCTGGGGATCGCGTCCGACGGGGACGGCGCGCCGCTGGCGTTCTTCCGCGGCAGGTACCGCAGGCTGGCCGGCGCGGACTGACGCCCGCACCCGACACCATAACACCCCTATCCCGCCATGGTTTGGTCGCGTTTCCGGGGTCTCTGGGAGGCGGAGGCCGAAATATGCAGGACGATCCCAAACCTGGCCCGAGAGGCCGCAGGACCGAACCGCGCAGGTGCCTGATGTGCCGCGAGACCTTCAGGTCCGAGGGGCCGCACAACCGCATCTGCCCGAAATGCAAGCTGACCCGCACTTGGCGCAGCGGTGGCGTCGACGGCACCACGCACGACCTGAAACGCCGAATTTGAAGGCGGCCGGCGGCCCGAGGCCAAGGACGGTGGTGCGGGACCCTTCGCTTTCGTCTAACATCTCCCGACAGTGGGCCTTGGCGAAGAGGCGAAGCGGGGACTCTCATGACAATGAGCGGCTTCTGGCAGCGGATGGCCTGTATCGGGCTGCTCGCGCTCTGCCTGGGCGCGCCGCCGGGCGTGCGCGCCGCCGAGAGCGATTCCGCCGCCGCGCTGCTGGAGCTTCCCGAGACGCTGACGCCCGAGCAGGTCGACGGCATCCTGGCCGGCCTGACCGACGCCCAGGTGCGCCAGCTCTTGTCCGGCGAGCTGCGCGGGCGCGCCGAGCGCCAGGCCGCGGGCGAGCAGAGCGGCAACGGCGGACTGGGGGTGCTCCTGCTGCGGATCCGCCTCGGCCTGGAGCGCATGGCGGACACCCTGCGCCGGCGCGGCGCCCAGGTCGCCATGGGCCTCTCCCTCGTGCCCGGCGCGCTTGCGACCGGCATCGACCGGATCTCGGGCGGCAGGGGCCTTGCCGGATTCCTGCTGCAGACCGCCATGCTGCTCGGCCTCCTGGCGCTCGGCACGGCGGCCTACTGGGGCGTGCGCCGCCTCGCCGCGCCGGTGCGCGGGCGCATCGAGGCCCAGGCCGGCGAGAGCCTGTTCGACCGCCTCTGCGGCGCGGCCTTCCGCAGCGTCTTCGACCTGCTGGCGATCGCCGCCTTCGCCGTCGTCGCCTTCGGGCTGGCGGTCCTGCTGTTCGACCACGAAGGTCCCGACCGCACATTCGTGATCACCTATTTGACCGGCGCGCTGATCACCCACGGCGCGGCGCTTGTGTCGCGCTTCCTGCTGGCGCCCTACACGCCCGCCCTGCGCTTGGCGCCGCTGGGCGACGGGGCAGCGCGCTTCCTCTTCCGCTGGTCGGTGCCGATGGCCGGCGTGGCGGTCTTCTCGTGGCTGACCGCCGGCCTCCTGATCCTGACCGGCATGGCCCTCGAGGCGCATCTGATGATCGTTTTGATCACCGGCGCGATCATGGCCGTCCTGCTGATCGTCATGATCCTGCAGGCCCGCGGGGCTGTCGCCGCGGCAATTCTCGGCGCCGGGTCCGCGGTGGTCCGAGGCGAAGCGGCGCCGGCCGAAACCGGCGATTCGGACGAACCGACGCCGCTGCGCGTTCAGTTCGCGGTCACATGGCACGTCTTCGCCATCCTCTATGTCGCCGTGATCTGGCTGCTTTGGGCGATGAGCATGCTGGCGCGGGGCCCCTCGACGATCTGGGCGGCCACCGCCTCGGTCGGCGTCATCCTGCTGTTCCCGATCCTCGACCGCGGGTTCTGCCACATCCTCCAGGACATGATGGGCGGCGGCAGGGCAGAGGCCGGAGCAGAGGCCGGAGCGACGGGGCCGAACACCGCCGGCGTGATGCGGCGCGGCTTGCGCGTCGTACTGGCGCTCGGCCTCGGCGCCATCGTGCTGCAGCTTTGGGGCGTCAACCTGTCCGGCGAGATGGGCGCCCAGGCGCAGGACGCGCTGGTCGAGGCCAGCTTCGACGCCGCCGTCGCCCTGCTGCTCGCGTACGTCGGCTGGCAGCTGATCAAGGTCGGGATCGACCGGAGGCTGGTGCCGCGCGAGGTGAACGGCGTGCTGGTCGAGCCGAACGCCCGCATGAAGACCCTGCTGCCGCTCGCCCGCAAGTTCTTCGTCGTCGTGCTGGTGGTGATGACCGTGATGCTGCTGCTCTCGGCGCTGGGCGTGAACATCGGCCCGCTGCTGGCCGGCGCCGGGGTGGTCGGCATCGCCATCGGCTTCGGCGCCCAGACCCTGGTGCGCGACGTCATGTCGGGCATCTTCTTTCTGATCGAGGACGCGTTCAGGGTCGGCGAGTACGTCGAGATGGGCGAGCTGCGCGGCGAGGTCGAGGCGATCTCGCTGCGCTCGCTGCGCCTGCGCCACCACCGCGGCCCGGTGCACACCATCCCCTTCGGCGAGCTGCGCTCGATCACCAACCACAACCGCGACTGGGTGATCTACAAGATGTCCTTCCGGGTGCCCTTCGACACCGAGATCGACAAGGTCAAGAAGCTGATGAAGCAGGTCGGCCGCGAGATGATGGCGGACCCGGACCTGGGGCCCAAGCTGATCGAGCCGCTGAAGTCCCAGGGCGTCACCGAGATCGACGATTCGGCCATGATCATCCGCGTCAAGTTCATGTGCCTGCCGCGCGAGCAGTTCGTCCTGCGCCGCGAGGCCTACAAGCGCATCAAAGCCGCCTTCGAGGCCAACGGCATCGAGTTCGCGCGCCGCAAGGTCGAGGTCCACGCGGCGCCGAGCACCCCGGCGAACGAGCCTGCGCAGGCCGGGGCGGCGGCGGCCGTCGCGGCGGGCTCCACCACGGCCTAGTACCCACTTTCAGGATTGAGTGCATCGTATGACGAGTTCTCAAGACCTTCGGTTAGGAGCGTGGTCCGCCGTGATGTTGGTCATCACAAGGGCCGCGCGACGACATCCGAAGGTCTTGAGAACTCGCCCGCAGGGTTGCCGAGGCGCCCGCCCGGACGTCGTCAGCGGCGCTCACCGATGCCCGGCATCGCTTTCGCCCCCCATTCCTAGCCGGACAAGCGCCTCGGGAATCAGACGATGTACTCAATCCTGAAAGTGGGTACTAGGTGAGCAGGGGCCAGAGGCCGTCCCACAGCAGCTTGACCCCGGTCACGAGCAGCATGCCGTAGCAGAGGCGATAGAACAGTTCGCGACCGACGGGCCCGTGCAGCCGCACGCCGAGCCAGATGCCGAGCGGCGCCAGAGGCGCCAGAACGAGCGCCGTCAGCAGGTTGTCGGGCGAGAACTGACCGAGCCAGCCATAGGGTACCAGCTTGACGTAGTTGATCGCGAAGAAGAACACGACCGTGGTCCCGACATAGAGCGTCTTGTCCAGGCGCTGCGGCAGCAGGAAGAACTGCACCGGCGGGCCGCCCGCGTGCGCGACGAAGCTGGTAAAGCCGAAATGGTGGAGGGTGAAGCCGATGGCGATCGTGCCGATCAGCAGGCGTATCATGCCGTCGTCGAGGTAGCGGAAGGTCAGGGTGCCGACCAGGATTCCAACCAGCGCGCCGGGCACCATGATCGCGATGTTGCGCCGGTCCCAGGTGTTGCGGTAGGCGCGCAGCCCGAAGATGTCCATCACGCAGAGGATCGGCAGCATGATCGCCGCGGCCTGGACCGGCGACACGAAGAGCGCCATGAGCGGCACCGCCATGACCCCCAGCCCGCCGCCGAACCCGCCCTTGGAGATCCCCGCCAGCAGCACGGCCGGCACGGCGGCAAGATAGAACCAGGGATCGGCGACCGGCATGGGCCACTCTAACCGGCCCGGGACCGCCCGGTGAAGGCGCTTCAAGACCAAATGCCGCAGACCGGGCGCTTTGCCGTTCCGCGCGCCTGCCGGCCTTGCTAGACTTGAGCCTGCCGCGGAGGGGGTCCCGATGGATGACGTCAAGATCAGGATCGACGAGGTCTACGTCCCGGCCAAGCACCGGCGCGACCTGGACCCGGCGGCCGTCGAGACGCTGGCCGAGAACATCCTCGAGGTCGGCCTGCAGACGCCCATCAGCGTCCGCCGCGACGGCGAGCGCTTCGTCCTGGTCAACGGCGTGCACCGCCTGGAAGCCTGCAAGGCGCTCGGCGAGGAGACGATCACCGCGATCATCGTCCGCGCCCCCCAGCATTAGGGGGAGCAGCTGGACGTCCCGCGCTTCGCCGCCACGAAGCGCCTGGCGAACGCTCGGGGCGCGGGCCGCTCCAGCCATGAACCCAAGGAGATATCCGGAATGTCGAAAGTGCTCTTCGAAAAGACGGGGCGGATTGGCCGAATCACCCTCAACCGGCCGGAGGTCCTGAACGCGATCGACGACGAGGTTCCGGCGCTTCTGTCGGACGCGGTCGCCGCCGCCAACAGGGACCCCGGCATTCGTGTGATCGTCCTCTCCGGCAAGGGGCCCGCCTTCTGCGCGGGTTACGATCTGACGTACTATGCCGGTGGCGAAGGGAGCGGCCGGGCGACCCAGGACATGCCCTGGGATCCGATGAAGGACTTCGCGTTCATGTCCCGCAACACCGATCATTTCATGTCGCTGTGGCGCTCGCACAAGCCGGTGATCTGCAAGGTGCAGGGCCATGCGGTCGCCGGCGGCTCGGATATCGCGCTCTGCGCCGACATGATCGTCATGGCCGAGGATGCGAAGATCGGCTACATGCCCGCGCGGGTCTGGGGCTGTCCGACCACGGCGATGTGGGTCTACCGGCTCGGGCCGGAAAAGGCCAAGCGCATGCTCCTTACCGGCGACAAGATCGACGGCGTCGAGGCCGAACGCCTCGGGCTGGTGCTGAAGGCGGTTCCAGCCGAAGCGCTGGACGCCGAGGTCGAGGCGCTGGCCGCGCGCATGGCGTCGGTTCCCGTGAACCAGCTCATGATGCAGAAGATGGTGATCAACCAGGCCATAGAGGCGATGGGCCTGGCCGACACCCAACGCCTTGCCACGCTGCTGGACGGAATCGCCCGCCATTCCCCGGAAGGCATCGCTTTCAAGACCCGTGCCGAGACCCTTGGCTGGAAAAAGGCAGTCGACGAGAGGGATAGCGGCCTCTACGACTGGACGGAGAACCGGCCGATCGACGCGTAGCGGCAGCCGACCGGCGAAACGAGATCTTTGCGCAATCCAGGGCCGAGTTTACCCGTCAGGGCCCGGCCGCCTTGTCTTTGGAGTCCCGCGCGGCCTCGGGCCGGGCGTCAGGCAGGGGCATCGGCTTTCGCCGCCGCGGCACGCGCTTCCCGAATATCGAAGCCGCTTTTCCACAAGAACAGCAGGCCGGGCCCCACCATCAGAACGATGGTAAGAATATGGTTGAACAGGACCATCGCCAGCGCCTGTTCGTCGGGGACACCAAGCAGTTTCAGCGCGAAGCCGGATCCAATGACGAAGCCCCCGGGCACGCGGACAAAACGGGCGAGCACCAACGAAAATCCCGCAAAGACCATGAGAAACAGGTAGTCGAAGGTCGTCAGGACGATACCGACCGCCAGACCCGCCCACAGGAAATGCGTGGCCGCAATGACCTTCATCAGGACGCTTGCCAGCACCGCGCCAATTTGGCGGCGGCGCCTGCGCGGCCAAACGATGCCCTCCCGGATCGCCTGTCTCAGCCCTTCGAGGCGTCCGCCACCCCTGGCGGCCAGCCGGTCGATCCACCGGCTTAAACGTGCATCCTCGCGACCCAAGGGCGAGCGGCCGACGAACAGCAGGTAAAGCAGTAGGGAAAACAAAACCAGGTTCAAACCGCCGGCGGCCGCGAGGCCGGTCCTCACATCGCCCTCGACATCCGGAATTTGGCCAAGCATCGCGACGAGCGCGGCAAACAGCGCAAATACGACCCCGTCGAGAAAGCGCTCGATGGCCGATGTCGTCAGAACCGAGGCCCAACGCAAACCTTCCAACCGCGCAATCAGCCATGAGCGCACAAGTGGGCTGATGCCCAAGGGAACGAGGATCGCAACGCCGTAGCCCGCGAGGATCGCGCCAAAGAGCCTGACACTCGAAATCGGTTTCAGATCGAACAGAATCTGTCGCCATTTCCAGCCGCGGGTCAACTGTTCGAGAAGGATGGTGCCGGCCAAGACAAGAAGCCAAACCAGCTCGGCGGCGGCGATGGCGGACAGGAACCGCTCAAGGTCGAGGTCCTGGTAAAGCCAAAACAGCGCGACGACCGCGACCGCAGCGCCAATCGTCGGAAGTATCCAGCGGACCAAGGGCCCGTGGCCGCGTCTGATCGAGTTCAGTTTCGATTCCAACACTCTGCCATAGTAACGTCCGGACAGTCAGCGTGGCGCAGTTGATTCGCGATCGGAACCGCTCGACACGAGAAGGTGATCAAGGCGAACTGCGTGTCTTGCATAGGGATCGAATAGCAATGTC
Organism: uncultured Kiloniellales bacterium; assembly: GCA_947258885.1. Classification (GTDB taxonomy): domain Bacteria; phylum Pseudomonadota; class Alphaproteobacteria; order Kiloniellales; family JAKSDN01; genus CAMYKD01. The sequence goes on along the minus strand of CAMYKD010000077.1, from coordinate 15,072 downwards.
CCCCATAGCTTGACTGGCACGCACTCTGGTGCTCGGCCGCCTCAATCAAGGAACCTGACGCCCAGCTTGCTGCGGTAGCGCCAGCAGACGTGGCAGCGGTAGCTCGGGCCGTGCTGGATCTGCAGGGTGAAGACGTCCGGACAGCGCAGCGCGTCCTCGGGCTGCAGCGCGGCGCCTTGGTCGGACAGGTTGAGGACGACGCAGTCCATGGTACAGGTCGCCGCCCGGTAGACGATCCGGCCGGCCTTGATGACGCTGCCCCGGGCCCCGTGCCGGCGCTCGGGCACCTGCGGGACGGGCGGTGTCTCCTCTCGTGGCGGGTCGGCGGGCGGCGCCGTGGCCGGACGGGCGCGCGCGAGCGCCGCGTCGATGCGGGCGGCCAACTCCTTCTTGCCGTAGGGCTTGATCAGGTAGTCGACGACGCCCAGGCTGAGGCCCTTGACGGCCTCGTCCCGCTCGACCAGTCCCGATTGCAGGATGACCGGCGTTTCCAGCCCGGCCGCGCGGATCTGCTGGAGCACCTCGTAGCCGTCGATGCCTGGCAGCATGACGTCGAGCAGGATCACGTCGTAGATCCCGCGCAGGGCCAAGGCCGCGCCGGCTTCGCCGCGCGACACCCAGTTGTGCTGGTGGCCAAGCGCGAGGAGCATCAGCTCTATGCCCCTGGCGGTCTCTTCGTCGTCCTCGATCAGAAGCACGTTCATCGGCCGTTCCCGCGGGCCTATGGCGCCTTGCCCGCCCGGGGCGAAGCTCGCACCCATGTGTAAACAAACCGACAAGGCCCGGCCTCCGGCGGGAACTCCGGATTAAACGCTGGACGGCGGCCCCCGCCGTGGGGCAAGCAGGGCGGGCCGCAAGGGAGAGCCGTCCTCCATGGAGCCCACCGTCGCCGTCCTGGTGCTCGTCTCGGCGACGATGCATCCGATCTGGAACGCGCTGGCCAAACGCGACGGGGATCCCGAGTGGATGTTCTTCTCCCTGCTCCTGCTGACCACCGCGTTTGGGGGCGGCCACGCGCTCGCGGTCGGCGAGGACCTGTCGATCGGCCGCGCCTGGCCGTTTCCCCTGATCTCGGCGGCCGGGCTCTCGCTTTACGGCATCGCCCTGGTGCTGACCCTGCGGCGCGGCGACCTGTCGGTCTACTACCCGATCATCCGCTCCTCGCCGCTCTTCATCGTCCTGGTCGGCTATTTCCTGCTCGGCGAGCGCTATTCGGCCAGCCTGCTGCTCGGCATCGCCCTGGTGCTGGGCGGCGCGTTCCTGCTGCAATACCGGCGCGGCGCGCGGTTGCTGCACGATCCGGTGACCCTGGGCCTCGCGGTGCTGGGCATGGCGGGCAGCGGCACCTACTCGATCTCGGACGCCCGCGGCGTGCAGCTGGTCGAGCCGATGTTCATGTTCTTCTGGTCGGGGGCGCTGGCCCTGCCGGTCTTCGCCGCCTTCCTGTGGCTGATCCACCGAAGGCGCGACGACAGCGCCTTCGCACGCTTCGTGACTGGTTGGGCGACGCGGCCCTGGCGCCACCTGGCGGTCGGCCTGCTCGCCTATGCCTCCTACCTGCTGCTGCTGACCGCCTACCAGCTCGGCGGCAACGTCGCGGCGGTGACCTCGGTGCGCCAGGCCTCGATCCCGATCTCGGTCCTGCTGGGCGGCCTGCTGCTCAAGGAGATCGGGATCCCGGCCCGCTTCGCCTGGTCGCTCGTGCTGGCCGCCGGCATCGTCGTGATCATCCTGTCGCGCTGAACCCTGCGGCCGATTTCAATTGGCCCGCGTCTCGCGCTTGACGTAGCGCCCGTCCTCGATGCCGGAGAAGATGTCGGAGACCTGCGGGTGCGAGACCGGCTTGCCGGTCTCGTCGGGCAGCAGGTTCTGCTCCGAGACGTAGGCGATATAGGTGGTCTCGTCGTTCTCGGCCAGCAGGTGATAATAGGGTTGGTCCTTGGCCGGGCGAATGTCCTCGGGAATCGCCAGCCACCATTCCTCGGTGTTGGAGAAGACCGGATCGACGTCGAAGATCACGCCCCGGAACGAGAAGACCCGGTGGCGTACGATCTCGCCGATATGGAACTTGGCGGTTCTGATGGTCATCGGCTCTCGGTCTGTTGTTTGCTTCGGCCTTGCAAGAGCGGTCGGGCCCGTTGGTCCTAATTTGGCGTGCCCGGCCCGGCCATACAAGCCCCGCGGCGGGGGGCCGAGGCTCGGGGGCGCGGGCGCTCAGGCGGGGACTTCGAGCCCAGCCTCGACCGCCGGCGCGGCGGGGCCGGCGTCCGCCACCGCGACACAGCGCTCGGGCCGGAAGCCGTTGAAATCCGTCCTGAGCCCGAAGGCGTAGGCGCCCAGCATGCCGACCTCGATCCAGTCGCCCGGGCGGGCGTCGCGTGGCAGGACGAAGGGATAACCGAGCACGTCGAGGCCGTCGCAGGTCGGCCCGTAGATCGTGAACGCCGCGGTCTCGGCCGCGGCGGGACCCGACGGGCGCAGCAAGCGCACCGGATAGACCGTGCCGATCTTGGTGCCCGACAGGCTGCCGTAGATCCCGTCGTTGAGGTAGAGCGCCTGATCCCGGCGGTGCTGCACCTGCGCCACCACCGACACGGCCTCGGCGACCAGGGCGCGGCCCGGCTCGCACATGACCACGCAGTCGCCGGGCGGACCCAGATGCCGGAGGCCCTCGTCGATCGCCCGCATGAAGCTCTCGAGCGCCGGCACGGGGGCCTCGTAGGCCGAGGGGAAGCCGCCGCCCACGTCCAGCCAGGCGAGCGGGACGCCGGCCGACGCGGCCACCTCGCCGGATAGCTCGAGCGCCTGGCGATAGGCCGCCGGCTGGATGCACTGGGAGCCGACATGGAAGCAGAGCCCGGCCTGGCAGCCCGCCGCCGCCGCCGCCCTGAGGAGCGCCGCGGCCTGTCCCGGCCCGGCCCCGAACTTGCCGGAAAGGTCGAAGAGCGCGCCCTCGCCCGGCGTGGCCAGGCGGACCATGACGGCCAGGTCCGGCGGCGCGCCGCCCAGCACCCGGACGATCTTGTCGAGCTCGTCGGCGTGATCGACCGCGAAGTGCCGCAGGCCGTGGGCCCGGTAGGCGTCGCGGACTGCCGCCTCGCCCTTGACCGGATGCATGAAATAGCACGTCGCCTCGGGAAAGCGCCCGGAGACGAGCGCGATCTCGCCGAGCGACGCGGTGTCGAAGTGACGAATGCCGGCGGCGTAGAGCAGGTCGAGCACCTCGCCCTGCGGGTTGGCCTTGACGGCATAGAGCACCCGCCCCGGAAAGCGCTCCAGGAAGCGCCTGGTGGCCCGCCGGAACAGCGCCGGCCGCAGGCAGTAGACCGGCACCTCCGGCCTGAGCTTTGCAACCATCTCCTCGGCGTCGGCGAACTCGCGCAACATCTCGTGTCCCCTCCAGTCGTACCGCAAGTCGTCCCAAGGCGTGCGCAACCTTAATTAGGGTCAGACCCCAATTACGGGCCTTAATTGGGGTCTGACCCTAATTAATGCGCGATGTTCCTTGGCGGCCTGCCCCGCCGCGCCGGGCGGGCGCGGCGTCCGCTCAGTGTCTGGACCTGGTTGCGGAACCGCTCGCCGCCCAACGCCCAGCCCTTTTGGGTCGCCTCGCGGATCTCGCCGACCATCGCCTCCGAAAGCTCGTCGTCGAAGAGGCTGCGATAGGCGGCCCGCCGCGCCTCCACGGTGGCGCCCAGGTCGGTGTAGATCGCATGCCCGCTCACGAGCGGGTCCACCCTGCCGTCGGCATGGCAAGCGTAGCTCGACCAGGGGAAGGCACCGGGCGTGGAAACGATCCCCGCGCGCACCGGATTCAGTTCGATGTAGCGCGAGCAGGCGAGAAAGTAGCGTTCGCTGTCGATCGGCGTCGCCCTGTAGCGGCCCTCCCACAGACCTCCGCTGCGTCCGTTTGCCGCATTGAAGTACTGGGCATAGCGCCCGGCCACGGACTGCATCGCCTTGGACAGGCCGAGCTCGGATCCGGGCGTGGCGAGCAGGTGGACATGGTTGGTCATCAGCACATAGGCGTGGACCGCCAGGGCATGGCGCAGGCAAGCTTCCGTCAAGCATTTCAGGTAAAAGCGGTAATCCTGCTCGCCGCCGAAGACCGCCTGGCGATTGTTTCCGCGGTGAATGACATGCTGGGGCTGACCGGGTACGAGGTAGCGGGGCAGTCGTGCCATATTCGGCGTCCTCGGCCAAAGGGCCTCTCGATCGTGTCAGGCTACACTAACACCCGGCGATCGGATATGTGCGGCATAATTAGGGTCAGACCCTAATTATGCCAACTATGACGCGGCGCAGTATCTCGTGTTCTCTTACGTCGTGCCGGGGCCGCGTTAGCGTCCCGGGGCGTGGAGGCCCTTGTCCGGCGCGGCCGGTGCCATGCTATGATGTATCGAGCGCCCTGTCGCAATCCCGAAAGCGACTCCGGATCCAGGAGAGACGCGACCATGGCTGACCCAACGAGCACGTCCGAGCTGCAGAGCGCGGCGGTCCAGGAGGCCGAGGCGAATACCGAGTGGTGGCACCAGGAGTGGCTGAAGTTCCCGACCATCAGCCTCGACGACGACGGCCATTGGCACTACTGGGACGTCCCGGCCGACAGCGGCGTCTACAGCGACGACTGGCGGACCGGCGAGGGCCTGGCGCGCGACACCGTCGCGCAGATGCAGCGCTTCATGGCCGGCAGCTCGGCGCTCCGGCGGATCATGCACGAAATCGACTTCAACTCGACCGTGGCACAGGGCTTCCTGACCCGGATCGAGGACATGCTGGCCAACCCCGACCTCTATCTCGACTCGCTCGAGCCCGGCTCGGTCGAGGCCAAGCTGAAGGCGCTCGCCCGCGGCGCGGCCGAGCCCAAGGCCGAAAGCGGTTGAGGCCTCGGTCCAGTCCGCCCGGCCGATTCATCGCGAAATCACCAGGGAGACCACGATGACGCAGCCCGGGGGGCTGGAAAGCCTGCTTGCCGCCGGCCGCTTCGTCGTCACCGCCGAGGTGACGCCGCCGCTCTCGGCCGACGCGGCAACGCTGCTCGCCCGGGCGGCGCCGTTGAAGGGCAAGGCGGATGCCGTCAACGTGACCGACGGGGCCGGGGCCCGGGCGACCATGTCGAGCCTGGCCGCGGCCGCCATCCTGGTCCGCGCGGGGATCGAGCCGGTGCTGCAGGTGGCCTGCAGGGACCGCAACAGGATCGCGCTGGCCGCCGACCTGATCGGCGCGGCCGCGCTCGGCGTCACCAACATCCTGGCGCTGCACGGCGACGACCCGGAGGGCGGCGACCTGCCGGACGCCAAGCCCGTCTACGACCTCGACTCGCGCGGCGTCATGGCCCTCGCCCGGCGGCTGCGCGAGGACGGCACCCTGCCCTCGGGCCGAGCGGTCGAGCCGCCGCCCCACCTGTTCATCGGCGGCGCCGACACCCCCTTCGACCCGCCGGCCGGCTGGCAGCCGACGGCGCTCCTGGCCAAGGCCGATGCCGGCGCGGATTTCGTGCAGACCCAGTTCTGCTTCGACCTCGCGGTGGCCGGGCGCTATCTCGCGCGCCTGGCCGAGGCCGGACTGACCGAGCGCCTGTCGATCATCCTCGGCGCCGGGCCGCTGGCCTCGGCCCGCCAGGGGCGCTGGATGAACGAGAACCTGCACGGGGTCAGCGTGCCCGAGAGCGTGATCGAACGCCTGGAGCGCGCCGCCGACCCGGCCGGCGAAGGCCGCAAGCTCTGCATCGAGCTGATCCAGGGGCTGCGCGAGCTGCCCGGCGCGGCCGGCGTCCACCTCATGGCCCCGCAGCAGAAAGCCGAGGTCATCGCCCGGGTGATCGAGGACTCTGGGGTCTTGAAAGACCGTCCTTCGACGGCCGGCTGACCGCCGACGCCGGTACTCTCCGGCTCAGAAGTAGGACAGGACCTTTTCGCGGCGGCCGACGAAGTTGCGGCCCCGTTCGCCGTCGAAGGCGCCCTCGGCCAGCTCGAACCAGGCCTTCTCGTCGACGCCGTGGTCGGCCGCATCGACCGAGACCTCGAGCCCGGTCAGGAACGCCTCGAGCTGCTCGGCGCCGGCCTCGAGGTTGGCCCCGAACACCCGCTTGAGCGCGGTATCGCAGGTCCGGCTCTCGCCGGCCACCGCGCGCAGCACCAGCGGCAGGCTGAACGAGCAGGCGATGCCGTGCGGCACGCCGTGGTGCAGCGTGATCGGGTAGGACAGCTCGTGGGCGAGCGCCGTCCTGGTGTTCGAGGAGGCGAGCCCGGCGGTCAGCGCCGCCTTGGAGACCCGGCCGCGAAGCGCGAGGTTTTCCAGGTCCTCGGCCAGCAGCGGCAGCGTCATCAGCAGCTCGCGCGCGGCCGGGACCGCGAACTCGGTCGACATCGGGTTGGCGTTGCGGTTCCACAGGCTCTCCAGCGCGTGGGACAGCGCGTCGAGGCCGGAGCTGACCGTGACCGAGCGGGGCAGCCCCAGCATCAGCTCCGGGTCCACCAGGGCGCACTGCGGATAGACGCTCGGCCGGGCGAGCGAGTACTTCCTGCCGCCGTCGAGGTCCCAGACGGTCGCCCAGTTGGTCACCTCGCTGCCGGTCCCGGCCGTGGTCGGCACGGCAATGATCGGGATCGCGCCCAGGGTGTCGCCGCCCCGGCCGGTCTCCAGATAGTGCCGCACCTGGGCGAAATCGCCGCGCGCGGCGGCCAGCACCTTGGCGGTGTCGATCACCGAGCCGCCGCCCAGCGCCACGATCACCTCGGGCGGCGGGTCGATGGCGGCGAAACGGGCGCAGTGGTGGCTCAAGGTTCCGAAGTTCGGGTTGGACGCGACGTCGTCGACGGCGACGGTCGGCGCGCCCGCCAGCTCGGCCAGGCGTGCCCGGTGGTCCTCGAAGGGCGCATCGCCATAGGTGACCAGCGCGTAGGACCGGCCGTCCAGCGCCTCGCCGATCCGGCCGAACGCGCCGGGGCCGAAGGTGATGTCGACCGGGTTGTGGTAGCGCCACGTCTGGCTCACGCCTCGAGACTCCCTCGAGCTCCGATACCGGCAGGCTCCCATGGCCGGGGCGCTCGTGCGAGGCCTCGCCCAGAAGGTGTGCCTTCGGCGATGTTGCCGCGAAAGTCCCTAACGTTTCGTTTCCGCCGGCAGGGCGCTTCGCCGGCGGGCTCGCCGGGACCGGCGCCGAGGGGTGCCGGAGTCGGGGGGCGTCCCAGCTTAAGCTATTGGAATCGAACGCCTAGTTCTTTTCCTTGTCGACCAGCTTGTTCTCGGCGATCCAGGGCATCATGGCGCGCAGGCGCTCGCCGACCTCCTCGATTCCGTGCTCGGCGGCGCGCCGGCGCAGGGCCTTGAACGAGGGCTGGCCGGCGGCGCACTCGGCGACCCAGTCGCGCGTGAAGCGGCCGGACTGGATGTCGTCCAGGATGCGGCGCAGCTCCTTCTTCGTGTCGCCGTTGACGACCCGCGGCCCGCTCGTATAGTCGCCGTACTCGGCGGTGTTGGAGACCGAGTAGCGCATGTTGGCCAGACCGCCCTCGTAGATCAGGTCGACGATCAGCTTGACCTCGTGCACGCACTCGAAATAGGCCATCTCGGGCGCGTAGCCGGCCTCGACCAGGGTCTCGTAGCCGGCCTGGATCAGCGAGGTCAGGCCGCCGCAGAGCACGACCTGCTCGCCGAAGAGGTCGGTCTCGCACTCCTCGCGGAAGGTCGTCTCGATCACCCCGGCGCGCCCGCCGCCGATGGCCGAGGCATAGGAGAGGCCGATCTCCTGGGCGTTGCCCGAGGCGTTCTGCTCGACCGCGAGCAGGCAGGGCACGCCGGCGCCGCGCAGGTACTCCGAGCGCACCGTGTGGCCCGGGCCCTTGGGGGCGATCATGAAGACGTCGAGGTCGGCGCGCGGCTCGATCAGGTTGAAGTGGATGTTGAGGCCGTGGGCGAAGGCGATGGCCGCGCCCTCCTTGAGGTTGGGGGCCAGGTCCTCCTCGTAAAGCTTGGCTTGCAGCTCGTCCGGGGTCAGCACCATGACCACCTCGGCCCAGGTGGCCGCCTCGGCCGGGGTCATGACCTGGAGACCGGCGGCCTCGGCCTTCTTGGCGCTGGCCGAGCCGGACCGGAGCGCGACCCGGACCTCGGCGACCCCGCTGTCCTTCAGGTTGTTGGCGTGGGCGTGGCCCTGGCTGCCGTAGCCGACGACGGCGACCTTCTTGCCCTTGATCAGGTTGACGTCGGCATCCCGGTCGTAATAGACGCGCATGGCCCTTCCTTCCCTAACCCATGATATCGTTTCGGATTGTTCCCTGGCCCGGGTTCTAAAGCCCCTCCGGGCCCCTGGCAATGGCGACGACGCCGGTGCGGGAGACGTCGATAAGGCCGAGCGGACGCATCAGCTCGATGAAGGCGTCCAGCTTGTCGGTCCTGCCCGTCATCTCGATGATGAAGTGGTCGTGGCCGGCGTCGACGACCCGGGCGCGGAAGATGTCGGCGATGCGGAGCGCCTCGACCCGCTTCTCGCCGCTGCCCACCAGCTTGATCAGCGCCAGGTCGCGCTCGACGTAGGGTCCCTCGCGGGTCAGGTCGCTGATCGAGTGCACCGGCACGAGGCGGCCGAGCTGCGCCTTGATCTGCTCCAGGATCATCGGCGTGCCGCTGGTCACGACGGTGATGCGCGACAGCGCCTCGTCCGGGTCGACCTCGCTGACGGTCAGGCTCTCGATGTTGTAGCCGCGGCCGGAAAACAGGCCGATGACCCGCGCCAGCACGCCGGGCTCGTTGTCCACCAGCACCGCGATGATGCGCTTTTCGATTTCGGTCTCGATCTTTGGCGACACGGGGGACTTCGCTTTCCTGGCTCGGCCGTTTCTCATGGTTCGACAGGCTCACCACGAGGACCTCGGCTGCGTTCGAGCACCTCGTCCCGAGCCTGTCGAAGGACGAGGTGCGGGCGGGCTTCCGACCCTAGACCAATACCATCCCCTCCTCGGAGATCGGCTTGGCCGCCTTGTCGCCGGGGCCGAGCAGCATCTCGTAGTGGGCCGCCCCGGAGGGGATCATGGGAAAGCAGTTCTCGGCCTGCTCGACCCGGCAGTCGAGGATCACCGGCTTTGGCGTGTCGATCATCGCCATGATCTTGTCGTCCAGCTCGCCCGGGTCGTCGGCGCGCAGGCCGACCGCGCCGAAGGCCTCGGCCAGCTTCACGAAGTCCGGCAGGGACTCCATGTAGCTCTCGGAGTAGCGCTCGCCGTGCAGCAGCTCCTGCCACTGGCGGACCATGCCCATCCACTGGTTGTTGACCACGAAGACCTTCACCGGCAGGTCGTACTGGGCGATGGTCGAGAGCTCCTGGATGTTCATCATGAAGGAGGATTCGCCGGCGATGTCGATGACCAGCGAGTCCGGGTGGGCGACCTGCACGCCCATGGCGGCCGGGAAGCCGTAACCCATGGTGCCCAGCCCGCCCGAGGTCATCCAGCGGTTGGGCTCCTCCAGCTTGTAGAACTGGGCGGCCCACATCTGGTGCTGGCCGACCTCGGTGGTGATGTAGGTGTCGCGGTCCTTGGTCAACTCGTAGAGCCGCTGGATGGCGTACTGCGGCTTGATCACCTTGCCGCTCTGCTCGAACTTCAGGCAATCGCGGCCGCGCCACTTGTCGATCTGCGCCCACCAGGCCTTGAGCGCCTTCTGGTCCAGGCTCTTGCTCCGCGCCTCCCAGAGCGCGATCAGGTCCTCGAGCACGTGCTTGACGTCGCCGACGATCGGCAGGTCTACCATGACGTTCTTGTTGATCGAGCTGGGGTCGATGTCGATGTGGATCTTCGTCGAGCGGGGCGAGAACTCGTCGAGCCGCCCGGTCACCCGGTCGTCGAAGCGCGCGCCGATGTTGATCATGACGTCGCAGCTGTACATGGCGAGGTTCGCCTCGTAGGTCCCGTGCATGCCGAGCATGCCGAGGAACTGCGGGTCCGAGCCCGGCATGGCGCCGAGCCCCATGAGCGTGCTGGTGCAGGGCGCGCCGGTCAGGTGCACGAGCTTGCGCAGCAGCCGGGTGGCCTCGGACCCCGAGTTGATCACGCCGCCGCCGGAATAGACGATCGGGCGCTTGGCCCCGGCGATGAGCTCGACCGCCGCCTCCAGCCGGTCCGGCTCGGCCTTGACCTGCGGCCTGTAGCTGCGGTGCTCGACCTTGTCCGGCGTGACGTAGGCGCCCTTGGCCTGCAGCACGTCCTTGGGCAGGTCGACGACCACCGGGCCGGGCCGGCCGTGGGTCGCCACGTAGACCGCCTCGTGCAGGATGCGCGGCAGGTCCTCGATCGACTTGACCAGATAGTTGTGCTTGGTGCAGGGCCGGGTGATGCCGGTGGTGTCGGCCTCCTGGAAGGCGTCGTTGCCGATCAGGTGGGTCGGTACCTGGCCGGTCAGGCAGATCACCGGAATCGAGTCCATCAGCGCGTCGGTCAGGCCGGTCACCGCATTGGTCGCCCCGGGTCCGGAGGTGACCAGGACCGCGCCGACCCGGCCGGTCGAGCGCGCGTAGCCCTCGGCCGCATGGACCGCGCCCTGCTCGTGGCGCACCAGGATGTGGCGCAGCTCGTTCTGTCCGAACAGCGCGTCGTAGATCGGCAGGACGGCGCCGCCGGGATATCCGAAGATCACGTCGATACCCTGGTCCACCAGGGCCCTGATCACCATGGCCGCCCCGGTCATCTGCTCGCTAGCCATTTCCCTCGCATCCCCTCGAACGACATGCCCCGCGCAAAAAAGGCGCCGGCACCCTAGCCGCCGGTGTCCCGGCAGTTTAGCACGCACGGGCCGTCTGTCACGCAGTGCACAATAACTTTCGCGCCCGGCCTCGCCGGGCACGCGGTGCGGGCACCCTACGCACTCGAATTTAGGCGGTCAACACAAAATTGCGAATAATTGTAAAGATTTCGCCCTTCAAGCTTTCTGAATATTGCTTTTCAACCACGACTGGAGATACTTGATTACTCGTAAAGTCGCGGGGCATCTGGGTCCTGAGCCAGGTCGTCTGGCGTTTGGCGTAGCGCCGAGTCGCCTGTTGGGCCTGCGCGACCGCGGTTTCCAACCGCAGTGCACCATGGAGGTGGGCGGCCAGCTCCGGCACGCCGAGCGCCTTCATGACCGGCAGTTCGGGGTCGAGGCCGAGAGCCAGGAGCGCGCGCACCTCGTCCAGGGCGCCGGCCTCGAGCATACGGAGAAATCGGCCGTCGCAGGCGGCGTGGAGCGCCTTGCGCGGCGGCATCAGGGCGATACAGAGAAAGCGGTAGGGGGCCGGCTCCCCGCCGTCCTCGGCCTGCCATTCGGCGAGCGGGCGGCCGGTCGCCTCGAGCACCTCCCAGGCGCGGATCAAGCGCTGCGTGTCGCCCGGCCGCAGGCGCGCGGCCGTGGCCGGGTCGCGCAGGGCGAGCTCGGCGCGCATGGCAGGGCCGCCGAGCGCCTGGTGGCGTTCGCGCGCGGCCTGGCGCAACCCCGCCGGGATCGCCGGCAACTCGGTCAGTCCGCGGGCGAGCGCCCGCAGGTAGAGCCCGGTGCCGCCGACCACGAGCGGCAGGCGGCCGGCCTCCTGCGCCGCCGCGATCTCGGCCAGCGCCAGGCCCCGCCAGCGCCCGGCCGAACAGGCGGCGGCGCCCGGCAGCACGCCGTAGAGCCGGTGCGGTGCCAGTTCCAGGTCCCCGGCCGTCGGCCGGGCGGTCAGGACCGAGAGCTCGCGATAGACCTGCATGGCGTCGCTGTTGACGATCACGCCGTCGAAGGCGTGGGCGAGCGCGAGCGCCAGACCCGACTTGCCGCTGGCCGTCGGCCCGGTCACGACGACGACCGGCGGCCGGGTGTCGGCCTGTCCGTCCGATCGGGTCTGGTCTTTGGTCACGTCATACCGCTTGTGCCGCCATGCTCGTCCCTTCTATATGGCGGTCCATGCGTTTTGTCCTCACCTTGATCGCCGGCAGGCCGGACGTTCTGACGCCGGAGCTGGCCGCCGTGGCCGCCGCGTCGCTGCTTGCGGGCGGCGCCGAGGTCGGTCCGACCGGGTGGCTCGCCCCGGGCTTGGCCTGCGATATCCCCTTCGAGGCACCCGACCGCGAGGACCTCGGGGCTCTGCTCGCGCTGCAGCTGAGCCATCTTCCGCTCGACGCCGCGGTCCAGCCGGCCGAAGGGCGGCGCAAGGCGCTTCTGGTAGCCGACCTGGAATCGACCATCATCGGCCAGGAGATGCTGGACGAGCTGGCCGAGGCGGTCGGCCTGCGCGATCGGGTCGCCGGGATCACCGCCCGGGCCATGGCCGGCGAGCTGGATTTCGCCGCGGCGCTCGACGCCCGGCTCGGACTTCTGAAGGGACTGCCGGCCGGCGCCCTCGACGAGGCCGGCCGGCGCATGACGCTCAACCCCGGGGCCCGTACCCTGGTGCGTACCCTGCGCGCGGCGGGGGCCGCGACGGCGTTGGTCTCGGGCGGCTTTACGTGTTTCGCCGAGCCCATTGCGGCGGCCTGCGGCTTCGAAACGGTGGTGGCCAATCGTCTGCTGGTCGAGGACGGGCGGCTGACCGGCCGGGTGGCCGAACCGCTGGTCGACCGCGACGCCAAGCTCGCCACGCTCGAGCGCCTCGCCGCCGAACGCGGTGTCACGATAGACGCGGCCTGCGCCGTCGGCGACGGCGCCAACGACGCGGCCATGCTGGCCGCCGCGGGCCTCGGTGTCGCCTATCGCGGCAAGTCCGCGGCCAGGGCCGCGGCGCACGCCTTGGTCGACCACGGCGACCTTACGGCGCTGCTCTATTTGCAGGGCTACCGGCGCGAGGAGTTCGTCGACTGAAGACGAAAACGGCGGCCGCAAGGGCCGCCGTCCATGTCGCCGACCCGGCTTTATCTCAGCTGTTGTCGAGGCGTACGGCGACCCACTCGAAATCGCTCTTGCCCTGGCGGAATACGAGGAGCGTGACGACGCGATAGCCCTCGTCCTTGGCCTTCTCCACCTTGTCGGTCACGTCGTCGGGGCTTCGGACTTCTTCCAGGTCGATCTCGACGATCACGTCGCCGGGCTTCAGGTTCTTTTCGGCCGCGTTGCCGCCGGGCATTACGTCCGTGATGACGACGCCGTCGGTCTTCTCGTCCAACTCGAAGCGCTGGCGTAGCTCGGGAGTGATCGTGGCGAGCTTCAGGCCGAGGGCTTCGACGTCGCCGCTCTCGGTACTGGTGGGACTGTCCTCGGGCAAGGCGGCAACCGCCGCTTCGTCCTTCAGCTCGCCCAGCTTGACCTTGAGCTTGACCTCCTTGCCCTTGCGCCAAACCACGACCGCGACGTCCCCGCCGACCGACGTTTCGGCCACCATGCGCGACAGGTTTCGGTACTTGGGCACGGGCCGGCCGTTGAATTCGAGGATGACGTCGCCCTGCTTGACGCCGGCGGCCTCGGCCGGGCCGCCCGGGCTGACGGAGGCGACCAGCGCGCCGCGCGCATTGTCCAGCCGCAGGCCCTCGGCCAGCTCGTCGGTCACGTGCTGAATGCGCACGCCGAGCCAGCCGCGGCGCACCGCGCCATGGTCGCGCAGCTGCAGGACGATGTTCTCGGCAAGGGCCGAGGGAATCGCGAAGCCGATACCGATCGACCCGCCCGAGGGCGAGAAGATCGCCGAATTAATGCCGATAACCTGGCCCTTGATGTTGAACATCGGGCCGCCCGAATTACCTTTGTTGATCGCCGCGTCGGTCTGAATGAAATCGTCGTAGGGTCCGGCGTTGATGTCGCGCTGGAGCGCCGAGACGATGCCCGCGGTGACCGTCCCGCCCAGACCCAGGGGATTGCCGATGGCGATCACCCAATCGCCGATCCGCGTGTCCTCGGATTTGCCCCACCTGGCGGCGGGCAGCGGCGTGGGACTTTCGACCTTGAGCAGGGCCAGGTCGGTCTTCTCGTCGCTGCCGACGATGGTCGCCTCGAGCGTCGTATCGTCGGCCAGGCGCACCGAGATCTCGTCGGCGCCGGCGATCACGTGATGGTTGGTGACGATATAGCCGGTCCGGTCGATGATGAAGCCGGAGCCGAGCGAATTCTGCCGGCGGCGCGGCGCCGGCTCGCCGCCGCCACCGCCGCCACGACGCTCGAAGAACTCGCGGAAGAATTCCTCGAATTCCTCTGTCCCGCGGCCTTGTTCGACCGTCTGTGTGGTCGAGATGTTGACCACGGTGGGCAGCAGTTTGTCGACCAGATCGGCGAAGCTGTCCGGGGCCCCGCGCGCCTGCGCCACGGAGGACAGCGCCAGGACGGCGAGCAAGAGCGGGGCGGCAATGAGAAAACGAATCACCGGCGGGGTCCGGTGAAGGGGGATCGTCACCTGCGTCACGTCATGATCTCCGAACTCTGGATCGCCGCGCCGTGGGGGCAGGCGGCCGATCCAAAAAATGTTTCGAACTATGTTTCGTGTGCTCCAATGTGGAGGCCGCACCATCAACTTTCAAGCAAGACTAACACGTATCCGGGCCCGGGCGAAGCGGGCCGGGGGCATTCGGCGTCAGCCGCGCAGCAGCCAGACGACAAAGACGCCGCCCGCCGCCGAGACCAAGCCGGCGACGCGCAGGGCCTCGGGCGGCACCTCCGCCATGCGCTCGAGCAGCCAGCGCAGACGGTCCGGAAAGATCGCGAGGATCAGCCCCTCGATCACGAATACCAGGGCAAGACCGGTCAGCAGGTCGGTCATACCGCCCCGCGCCTAGCCCGGCATCGCCCGGGAACCGCCGGGCCGTGGCGCACCGGCTATCAATTGCCCGAGCCTCCCCCGCCGCTGGTGACGGCGCCGAAGAAGTCGAAGAACTCGCTGTCCGGCGAGAGAACCATATAGGTGCTGTCGCCGGACAGCGAGGCCTCGTAGGCCTGCATGGAGCGGTAGAAGTTGAAGAAGTCCTGGTCCTGGCCATAGGCGTCGTTGAGGATCTGGGTGCGCCGCCCCTCGCCCTGACCGCGCAGGATCTCGGCCTCGCGCTTGGCCTCGGCCCGGATCACCGTCGCCTCGCGGTCGGCGGTCGCCTTGACCCGCTGGGCCTGCTCGAAGCCCCGGGCCCGGAACTCCGCCGCCTCGCGCTC
>CAMYKD010000076.1:19486-21979 GCA_947258885.1 uncultured Kiloniellales bacterium | reverse complement strand
GGATGGTCGCCGACACGCGCAACCGGCTGGCCCAAGGCCGCCCGATCGTGATCTTTCCCGAGGGCACCCGCGTCGCGCCCGGCGCCAGCCGCCCCTATCTGCCGGGCGTCGCCGCGCTGTATACGTCGCTCGGCGTGCCGGTCGTTCCGGTCGGCCTGAATTCGGGCCTGTTCTGGAGCCGGCGCAGCTTTATGAAGACGCCGGGCTGCATCCTGCTCGAGCTGCTGCCGCCGATCGAGCCGGGCCTGCGGCGGCGCGAGTTCATGAAACAGCTCGAGGAACAGGTCGAGGGCACGAGCAACCGCCTGATCGCCGAGGCCGGCGTGGAACCTCCCGCCGCCGCGGAGCCGCGGGAACTCAAAACAAACCAGGAACGTTGACCCCCTTTCGGGGCTGTCCTATCCTACCGGGCAGGCACCAGTTTTCCCGTCTTTAAAGGGCGTTAGGCGTGAGCCGCTGAGGCGCCCGCGCAATACGAGAGGAGCCCTGGCCCATGCCGCCGGTTTCGGGCCTATCTCAACGGATCTGGGACATGAAATACCGCCTCAAGACGGCGGCGGGCGAACCCGTGGACAAGACCATCGAGCAGACCTGGCGCCGCGTCGCCCGGGCGCTGGCCAAGCCGGAAAAAGAGCCGAGGCTCTGGGCCGGGCGCTTCTACGAGGCGCTCGACGGCTTCCGGTTCATTCCGGCCGGCCGCATCCTCGCCGGGGCCGGGTCCGGGCGCAACGTCACCCTGTTCAACTGCTTCGTCATGGGAAACATCCCCGACGACATGGGCGGCATCTTCGAGCACCTGAAGGAGGCCGCGCTGACCATGCAGCAGGGCGGCGGCATCGGCTACGACTTCTCGTCCCTGCGGCCCAAGGGCGCGGCGGTCAAGGGTATCGGCGCGGACGCCTCGGGACCGCTCAGCTTCATGGACGTCTGGGACGCGATGTGCCGCACCATCATGAGCGCCGGGTCGCGCCGCGGCGCGATGATGGCGACGCTGCGCTGCGACCACCCGGACATCGACGACTTCATCGTGGCCAAGAGCGAGCCCGGCCGGCTCAGGATGTTCAACCTCTCGGTCCTGGTGACCGACGCCTTCATGCAGGCGGTCAAGGAGGACGCGCCCTGGGAGCTCTGCCCGCGCGCGAGCTGTGGGACCGGATCATGCGCGCCACCTATGCCTACGCCGAACCCGGCGTGATCTTCATCGACCGGATCAACCGAAAAAACAACCTCCGGTACTGCGAGGAAATCCACGCCACCAACCCCTGCGTGGCGGCCGAAACATGGGTCCACACCGCCGAAGGTCCGCGACAGGCAGGCGATCTCCTGGGCAGCCCCTTCACGGCCCTGGTGGACGGACGCCCCTACGCCTCGGGTCCGGAAGGCTTCTTTAAGACCGGCAGGAAGCCCCTGCTACGCCTGACGACACGCGAGGGCTGGAGCCTTCGCGTCACGGCCGAGCACCCGGTCCGGCGCGTCGTGCGCAAGACCCGCGCTCGGCTCGAGACGGCGTGGACCAAGGCGGGCGATCTGGCGCCGGGGGACGAGGTGCTGCTGCACGATCACGGCGCCCGGACGGCTTGGCCCGGCCCCCATGGCCAAGCCGAAGGCTATCTGATCGGGCTGCTGCTGGGCGACGGCACCTTGAAGCGGGACAAGGCCGTGCTGTCCGCGTGGCCAGGCCGAGCCGTGGCCAACGGCCAGGTCGAACGCCCGGGCGTGCTGTCGGTCATGCAGGAGGCCTTGGCGGCCGCGCGCTCCTTGCCGCACCGCTCGGACTTCGCCGGTTGGGTCGAAGTTCCGGGACGCGGCGAAGCCCGGCTTGCACTGGCCGCCATTCGTCGACTCGCCCTCGAACTCGGGCTGCAGCCGGGTGGAAAGGCGGTCACACCCGCAATCGAGAGGACTTCGAGCGGGTTCTACGCCGGCTTTCTGCGCGGCCTGTTCGACGCCGATGGATCGGTGCAGGGAGATCAGCGCAAGGGGGTCAGCATTCGCCTCGCCCAGAACGACCCGGCAACTCTCGAGGCGGTTCAGCGGATGCTGCTGCGCCTCGGTATCGTCTCGCGGCTTTATCTCGAGCGCCGGCCCGCCGGCGAGCGGTTGCTGCCGGACGGCCAAGGAGGCAGGAAGCGTTATCACTGCGCCGCGGACCACGAACTTATCATCAGCAGCGCCAACGTGGCCCGTTTCGCCGCGCGCATCGGCTTCGCCGACGCCGACAAGGCCGGCCGGCTCCGGGTCCTGCTGTCTTCCTATCGGCGCGAACTCAACGCGGAGCGTTTCGTTGCGCGGATCGAGGCCGTGGCAGAGGACGGTGTCGAAACGGTCTATGACGCCCGCATTTCCGAGGCCCATGCCTTCGACGCCAACGGCTTCTACGTGCACAATTGCGGAGAGCAACCCTTGCCGCCTTATGGCGCCTGCCTGCTCGGCTCGATCAATCTGGCGGCCCTGGTCGAACGGCCGTTCGAAGGCGGCGCGGCGCTCGACCTG
>CAMYKD010000076.1:0-19353 GCA_947258885.1 uncultured Kiloniellales bacterium | reverse complement strand
TGATCATGTGCGGCGTGCGCTACGGCAGCGCCGAGGCGGTCGAGCTGACCGGCGGCTGGATGCGCGCCCTCAGGCGCGCCGCCTATCTCGCCTCGACGGAGCTGGCCCGCGAGAAGGGCGCGTTTCCGCTGTTCGACAAGGAGCGCTACCTCGAGGGCGAGACGATCCGGGAGCTCGAGCCCGAGGTCCGGCAGGCGATCGCCGAGCACGGCATCCGCAACGCGCTGCTCACCTCGGTGGCGCCGACGGGCACCGTGTCGCTGCTGGCCGACAACGTCTCCTCGGGCCTGGAGCCGGTCTTCGGCTTCAGCTACAGCCGCGCGATCCTGCAGCCCGACGGCACGCGCGTCGAGGAGCAGGTGAGCGACCACGCCTACCGCCGCTACCGGGAGCTCGAGGGCGAGGACGCCCCGCTCACCGACGCTTTCGTAGACACCCAGAGCCTGGAGCCCTCGGCCCACGTGGTCATGCAGGCCGCGGTGCAGAGCGCGGTCGACAGCTCGGTCTCCAAGACGATCAACCTGCCGGCCGGCATCTCCTTCGAGGCCTTCAAGGACGTCTACGGCCAGGCCTACGCGCTGGGCTGCAAGGGCTGCACGACCTATCGGCCGAACCCGATCACCGGCGCGGTCCTGGAGGCGCCGGCGGGCCCGGCGGGCGCCGCGGCCTCGCCCGCGCGGGCGGCCGAGGGCGAGGCCCCGGACGAGCCGCTGGAGGCCGGCGGCGTGGTCTACATGACCCAGCCGCTCGCCCGGCCCGAGGCGCTGCCCGGGCGGACCTACAAGCTGCGCTGGCCGGAAAGCGACCACGCGATATACATCACGATCAACGACGTGATGCAGGACGGCCGGCGCCGGCCCTTCGAGATCTTCATCAACTCCAAGAACATGGAGCACTACGCCTGGACCCTGGCGCTGACCCGCATGATCAGCGCGGTGTTCCGGCGCGGCGGCGACGTCTCCTTCGTGGTCGAGGAGCTGAAGGCCGTGTTCGACCCGCGCGGCGGCGCCTGGCTCGACCGCAAGTACGTCCCCTCCCTGCTGGCCGCGATCGGCGAGGTGATCGAGCGGCACATGATCGATGCGATCGGCGAGGTGATCGAGCGGCACATGATCGATATCGGATTCTTGCCCGGCGCGCAGGAGGCGCCCACAGAGGCAGAAGCGCAGGTCGTCAACCTGGCCGAGGGCCCGCGCCCAGGCCCGGCCCAGCGGCAGTGCCCGAAATGCGGTGCGGCCGGCCTGATCCACCAGGAAGGCTGCGACCTCTGCACCGCCTGCGGCTATTCCAAGTGCACGTGAGGAGTCTGCGCCGATGAAGCGGCTGTGCCGGCAGTGCCGCGCCGAGCTCGGCGTCGACGACGAGGCCTGCCAGGTCTGCGGCGCGCTCAACCCGGTGCCCCTGCCCTGGTACACCCCCGTCCTGGGCGCGGCCATGCTGGCGATCATCGTCTGGCTGCTGGTCGACGTCGACGCCCTGGTCCGCTTCTTCCAGCCGAGTTGAGCCGGCCCCCGCGGTCACTCCTCGCCGCGCGCCTCGACCACGCTGAGCAGGCGCTTGAGCGGCCCGGCGCCGAGGCCGAGGCCCTCCAGGTGGCGCACGGTGTTGGCCAGGTAGTCGGTGCAGGCCCCCCGCGCGCCGTGGCCCTGGAGGATCAATTCGGCGGTCTCCTCCAAGGTCAGGCGCCCGGTGTACTGCGGGTGGTCCCGGTCGACCACGAAGCCGGCGGCGGACACCGGTCCCTGGGCGGTCTCGACAGTGAGCCAGGTCGGGAGGTAGACCCCGGTGATCATCTCGCGCTCGTGGAGATAGTCGAGCACGCTCTCGCCCTCGGCGGCCGGCACCCGGAAGACCAGGCCCCGGCAGGACCCGCCCCGGTCGAGGCCGAGCACCAGGCCGGGACATTCGGGCGTGCCGCGGTAGCGGTGCGAGTAGACGCAGAAGCGCCGGTGATACCCGTGGAGCACGGCGACCCGCACCTCGACGTGGGGAAACCCCGGATGCCACATCAGCGAGCCGTAGCCGAAGACCCAGAAGTCCTCGCCCGGCGGCGGCGACAGGTGCTCCCGGGTGTTCGACTCCGAAGGGGGCGTTTCGGCAGGGAGCGGCAAGTCGTTCGGCATGGTTGGGCGGGCTCCGGCCTCGGGGAAGGATGCGCCTAACTTATACCAGAGGTTACTGATGATGACCCGCTTCACCGAAACGATCTTGGCCGCCAGCGCGGCGGGAGGACCGCGCCGGGCGGAGGAGCTTGCGGGACTGGACCTCGAGGCCCGGCCGCTCGAACCGCCGTCAGAGCCGGAAGCCGTCCGTGATGTGATAGTCCGTGACCCAGGGGGCCTTGCCGAGCAGCCGCTCGAGTTCGCGGCCCGCCCGCTCGTTGCCGTTCAGGAGGATATCCCAGAACAGCTCCGTGGGCCGCTGGTAGCGGCCGAAGTCGAAGAGCGACGCCCCCTCGGTATCGAGCGTGTTGCCCTCCTCGTCGACGCTTCAGGCCTCGCTGTTGTGGGTCCCGTCGGGAAGCACCGCGAAGATGCCGCCTTCGTCGCCCGCCTCCACCGCCCTGAACCGCGAGCTTCCCTCCGCGGAATTGATGGAGCGCTTGGTCGCCGAGGCGCAGGCGTTGCTCAAAGCTGAACGATGGGCCGTAGGAGTGCGGCAACTCTCTTTTTGGCCAATTGTGCTCTCTGGACCGCCGGACCGGTTGCTACGACAGGTGGGCAAGAGCCGACGTTCCGACGATTTCGTTCCGCTTTACCCCGGAAAGCAACCCATGAGCTGGCCAACCTTGGAGGGCAAGGTCTGATCCAGAGCTCCCACTAGATCCGGTCGCAAGCGTGCAGCCGATACTGAGCAATCGAGCGATTCAATCATGAGGTGGCTCGTCCCCTCCTGAAGGCGACGATGCTCCATGCGAAAATCGCGATCACGGCGATTTGCGCGGTGATCACGGCCGGCCAAATGCGCGAGAATTCGGGGTCAAAGTATTTCTGAGGCCCAAATGACACCAAGGCTGTGAGCGCAAACAGAACGGCAAGTGTGCTGCCATAGCGCACGCCCTGGCGGAGGAGGTGGAATGCTGCCGCGCCAATCGCCAGAGAGGCGCCGAGGAAAGGGCCAAGCGCAAAGGGCGGCACTTCGAGTGGTGGATGAGGCACGGTTCGCGAAAAGAGGGCAAGCAACATTACGCCGGTGAGCGTGAGAAGAACCACAATCGCGGCTGTCGCGGGATAGCTTTGTGGGCGCGCGGAATCTCCAATGTCTGACATCGAACCTCTCCAGGACAACTCCGTACCCATTGGTACGCTTGCGATTAGCCGTACCGGCTGGTACGGTAGTTGTCAAGAATTATCCCGAGCGGAGAGCGGATACAAGGCATGAAGGCTGCATCACGCGACAAACGTCGCGACGAGATTTTGAATGTCGCTATCGAGCTTCTTTCGGAGAGAGGATATCGCGACGCGAGCATGCTTGAGATTGCCAGGCGCGCATCGGCATCGAAGGAAACTCTTTATGCTTGGTTCGGCGACAAGCGAGGCCTCTTCGAAGCGGCGATCCGACGGAATGCGCGAGCAGTCCAAGCGGTGTTGGCTCGTCATCTTGAGGGCGATGCGCCCACCGAACTTGTGCTGTTAGACTTTGGCCGTGCGCTCCTGCATTTGCTCATGGGCGACAGCGCGGTTGCGATCAACCGGGCCGCCATCTCAGAAGCGAGGTCCGATCCCCGCCTGGCGCAAATCCTGGCCAGCGCCGGTCGTGAAGCCACAATGCCGAGCTTCATCCGTTTTCTTGAGAAGCAGCACCACGGTGGGGCCCTGAGAATAGAAGCCCCATCCCAAGCGGCCGAGGACTTTCTTGGTCTGCTGATCGGCGACACTCAAATAAGGCGTCTTCTCGGTCTCTTGGCGGCACCGAAGAAGGCGCAAATCGAGGCCCGTGCGACCCACGCTGCGAGAAATTTCATACGCTTGTACGCCCTTTAGTCGCTAGCAGGGTTACCTCAGTGAATGACGGAATCCGACGCGACTTTGACCAATACTGCGGGGTCAAAACTGGCGCGCTTATTTCCGGTCCCGTGAAGGGTTGTCGGACGCCTGCCGCGGCGGGGTGAGTGCGGCTCTTTACCTCGGCCGGCAAGTGTCGGACAAGCCTCAGGGAAGGAAACCGCGGGGGCTGAGGCTCGGTGTTGCGGCCTGTTCGGCCTATGGGGATATGAGTTTGCGCGTTGGCCGTGGAGCACCGCTGGATCTGATCGCCCGCGATAGGCTGGACGACCGCAGCGCCGACGGAGTGGAATTTCGACGGCTTGGTCGTGCCGTGCGACGGCGATTGGAGCGCACTGCGCGGCCTCGGGCGGCCTTGAGCCTAGCGGCGCTCGGACCGGGCGAGCCGCGAGGCACCACCGGCTATTTCCGGCCCACACCCTTGAAGAAGGTGTAGCAAAAGGTGCCCTCCGGCCCGGTTGCGGCGTGGAGGCCCCGGATGCCCCGCTCCCAGGTCGCCTCGTCGATCAGGCCCATCTCCAGGGCCGGCGCGCGCACGCCCTCGACCATGGCGGCGAAGGTCCGCCGGGTGAAGCCTTCCTCCAGCTCGGGGCGGCTGGCGTCGACGTAGACGAAGCGCGGAGAGACCGTGACGTCGGCCAGCCCCGCCGCGCGCATCAGCGGATAGAGGCGCCGTCCGATGAGGGCGTCCCCGCCCAGGCGCGCCTGGACCTCGATCAGGCAGCGAACGGTTTGCCGCGCCGCCTCGTCGTCGGGGGAAAAGAACGTCGATCCGTGATCGCCTTCGATGGCGGTGAGAGTCCCGCCGGGCTTGAGGACGTCCTTCAGGCGCAAGAGGGCCTTCCGCGGTTCGGCCAGATGCTCCAGCACGAAGCAGACGAACACATGGTCGAAGGTCGCGCGTTCGAAAGGAAGATCGAAGATATCGCCCTGCCGGAAGGCCACGTTGGCGAAACCCCGCTCGGCAACCGCGTCCCGCGCGGCCGCGAGGGAGTCCTCGGAGAGGTCCATGGCCGTGAAGCGCGTGTCGGGGCTGTTGGCGGCGAGCACGACCGTCTGCGCGCCGACCCCGCAGCCGGCCTCGAGCACCGTACTGCCTTGCGGAAAGCGGACATCGGCGTGCAGCAGGCCGGCGAGCGTCGTCGCCTGGTCGCCCAGACGCCGTCCTTCCCGTTGGGAATACCCATGGACATACTCGGCGCACATCATCCGCCCCCGACACTCCCCGGACGCCCTCGCCGCGTCACGGTGAAGGGTAGCACGAACCGGCCGCGCGAATTAACGCCGAAACGCCGGTCATGGGCGTGGAGCCGAGACATTCCCCCTGTCGTAGTACATTCGGCGGTGGCAAACGCCAGGGGTCTGCGGGATACTTGTCCGAACGAGAGGCCGATGAGCACGGTGCAAGAGGTGCTCGGGGTCGAACTCCTGCGTCCGTGATCTGGGGAACATCGGATCGGCCTTGTGTGCCGGTCGTCGCAGCATTGAGGGAGAGGTCCTCGGATGAAACGCCTGGTCAAGATAGTGGCGTTGGCGATCGCCCTGCCCGTTCTGCTCGCGGGGCTGGCGGTCGCCGTGTTCTTTTCGCTGAGCGACGCGCAGCACCGCTGGATCGCCACACGCGTGGTCGGCGCCCTGCTCGACTCGCCGGTCGAGTTCCGCGGCCCCTTCTCCCTGGATTTCGGCCGGCAATCGACCCTGGCCGCCAGGGACATCTGGATCGGGATCGGACCGGACGGACGGCCGCTTGGCGCGCCGGTCGAGGGGCGGCTGGGCGCGATCGAGCTTCGCGTCGACCTCGGTGCGCTCCTGCACGGCACGGTGCTGCTCAATCGGCTGGTCGTCGAGTCGGTGGACATCGAACTCGCGCCGCCGGAGCATGACGAGACGGACGGCGGCACGTCCTGGCGCGCGCGTGTGCGCGCCTTCGAGGAACGCCCGGTCCTTTTCTTCGAGACGGTGCATCTGAGCGGAATTCGCATCCTGCGGCGAGGCGCGCTTGGCGCGCCGCCCCTGTTCCTGGAGCTGCAGGAAGTCAGCCTGGAGGAAACCGGCGGCGCCGGCGGGCGGATCCTGCTGGACGGCGATGTCGCGATCGACGGCCTGCCCGTCAAACTCCAGGGCGAATTCGGCTCGCTGGCCGCCGCGCGGGATCCGGCGGTGCCCTACCAGGCGAAGCTTGCAATCCTGCATCCGGCCTTCGAGGCGACCCTGGAAGGCCAGGTCGAGGATCCCCTCGCCGCCCGGGGGCTCGACCTTCAGGCACGCCTCGAGGTGCCCGACGTGCAGGCGTTGGAGACCATGTTGCCCGGCTGGCCCTGGCCCGCGGGGCGGATGTCCGCGGCCGGCGCCATCACTGGCGACATCGAGGCCCTGCGTCTCGGCGGCCTGCTCGTCGAGTTCAGCGACCCCGAGGGACGCTCTGTCAACATTTCGGGGGAAATCGCCGACCTCCTCGAGCTGCGGGGCGCATCGCTGGACCTGACGGCCCGGCTGCCGAAGGCCCATGCGGTGCTTGGTCGATTCCTGGAGACCGAGCTTCCGGCCCTCGACGAGGTTTCCCTGGAGGCACGTCTCCTGGCCGACGGCCGGTCCTGGCGCGCAGAAGGCCTCGACCTCAAGATCGCCGCCGAAGCGGGATGGTCGCTGGCCGGCTCGGGCAGGGCCGTTCTGGATGCCGGGAGAGACGAGCTGGCGCTCGACAATCTGGGGGTCGACCTCGCCGCCAAGGTCGAGGGACCAACCGAGGTGCTGGCCAAGGTGCTCTTGGACATGGATTGGCCCGATCCGGGCCCGTTGCGCGCCGCCTTCCAGGTTACCGGCGACGGCGGGCGGCTCCGGCTGACGCCCCAGGCCTTCGCGTACGACGGCGCATCGGGAACCACCCTGCGGTTGGGCCCGACGGACGAACGCTCGGGCCTGACGCTGGTCCTCGCCGGGGACCCGGAAATCCGCGACCTGCGCATCCCGCTTCTGTTGACGGCGCCTAGAACGGCGGCGCCGCGGCCGTGGCTGGACGGCCGGTTCATGCCACGCCTGGGAGACATGGCCGGTCGGGCGGTTCTGGTCGGCGGCGGGGAGGACTTCGGCCTGCACGACATCGTGCTGACCGAGGGGCCGGAGTCGCAGCCGCGCATCAAGGTCTCGGGCCGCATCGACGTGAAAGGGCAGGAGCAGATCGACCTGACGGCGGATTTCTCGGCGGACTTGGCGGACCTCGTCAACCTCTTCCTCCCCGTACCGCTGCAGCCGCTCGGCGGCGTCAAGGGGCACCTCGACCTGTCGAACGCCGACGGCAGCCTGGGCATCGAGCTGCTGGAGGTGGCGACCCTGAAAGACGGCGACGCACGCCTGAGGCTTTCGGGCGCGATCGACGATATCGAGCACTTCGCCGAGGCCGACCTGTCTCTCGAGGCCCGCCTGGCGCGCCTGGAGCTGGTCCGCCGGGCCTTCGAACCCGACTGGGACGGCAAGGGCAAGAACGCCTTCTGGCAACAGTCGGCGAGCTTCGACGGCCGCTTCCTGGCGCCCCAGCCGACTCGTTTTGCTTCTCTCGAGGGCAGCGGCGACCTGGGCGGCGGAGAGCTGCTCGTCGACCTCAGACTGCACGGCCTGGACGAGCAGCCGGTCGTCAACGGCGCGATCTCGCTGTCGCACCTAAACCTGAGCGAATTCGGCGTCGATCTTTCGAACGGCGGCGACGAGGCCGGGGCCGAATCGAAATGGCTGTTCCCGGACACGCCTCTCGACCTGTCGCGGCTGGAGGGGGCGTCGCTCGATCTGACGATCGCGGTGGACGATATCATCGACCCGCTCGTGAGCATGCAGGGGATCGACGCGCGCCTGGTCTGGAACGAAACGACGCTCGCCCTGCAGCCTGCGGCCTTCGTCTACGAGGGCGGGCACGTCAATGTAGACCTGGTTACCGATTTCACGGAGGATCCACCGGCGCACAGGTTGATCATCGTGGGCGACGACATGGACCTGGGCAACTTCCTCTCGCGCCTCGGCGAAGAGAGGCCCCTGGTCGAAGGGAAGCTCACCATCGACTCGCGGCTCGGCGCGCGGGGGAGCAGCGCGCGCGCGATCGCGTCCAGCCTGTCGGGCGAGCTGGCCTTCGCCCTCGAGAACGGCCGGCTCAATTACGGGAACCTGGAGCTGCTCGCCCCGGACACATTCCAGTGGTTTCTGTCCGCCTCGAAGGGCAAGTCGTACTCCGATCTCAGGTGCGTGATCGCCCAGTTCCACCTGGCCGAGGGCGTGGCCGAGAGCGACAGCCTGGTCGTCACCGCCCCGAAGGTGCATCTGGCCGGCAAGGGCAGGATCGATCTAGGCAAGGAGGAGTTGGACATAGTCCTCGCCGCCCCGCGTGCGGCCCTGGCGCCGCCGGGGCTGTCGAAGCCCGTGCGCTTCCACGGCAGCCTGGCCGCGCCGGACGTCCAGACCGCGGCCGCCGGACATATGGCCGACCTCGGCCTGGCCGCGACGGGGATGGTCCTGATGCCCATGGTCTTCGTGCCGTGGTATGCCGCCGGCTTCCTCTTCTCGCAGCTCGACGAAGTGGGCGAGTACAGCCCCTGCCTGATCAACCCGGCCGCGGCGCCGGACGAAGGCAAAGGCGCGGTCCCGGTCGGCCGGTGGGTCGGCTCGAACAACGACTGGACCCTGACGCTGACCTTCAAGGGACGAGAGGCGAAAGGCAGGATCACGCAGGAGAAGGGCAGCACCAAGATCACAGGAACGGTAAAGGGCGAGATGAGGTCCGACGGCATCTTCGTCGGGTGGACCGCCGGCAGGCAGGTCGGCGGCCGGAAGATCTTCGGCCCGATGGCGCAACTCGAAATGTGGGGCGGCAAGGGCGGGGATGCCGCGAGCTTTGCCATGCGGGAAGCCGATCCGCAGGCCGGCGATTGAGGACCGCCCATGCGCCCGCGCGTCCTTGCCCTGTCCTGTATCGCGATCGTCCTCGCGGCCGTCGGCGCGCTCAGCGCCTACTGGCTCTGGTCGGCCGACCGCCTGGCCGAGCGCATCGCCGCCTGGAGCGCGCAGCAGCGGGCCCGGGGCTACGAGGTTTCCTATCGGGAGCCCGTGATCGGCGGCTATCCGTTCGGCCTGACCGCGCAGATCGAGGCGCCGCGCCTGGCGTCGCCGCGCGGCTGGCGCTGGCAGGGTCCTAGCGTAAGCGGCCGGGCGGCGCTTTGGGACCCCTTCACCATCGAGCTCGATTTTTCCGGCCTGCACAGGGTGACCGACACACGAAGCGAGGCGGCCGCTCCGGTCGAGGCCGAGGGCGAGCGGGCGAGCGCCGTGGTCCATCTGCAGAGCAGCGGCCGAATCGACCGCGCCAAGGCCGAGGTCGCCGGCCTGACGATTCGCCGCGCCGGCGAGGTCCTTACCGCCCAGCGCGCGGCCCTCGGTCTGGGGCCGCTACGGCCCGCCGCCGGCGGCCGGCCGCAGGAGCTGGCACTGACCGGCGAGGCGGGCGGAATCACCCTGCCGGAAGACGGCGCGGGCCCGCTCGGCCCCGCTCTGCAGCGGCTCGCCTTCGCGGCGGCGCTGCAGGGCGAGATCCCGCCGGGCGAGCGGCGCCGGATGCTCGAGCAATGGCGCGACGCCGGTGGCAGCCTGGAGATAGCCCGGCTGGACCTCGAATGGGGGCCGCTGGCGCTGGAAGGCGAGGGGACGATCGGCCTGGACCGGCGGCTGCGCCCGGAGGGCGAGGTCGCCGCCCGCATGAGCGGGTTGTCCGAGACGATGGACAGGCTGGTGGCCGCGGGGCTGCTGAAGGCGGACCGGGCCCGCTTGGTCAAGATCGCGCTGCGCGCGCTCGCCGACGGCACCGACGGCGAGGGCCGGGCCGTCGTCGCCCTGCCGATCACTCTCCAGGGCGGTCGGCTGTATCTGGGCCCGGTGCCGGTGGTGCGGCTTTCTCCGGTTCTCTAGCGTCGAAGGTGCCGGCCTGATGGGCCTCGATCACGCCGCCGCGGATCTCGCGCGTGCGGCGGAACCAGGCCTCCAGCACCTCGCCCTCGCCCCAGCGGATCGCCCGCTGCAGCGCGGTGAGGTCCTCGGAGAAACGCTGCAGCATCTCCAGCACCGCCTCGCGGTTGTTGAGGAAGACGTCGCGCCACATGATCGGGTCCGAGCCGGCGATGCGGGTGAAGTCGCGGAACCCGCCGGCCGAGAACTTGATCACCTCGGCGCGGACGCTCTCCTCCAGGTCGGCGGCCGTGCCGACGATCGTGTAGGAGATGACGTGCGGCAGGTGCGAGGTGATGGCCAGCACCTTGTCGTGGTGCGCCGGGTCCATGATCTCGATCATGCTGCCGCAGGCGCGCCACAGGGCAGCGACGCTTTCCACGGCCGCGGCGTCGGTGCCGGGCGGCGGCGTCAGGATGCACCAGCGGTCCTCGAACAGCTCGGCGAAGCCGGCCTCGGGGCCCGAGTGCTCGGTGCCGGCGACCGGATGGGCGGGCACCAGGTGCACGCCCTCGGGGATGAAGGGACCGAGGTCGCGGATCACCGCCTGCTTGACCGAGCCGACGTCGGTCACGATGGCGCCGGCCGCGAGGTCCGGCGCGATCCTCCGGGCGATGTCCTCGTAGGTGCCGAGCGGCGTGCAGATCACGACGAGGTCGGCGCCCCGGACGGCTTCGGCCGGGTCCTCGTGCATGCTCTCGGCCAGGCCCAGCTCGGTGGCCTTGTCCCGGGTCGCCGCGCTGCGGGCGCAGCCGGTGATCGCGCCGGCCAGGGCCTTGCGCTTCAGCACCCGCGCCAGGGACGAGCCGATCAGGCCCATGCCGATCAGAGCAACGCGCGCGAAGGGCGGCCTGGGAACCTCCTTGCTCATGCCACGAAGCCCCGAAGCGCCTCGGCCACGGCGCGCATGTCCTCCTCCGTGCCGATGGTGACGCGCAGCGAATCGCCGAGGCCGTAGGCGCCCATGGCGCGCACCAGGATTCCCTGTCCCTTGAGGTGCTCCGCCGCCGCCGCGGCGTCGCGGCCGGGCCGGTCGGGGAAGCGCACCAGGACGAAGTTGCCGACGCTGGGCGGGACCGTCAGGCCGAGCCGCCGCACCTCCCGGCTGAACCACTCGAGCCACTTGGCGTTGTTCTCCTGCGAGCGGGCCACGTGCTCCCGGTCGGCCAGCGCGGCCACGCCGGCGGCCTGTGCCGCGGAGGACACGTTGAAGGGCCCGCGCAGGCGGTTGAGCACGTCGGCCACCTCGGCCGGACAGTAGGCCCAACCGAGGCGCAGCGCGGCCAGGCCGTGGATCTTCGAGAAAGTGCGGGTCATGACCACGTTGTCGAAGGCCCGGACGAGATCGGCCCCCGCCTCGTAATCGTCGCGCCGGACATATTCCGCGTAGGCCGCGTCGAGGACCAGCAGGACCCCGTCCGGCAGGCCCTCGCGCAGGCGCCGCACCTCGTCCGCCGGCAGATAGCTGCCGGTCGGGTTGTTCGGGTTGGCCAGGAACAGCAGGCGCGTCCTGGGGCTGACCCGCGCGAGCAGCGCGTCGACGTCGGCGGTCAGATCGCGCTCCGGCGCGGTGACCGGCGCGGCGCCCGCCCCCTTGGCCGCGATCGCATACATCAGGAAGCCGTGCGCGCTGTACAACACCTCGTCGCCCGGCCCGGCATAGGCGCGCACCAGAAGCCCGATCAGCTCGTCGATGCCGCTGCCGCAGACCACGCGGTCCGGTTCCACGCCGTGGACCTGGCCGATGGCCTCGCGCAGCGCGCGGGCGCCGCCGTCGGGATAGCGGTGCAGCTCGTCCCGCTCGGCCGCGTAGGCCGCGGCGGCGCGCGGGCCGGTCCCCAGCGGGTTCTCGTTGGAGGCCAGACGGATCACCCGGTTTGCGCCGGGCAGCTTGGCCTCGCCGCCGACGTAGGGGGTGATCTCGAGGATTCCGGGTCGCGGGGTTAGCAGCATCAGACGGTCTCCTGCTCGCCCGAAGGCGCGAGCTCCTCGGCCGAGAGCGGCACGGCGTAGGCGCCGACGACCCACGACTTCAGCGCTTCGCCATCCTGTTCGAGGCCGGAAAGCCGCCGGTCGTCGGCGGCCAGGAAGCCCTCGACCTCGATCAGGTGCAAGCGCTGGTCGGGCTGATCCTCCCAGTGCTTCACATCCAACACGGGGATGCCGGCCGTGGCGAGCAGGTCGACCAGTGCGTCGCGCGACACCTGTTCGGCAGTCTCCACCACGAGGAAGCTTCGGTCCAGCCCGCTCTCCTCGTGCGGCGCCATGGCCACGGCCAGACCCTCGACCCCGTCGCCGAGCGCGGGCTCCATGGATACGAAGGGCAGGCGCGCGACGATGCGGGGCGTCTCCTGCTTATCGCTCGCCAGACTGCGCCACCAGGGATCGTCGTCGTCGCTCTGCGGCAGCGGCAGCACGCCGATCGTCGCCCGCCCCTCGGTGACCTCGCGCAGCACGCCCAGCTCCGACTCATAGCTGGTCAACGGCGTCAGGGAGCCGAAATGGTCGCGCGCCCGGCTGCGCAGGTCGGGGCCGCCCTCGGGCGCGTAGACGGCCACTGCTTGGGGACCCTGGAGCTCGGTCAGCGCGGCGATGATGTCGCGCCACATGCGCGCGACGACCGGCTTGGGGAAGGGCCCGCGGTGACGCGCCATCAGGCGGCGCAGGATTCGGGCCTCGCGGCCCGGCCGGATGTGTGCGGCATCCTCGCCCTTGGCCGCGCGGATCTCCTCGACGATCTCGGAGCGGCGCATCAGGAGATCGTGGAGCGCGTCGTCGATCTCGTCGATCTCGCGGCGCAGGTCGTCGAGGCGTGTCGTGGCGGCGGGCATGAGCATCGGCGTCAGGTCGAAGGGCGAGTAGAGATAGTCCGGGGCCGCGGCAAAATCAAAGAAAACCTTGTGGCGGAAGGCCTTGGCGCGGGGCCGAAACGTGGTCTCATACCAGCGAGCCGATGAAGGCATTCATCGGCTCGCCGGCAAGCGCGACCGCGCGCCCGCGGCGAAGCGAGGACAGCCAAGCAGACGGATGTCCGCGCCCGGCGCCCGAGGGGCGACAGGCGAGTCCAGTCATGGGCTCGCCGGTATCAGGCGCCCTCGTCGCCGGGGGTCCGGCGCACGACATGGGGCATCGACACGACGACCGGACGGCTGCGGCGCGGCCGTTCGCGCACGGGGCTGGCCGCGTAGAGCTGCTTGCCGGCCTCGATCATGATCACCCCCGAGAAGGTCGGGAACCAGCGCCGCCCCAGCCGCTCCCAGGCGACCGCCGAACGCAAGAGCCAGCGCCAGCGGGTGGGCGGAATGTAGAGCGCCCGCTCGCTGCCGACCGGCGTGAACTGGTTGTCGCGCAGGACGCGCGAAAGCTGCGTCCGGCTGTAGGGATGGCCCCAGCCGAAGGGCGTGCGGTCGAAGCGCGCCCAGATGCCCCGCCGGTTGGGCACGACGACCAGCAGACGGCCGTCGCCGGTCAGCACCCGCCAGATCTCGTGCAGCATGTCGCGCAGGTATTCGCTGCTCTCCAGGCCGTGCACCAGGAGCACCCGGTCGACCGAATAGTCGGGCAGCGGCAGAAAGGTCTCCTCGGCCAGGGTCACGGCGCCGGGTCCCTCCCGCGGCCAGTGCAGCACGCCCTGGCCGGCCGGCATGCAGGCGACGACCCGCTCGGCCTCGCCCTGGAACTGCCTCAGGTAGGGTGTCGCGAAGCCGAGGCCGAGCAGGGACTGGCCGCGCAGGTCGGGCCAGAGGCTGCGCAGGGCGCGGCGGATCGTGTGCCGCGCCACCTGGCCCAAGTGGCTGTCGTAGAAGTCCTTCAGGTCGACGACGTCGCTCCACATAGCGGGGCCAGTCTAGCACCTCCCGGCCCGGTTGTGAAACCTGCCCCTTCCGACGCCCCGGGCCGCGGTGCTACCTTGCGGGCGCAAGACAGGGAGGAGGCCCCGAGATGAAGCTGCGCTACTCGCCCACGAGCCCCTACGTCCGCAAGGTCGCCGTCGCGGCGCTCGAGACCGGCCTGGACGGCCGGATCGAGAGGATCGAGACCGACGTCTGGAACCCGGGAACCGACATCGCCGAGGACAACCCGCTCGGCAAGGTGCCGGCGCTGACGACCGACGAGGGCATGGTGCTCTGCGACTCGCCGACCATCTGCGACTACCTGGATTCGCTGCACGACGGAGCCCGGCTGATCCCGGCCGAGGGGCCGGCGCGCTGGCAAGCGCTCAACCTGCACGCCCTGGCCAGCGGCGTCATGGATGCCGCCGTGGCCCGTGTCGTCGAGGTTCGGGCGCGCCCGGAAGACAAGCGTTTCGAGGGCTGGCTGGAGCGCCAGAAACTCAAGATCGCCCGCGCCCTCGATGCCCTGGACAAGCAGGCCGCCGCCGGCGCGCTGGACGGTCCGGTCAACCTCGGCACCATCACCGTGGGCTGCGCGCTCGGCTACCTCGACCTGCGCTTTGCCGAGGACGCCTGGCGCGAGGGCCGCCCGGCGCTGGAGGCCTGGTACCAGGCCTTCAGCCAACGTCCCTCGATGCAGGCCACGGTGCCGCCGGGCTGAGCGGAGAGGTCCCCATGAAGCTGCGCCACTCGACCACCAGCCCCTACGTGCGCAAGGTCAGCGTGACCGCGCTCGAACTGGGCCTCGACGGCCGCATCGAGCGGGTGCCGACCAACACCATGGACCCCAAGAGCGACCACGCCGCGGACAACCCGCTCGGCAAGGTGCCGGCCCTGATAACCGACGAAGGGGAACGGCTCTACGACTCGCCGGTCATCTGCGAGTACCTGGACAGCCTGGCCGACGGCCCCGGGCTCTTCCCGCCGGCCGGCGCGGAACGCTGGCGGGCGCTGCGCCGGCAGGCGCTCGCCGACGGCATCCTGGACGCGGCGATCCTGCGGATGCTGGAGACCCGGCGCCGGCCCGAGGCGCTGCGCTGGGACGGCTGGGTCCGGCTGCAAAGCGGCAAGATCGCCAAGGCGCTCGACCAGCTGGAGCGCGAGGCCGGCACGCTCGATAGCTCGCTCACTATCGGCGAGATCGCCGCCGGCTGCGCGCTCGGCTACCTCGACTTCCGTTTCGCGGAGGACGACTGGCGCGCCACGCGCCCGCGGCTCGCGGCCTGGTACGAGGGCTTCGCCGCGCGGCCTTCGATGCAACAGACCGTGCCGAGGGAGCCGGCCTAGCGATGGACGCCGCGGAGGTCGTCCGCCCGCTTTTCGGCGGGCCCAGGCCGCGGCCGCCCGGAACCCGCGCGGTCAGCCTAGGGGGCGCCGGCGGGTGAGCAGCAGGCGGTTATAGAAGAAAGCGATCAGGAGGCCGGCCACGAGGCCGTCGACGAAGGCCCAGACCGCGCCGGCGATGCTGCCGACAAAGGTCGGGCCGAAGCCGATGTAGAGGCTCGCCAGGGCGCCGGCGATCGGCACGCCCCAGCCGAAGAACGCGGCCAGAAGTCCGAGGACGAACACCATGATGGCCCAGGTCAGGCCGATGGCGAGCCCGAAGCTTACGACGCCCAACGTTGCGTGATGCTGATCCTGTGTCATTGCCCGACTCCTTGCAAGCCAGCGGATTGAGGGCGGCGGGATCCCCGCCCTTTCCCCATCATATGCGACTCCCGCGGCACGCGCACGGCCAGGCTGCGGCCGGAGCGTTTGCGGTCCCGGCGGCCTCGGCCCCCGGAACGGTGGCCGGTCAGCCCTCCGTCCCTTCGGCCGGATGAAAGCTCATGCCCTTGGCGCCGATGGCGATCGTCGTGCCCGCCTCGCCGCGCAGGATCGCGGCCGCGTCGCCGAGCGCGCCGATCCCGGCGACGCCGCCGGTGGTCTCGGCAAAGCGGCAAGCCGCCTCCACCTTGGGGCCCATGGACCCGGCATCGAATGCCGCCGCCTCCAGCGCCTGCGGCGCGGCGTGGTGGATCGCCCGCGCTTCGCTCTCGCCCCACTTGTCCCAAACCGCCTCGACGTCGGTCAGCATGAGCAGCGCATCGGCATCGAGCCGGCAGGCCAGCAGCGCGCTTGCCCGGTCCTTGTCGATGACCGCTTCGATCCCGACCAGGCCGCCGTCCGCGCGCTCGACCACCGGAATCCCGCCGCCGCCCGCACAGACCACGATCACGCCCTTGCCGACGAGCAGATCGATCACGGCGATCTCGAGGATTTCCCTGGGCTGCGGCGAGGCGACCACGCGCCGGTAGCCTGCCCCGTCGGGCGCAACCGCCCAGCCCTGCGCGGCGGCGAGCGCCTCGGCCTCCTGTTTCGAATAGACCGGACCGATCGGCTTGCTGGGCGCCCGAAAGGCGGGGTCGGCGGCGTCCACCACGACCTGGGTCAGCAGCGTGACGACGCTCTGCCATTGCGGCGTCGCGTTGGTCAGCTCCTGCTCGATCATGTAGCCGATCATGCCCTCGGTCTCGGCGTCCAGCACGTCGAGCGGATAGGACTCGCCCTTCTTGTAGGCCGCGCCCTGAAGCGCCAGCAGACCGACTTGCGGCCCGTTGCCGTGGGTGACGACGAGATCGTGCGCCTCGGCGATCGGGGCGAGCGCCCGGGCCGCCAAGCGCACGTTGGTGCGCTGGTTCTCCGCGGTCGGGGCCTGCCCGCGGCGCAGCAGGGCGTTGCCGCCCAACGCGACGACGACCCGCATGGACCTAATGCCCGCGGGCCGCGGCCGGGACCGTCTTGATGCTCTGCATGCGGGTCTCCGTCCGGTTGATAACGATCGGGAATTCGAACAGGCTCCACCGACGAAGGTCGATGTTCATGGTTTCGCGCGCCCTATGCCGCTGTCCTCGAGCCACTGGTCGACGATGCCGCCAAGGGTCGGCTCGCCCGCGTCGGCGTAGTCGTAGCGGGCCCGCACGACCGGCTTGTCGAGCCCGGGCAATGCCGCGATGTCCGCCGGCGTCCCGCTGACCACGAGGTCGGCGTCGGCCCGGTTGATCGTCTCCACCAGGGCGGCCACCTGTTCGGCGCCGTAACCGACCGCCGGCAGCACCGGGCCGATGTGGGGATACCTGGCGTATATGGCCCGGATGTCCGGCGCCGCGAAGGGCCGGGGATCGACGATCGCCGCGCCCTCGCAGGCGCCGGCGGCGACGAAGCCCGCGCCGTGGGGCATGCCGCCGTGGGTGATCGTGGGACCGTCCTCGACGACCAGCACGCGCTTGCCGCGGAGCGCCTCGGGCGCCTCCAGGCGGACCAGCGAGGCGGCGCGGACGACCGGCGCTTGCGGGTTGATCGCCCGCACCTCCGCTTCTACCCGCGCGACCTGGGCCTCCGGCGCCGCGTTGACCTTGTTGACCACGACGACGTCGGCCATGCGCAGCGCCGCCTCGCCCGGGTAGTGCGTATCCGCCTGGCCGGGCCGCAGCGCGTCGGCGAGCACGATGCTCAGATCCGGCCGGACGAAGGGAAAGTCGTTGTTGCCGCCGTCCCACAGGATGACTTCGGCCTCGCCCTCGGCCGCCGCGAGAATCGCGGCGTAGTCGACGCCGGCGAAGACGACCTGGCCGAGCGCGATATAGGGCTCGTACTCCTCGCGCTCCTCGACCGTGCAGCGGGCGGCGTCGAGGTCCGTCCGGCTCGCGAAGCGCTGCACGCGCTCCCGCGCCAGGTCGCCGTAGGGCATGGGATGGCGCAGCGCGGCGACGCCGAGGCCCCGGCCGCTCAGCCGCCCGGCCAGCCAGCGCGCCGTCTGCGACTTGCCGCAGCCGGTGCGCACGGCCGTGACCGCGACCACCGGGCGTCCCGCGCGCAGCATGGTGCCGTCGGGTCCCAGCAGCCGGAAGTCGGCGCCGGCGGCGACCGCGCGCGAGGCCAGATGCATGACCTGGGCGTGGGGCACGTCGCTGTAGGCGAAGACGACGTCTCGGACGCGCTCGCGCCGGCAGAGCCCGTCGAACTCCGATTCGTCGAGGATCGGGATGCCTTGCGGATAGAGGGCCCCGGCCAGGGCCGCGGGATAGCGGCGCCCGCCGATGCCCGGGATCTGGGCGGCGGTGAAGGCGACGACCTCGACCGCCGGGTCGTCCCGGAAGACGACGTTGAAGTTGTGAAAGTCGCGCCCGGCCGCCCCCAGAATCACGATCCGCCGGCGCGAACGTTGCTCTGCCATCGCTTCCTTCCCCGGGCGCCCGCCCGGGACTCCGGCGGACCGAAGCCGGCGGCGCGGCGCCGTCCGCCCGATCATAGCCGACTTCGCCCGGACGCGCACGGCCGGGCTGCGGCCCGGGGCCGCCGACCCCGAACCCGGCCCTTGCCAGTCCGGGTTGCGGCGGCGTAGGGTGCGCGCCGGCCGGCTCGTGGCGAGCGGCCGTTCGATAGGACGGGAGTGCGATGAGACACATGACGAGGCACCTGGCGCTGATCCTTCTGGCCGCCGTGCTGGGCCACGCCGGTCCGGCCCTGGCCGCGCAGACCGGCGCCGAGCTGGCGGCCACGGACCTGACCCCGGGAACCGGGGCCGAGGCGGTGCGCCATTCGCGGGTCACCGTGCACTACACCGGCTGGCTCGCCGACGGCACCAAGTTCGATTCCAGCCTCGACCGCGGCGAGCCCTTCTCGTTCACCCTCGGCGGCGGCCAGGTCATCGCCGGCTGGGACATGGGCGTCGCGGGCATGAAGGTCGGCGGCAAGCGCGAGCTGGTGATTCCCCCGGAGCTCGCCTATGGCCGGAAGGGCGCGGGCGGGGTGATCCCGCCGGGTGCCACGCTGAAGTTCGAGATCGAGCTGCTGGCGGTCGCCGCGCCGAAGTTCACGAACGTCGACAACGGCCGGCTCGAGGCCCTGCTCGAAAAGGGCGTGAGGATCGTCGACCTCAGGCGCCCGGACGAATGGGCCCAGACCGGGGTGATCGCGGGCAGCGAGCGCCTGACCGCCTTCGACGCCCGCGGCACCTTCAACCGGGAGTTCCCGGCCGCCTTCCAGAGCCTGGTCAAGCAGGACGAAGAGGTCATCGTGATCTGCTGGCAGGGCCACCGCTCGTCCATGATCGCCAACATGCTGGCCGAGCAGGGCGGCTACACCAAGGTCTACAACGTGACCGAGGGCGTCCGGAAGTGGCTCAAGGACGGCAAGCCGGTGGTGAAGGAGTAGGGGGCGGTCGCGCTGCCAGAGGAAGTCCCGCGGGCCGGGCTTAGCCCAACCGCCCGGTAAGGAGCGGCGCCTGTCACGTAATAGGGCGTTTGTACAGAACGGAAGCTCATCTTAAAAAACATTAAAACAGGACCTGACCCCGTTTCGCTGTGCTGTGAACCACTCTCCGAAGAGCGTAGTGCGGGCAATCCGCACGCTACGTTCTGTGGGAGCCGGAGGCGGGTGACTGCCTCCGGCGACCCGGTGGGCGCGGGGCAACCCGTGTCCCTACCGCGACTTCC